>CAZJRX010000010.1:0-8994 GCA_964548145.1 uncultured Pseudomonadales bacterium | reverse complement strand
GAGGGCGGCTTCATCACCTACATGCGCACCGATTCCACCAACATCGCGCCGGAAGCAGTGGCGGCTGTTCGTACCTACATCGAGGGACAGTACGGCAAGCGTTATCTCCCGGCGTCGCCCAACCGGTATGCCAGCAAGTCCACCGCCCAGGAGGCGCACGAGGCGATCCGGCCGACCGATCTCGCCGGTCTCCCGGCGTCCGCGGGAATCGATGCCGACGGACGCCGTCTCTACGATCTGATCTGGCGTCGGTTCGTGGCCTGCCAGATGAGCCATGCCGAGTACCTGGCGACGACGGTGACCGCAGCGGCCGGCGAGTTCGATCTGGTGCGACGTGGACGTATCGTCCGTTTCGACGGGTTCACGAGGGTGCTTGCGCCGCTCTCGCGCAGCGACGACGACCAGGCGCTACCGGACTACGCTGTCGGCGATGCCTTGTATCTTCAGGAAACCGAAGCCGTCCAGCACTTCACCCGGCCGCCACCCCGCTACGGCGAGGCCAGTTTGGTTCGGGAACTGGAGCGGCGTGGCATCGGACGACCATCCACCTACGTGCCGATCATCTCGACGATCCAGGAACGGGGCTACGTGACGCTCAAGAACCGCCGCTTCCACGCCGAGCGAGTGGGCGAACTGGTGACCGATCGCTTGATCGAGAGCTTTCCGGATCTCCTCGACTACTCGTTCACCGCCGGCATGGAAGTCAATCTGGACGAGGTGGCGGATGGCAACCGCGCGTGGCGCGGGGTTCTCGACACCTTCTACGGCGACTTCTCCGGCAGGCTCGAGAATGCCCGTGGCGAGGAGGGCATGCGCCCGAATACGCCGACCGCAACCGACATACCCTGCACGAAGTGCGGTCGCACGATGCAGCTTCGAACGGCGGGTACCGGCGTGTTCCTTGGCTGTTCGGGCTACGCGTTGCCCCCGAAGGAACGTTGCACGAACACCCTCAATCTCGTCCCCGGCGAGGAAGCGGTGGACATCGACAAGGATGCGGAAGGGGAATCCAAGCTGCTCCGCGCCAAGCGCAAGTGCGCGACGTGCGGCACGCCGATGGACAGCTACCTGATCGACCAGCAGCGCAAACTGCACATCTGCGGCAACAACCCCGATTGTCCGGGCTTCGAGGTCGAGCAGGGCGAGTTCCGGCTCAAGGGCTACGAGGGCCCGGTCATCGAGTGCGACAAGTGCGGTGCCGAGATGCAGTTGCGTGCGGGCCGGTTCGGCAAGTACTTCGGCTGCACGGCTGAGGACTGCTCGAACACGCGCAAGTTGCTGCGCAACGGCCAGCCCGCGCCACCCAAGGCCGACCCCGTACCGATGCCGGAACTGCGCTGCGCGAACGTCGACGACCACTACGTCCTACGCGACGGTGCGGCGGGCATCTTCCTGGCGGCCAGCCAGTTTCCCAAGCACCGGGAGACTCGCGCGCCGAGGATTTCGGAGTTGAAAGCTCACAGCAACGAACTCGACCCCAAGTTCGCGTACCTGTTGGCGGCACCGGAAGCGGATCCGGACGGCAACCCCACAATCGTGAAGTTCTCTCGGAAGACCCGTTCGCAATTCGTTGTTTCCGAAATGGACGGCAAACCCACCAAGTACGCGTTGTTCCACCGCGACGGGAAGTGGACGCAACCCCCGCCGGCGTCCAAGACCCGACCGAAGAAGAAGACGGTTCGGAAGAAGCGCGCGACAGGCAAACGACGCACGTCGCCCCGGCCAACGACCCGGTAGGGCACCGGCGGGTAGTCGTTGGATCCCTTCAGCCAAGGTGCGGTCGGTGCCATCGCATCGACGAACATTGCCGATGGTCGGAAGCTGCGCGCCTTCGCCTTGCTCGGGTGCATCGCGGGCATGGCGCCGGATCTCGATATTCTGATCGGGTCGGCGACGGACCCGCTGCTGTTTCTCGAGTATCACCGACAGTTCACCCACGCCCTTGTATTCATCCCCGTTGGCGCGGCCGTTGTGGCGTTGGTCATGCACTGGCCCGTGCGGCGCGCGCTGCGGCCGGTGGAGTCGTATTTGGCATGCCTTGCCGGTTACGCGACCCACGGCTTGCTCGATGCATGCACGTCCTACGGTACGCAGCTTTTCTGGCCGTTCTCCGACCACCGGGTGGCCTGGAACAACGTCTCGGTGGTGGATCCGCTGTTCACCCTGCCGCTCATTGGTTTGGTCGTAGCCGCGATTGTCAAACAACGCCGTTCGTTGGCCCTGATGGGGGCCGCCTGGGCCCTCGGGTACCTGTTGCTGGGCGTACTGCAGACGGTACGCGTGGAAGGCGTGGGTGCGGCGTTGGCGGCGCAGCGCGGCCACGAGCCCCAACGCCTTACCGCCAAGGCCGGCTTTGGCAACCTGCTGGTCTGGAAGGTCGTCTACGAACACGATGGGCGCTACTACGTCGACGCGGTCAGGGCTGGACTTCGACCACGGGCTTGCGTCGGCGACAGCGTCTTCGCGTTGGACTTACCGCGTGATCTTCCCTGGCTGGACAGGGGCAGCCGCCAGGCGCGGGACATCGAACGTTTCCGATGGTTCTCGGACGACTATCTCGCCCTCGATCCGTCCCACCCCGGGCGCGTCATCGACATGCGCTACTCGGTCGTGCCAAACGAGATCGAACCACTCTGGGGCATCGAGGTCGATCCCCTCGCGCACCCGGATTCGCACGTTCGGTTCGTCGCGGAACGAACGACCCGTGCCGATCAACGCGAAGCCTACTGGCGATTGCTGACAGGGGCGGATTGCCCGGCTACGATCACAGCTACCCGTTCGCCGGTCCGTGCCACAAGACCTATGGAGTCCCAACAATGAAGATCGGCATATCACTGCCCATCCGCGAGTTGAAGGACGACCTCGGTGCGGTCAAGTATTTCGCCCAGATGGCGGACGATCTGGGCTATGCGCATCTGCGCGTTCCCGACCAGGGGCACGGGCCAAGAGCGGCCACCTGCACCAACCGCTGATGGTGCTGGCGTATGTCGCAGCGGTGTCCGAACGAATAGAGTTGGTGCCATCCGAGGAACTGCCGCCGGTGGATTGAGGTATCGAATGCCGCGGTTTGAGCACAACGGCGGGGCAATCGGAACCCTTGTCCTGGCCCTTGCCGCATGTCAGTCGACCGTTCCCGTCGAGGACCCCGGCATCGGCGAGGCCGAACTATTGTCTGGCAGCGTGATCTTCGGCGACGAAGTGTCGAGTGGCGAACGCCCCGACGTCGACATTCTCGCCACCGACGACGCGATGCGGGAATTCGTGGCGGACCTTCGCGAGGGTTCGCCGGAACCTGGTCGATTCCGGCGTCTGTTGGACAGGATGCGCAGCAGCGGTTACGTGGTCAGTGGCTACGAACCCTATGCCAACCTGGCCGCGCGCGACGCCTTCGCCGAGAAGCGAGGCAACTGCCTCGCCTACACGAGCCTGTTCATCGCGCTCGCCCGGGAGGCGGGTTTCGACGCGCGTTACCAACTCGTCGACGTACCACCCGACTACGACAGCATCGACGGAATGATCGTGCTGAACAAGCACGTCAACGCGAGGATTAACCAGGTACCGGGCCGAGGTTCGGTGACCGTGGAATTCAGTGACGAGTTCACGAGCGGCATCCACGATCGACACGTCGTTGCGGATCGTGTTGCCCAGGCGTTGCACTACAACAACCTCGCCTTCTCCGACGGTTTGGCCGGGGATGCGCGCAGCGCTTTCGTCTACCTTCGCAAAGCGCTCGAAGCGGCGCCGGACAATCCCGATCTATGGACCAACCTCGGCGTCTTCTATGCCCGACGCGGCCACTTCGACCATGCCATTGCGAGTTATAGGCGGGCCTTGGTGCTCGATGGCTACCACAGCGCGGCCTACCGAGGGTTGACGAACGCCTACACGGTGCTCGGACGGAATCGCGAGGCATCGTTCTACGAGCGGCGCATGGCGTATTCGCGGATCCGCGACGCCTACGCGTACTACACCTTGGCGGAACGCGCGTTCGAAGCCGAACGACCATCGGAGTCGCTAGAACTGGTATCCCGCGCGATTCGGCTGCATCGCCGGGATCATCGGTTCCACCGGCTTCAGGGCGAGGCCCACGACCGACTCGGCAACGCATCGGCGGCCGGGGAGAGCTTCAGGCGCGCTCGGCTTCTCGCTCGGAACGACCGTAGCCGTGTACGGCAGCGCGTCCTTGAGGAGCACTACCCACGGGCGAGTATTATCGTGCCGTCGACCGGATTGCGTGAACGATAGAGTTTCGAATGGCATCCGCGCGCCAACCGGCTCGCCGACAAGACTTCCCGAGTCGTGCACCGGGTCAACAGTTGAGTCGCATTTGGCTCAGTGTTGATGCGCGGACGCGGCGTACACGTCAGCTTCTAGAAACGCTGTTTCAGGGGTGGTGCCACTTCTCCGACGGTGCGAAGGCATCGATTCCGGTGGTCACGCGCAGTTCCACCGACGCGTTGGCGGTGTGCGAGTCGAGCCGTATGCCGATGGCGTCGGCAACGCGCGTGATACCGTTGAACCCGGCGCCGACGAGGATCGCATCCCGGGTTGCTTCCGGGCCGAGCAGGTCGATGCCGCGTTGGCGCAAGGTCGCCATTTCGGGCCAGTTCCAGCGGGCGAGGGACTCGGCCAGCTCGATCAGAAATGCGCCGTGGCAAACCCCGGCATCGCCGTCGCTGCGTCCTGTTACGGCCCCGAGTTCAACCTCGTCACCGTCGCTGTTTCGGACACTCTCCCGGAGCGCCACCGTATGGGAGGTCGTTCAGTAGAAGCACTCGTTGACGGCGGATACCCGCGCCGCCACCAACTCGACCTGAGCACGGTCCAGTGCGAAGCGCGACTCGGGGGTCATGTAGTAGGAGGGCCCGAAGGTCCGGAAGAACAGCTTGAGGGCATTGGGCACGAGGCCCAGCGAGCGGAGGATGTTGGCGCGGCCTTCCCTGGCGAGCGGCAACCAGGCACCCGCATCGACGACGTCGTTGGAGCGCTCGAGGGTCGGCGCACCCTTGTCGGGTTCGGGCAAGTCGGGCATGTCCAGACCTATGCCCTGTGCGTAGGTATCGACAATTACGGCGCTCGCCGTCACCGCAACCAGCTCGACGTACGCCTCCGGCAGCATCCCCATGTCGACGACATCGTCGAACCAGCGTCGGGTGAGCCGCCCGGAGTCGTTGCGAATGGCGTGAACGGCCTCCACGGCGATGGGCGGCAGTACGCCGTCGCTGTCGTGGTTCCCTTCAACGGCATCGGGAGAATGCACCTGCATTCGTCGCAAGCAAAGGGAACAGGTCGGGGCGGTGCGGGCGGCACGGACGATGGCAAGACGATCGGCGGCATTCCACCACCCGCCCGGTGCCCCGATGGTCGCGAGCGCCGCCTCGTGCGCAGCCGACGCAGCCGACGCGACGGGTAGGGCGGTCGCCGTCACGACGCGGTGCGTGCGGCGGCTTCCCTGACGTCGCGGAATTTCCTGTTGCTCGTGCTGGTTTGGTGGAAGAGGAGCTCGTGGCGCCTTTTCTGCTCCTCCTCCGTGAGTTGCCGCTGGCTGAGGTCACGTCCCACGCGACGTCCGGCTTCCACCGCCGGGCGTGCATGCAGCAGGTCGATCCAACGCTTGAGGTTGGGAAGCGTCTCCGCCAAGTCCTCCTCGAGCGTATGACCGATCAGGAAGGCCCACGGGTAGCTGATGATGTCGGCAATGGTGTATTCGCTACCGGCGAGGTACTCGTTGACGGCCAACTGGGCATCCATGACGCCGCCAAGCCGGTCGACTTCGCTGACGAACCGCTTGACGCCGTACTCGAGTTGCTTCGGATCGTCGGTCAGTTGCCTGCCGTAGTTCTTGAAGTGGTTGGCGTTGCCCATCATCGGGCCCAGGTTGGCCATCTGCCAATGCACCCATTGCAGGGTCTTGTATTTGCCCCGAGTGTCGGCGGGCAGGAACTTTCCGGTCTTCTCGGCCAGGTATTCGAGGATCGCGCCGGACTCGAAGATCGCCAGCGGCTCGCCGCCGCCCAAGGGGTCGTGATCGACGATCGCCGGCATCCGGTTGTTCGGCGAGATGCGCAGAAACTCGGGCTTGAATTGATCGCCGCCGCCGATGTCGATCGGCACGATGTTGTAGTCGAGCCCGCACTCCTCGAGCATGATGGTGATCTTCCATCCGTTGGGCGTTGGCCAGAAGTGAGCGTCGATCATGGTTTCTCCTGTGGGGGCGGCACCGTGGTCGCCCGTCTTCATGAAGGAAAGCGGTGTGCGTTGGCAGAGAACCGCGTTGGCAACGCGCCATTGTAGTGCAGATAACCGGCCGGGGGCCGTTGGGCTCGTCGGTCACTCGGCGCCGGTCTCAGGCGGTGGTTGATCGGTATGCCTTGCCCTGTCGCGTCCCGCGAGCTGGCTGGGTGAGGATGTCCGACGCATCACGAAGGGATAGCTTTGCGCCACACCGACGATGAGCGACTGGATCCGGTAGTCATCCGCCGCCGCGCTGCTAACGATCTTGCGCACCGCCGGTGCGTCGTAGGACTCGAGCCCGCGACCGAGGGCATAGGTGAGGAGCCGCTCGGTTATCGTCGTCGCGAACCGCTCCGGCCGCTCGACCAGCGCCTGCTTCAGTTCCTCGACATTGCGTACCACTGCACCGTCCGGTAGCACGGCGACGCTGTCGATCGGATTCCAGGAATCGTCCCGCTCCCGCCAGCGGCCGATGGCGTCGAAGTTCTCCAGCGCGAACCCGACAGGGTCAATGAGGTTGTGACAGTTGGCGCACGCGGGGTGGTCGCGATGTTCGCTGAGTTGCTCGCGAAGCGTCGGTGCCTTGATACCCGGCTTGCCGCCTTCGAGATCGGGCACGTCCGGCGGCGGTGGCGGCGGTGGCATGCCGATGAGGTTGGCGAGAACCCATTTGCCGCGCAGCACGGGCGAGGTCCGGTCGGGGTGGGACGTGATCGCGAGCAGACTGCCGTGGCCGAGCAGACCGCCACGGGGGTTCCCGGGGGGGAGTTCGACGCGCCTGACGTCCGGGTGCTGGATGCCGGGGATGCCGTAGTGGTCGGCCAGGCGCTTGTTTAGGAAGGTGTAGCGGGCGGTCAGGAGTTCGGCCACCGGACGATCGTTGCGTAGCACATGGTCGACGAACCGTTCGGTCTCGGCCTGGAAGGCATCCCGCAACGCCTCGTCGTAGTGGAAACTGAGCGGTGCCGTCGGCCGGTAGAACGCGAGGCTGCGCAGTTCCAACCATTGGCTGGCGAAGTTCGAGGTAAGCGCCGACGCCCGGGAATCGGCGAGCATCCGGCGAACCTGCGTCTCGATCTGCTCGGCGGTGTCGAGCAACCCTTGCTCCGCCACACCAAGGAGCAACTCGTCGGGAATGCTGCTCCAAAGAAAGAACGATAGTCTCGATGCCAGCTCGATCGGACTGACACCCCGGGGCGCGGTTCCGTCCGGCACCGGGTCGGCCTCCACCCTGAACAGGAAATGGGGGCTCACGAGAAGCCTACGCACGGCGTAGCCAATGCCGTCGTCGAACGAATAGCCGCGGTTTCGCGCATCCTGGTAGGCGTCGACCAGGGATCGGGTTTCCACCCCGGTTGCGGTGCCCCGAAACGCCCGTCTGGCGAGTGCCGATAGGATGGTTTCGGCGCAGCCGGCATCTTGAGCGGGCGACGCCGGGCTGCATGTGAAGATGGCTCTTCGACTGGCCGTGTCGCCTGGGCCGCCGGCTTCGAAAGGCCCTTCGATGGTGAGCGACTTAAGCCGTGGCACGGACCCGCTGGCACCGGCGATTTCGCCTTCGCCGCGCTCGTTGACGAGGGGTTCCAAGAGGCCGTCGACCAGGTTCAGCGGCGCCTTGTAGAACCGGGCTGCGACATCACGCTCGCCGGCGCGTACCCGGGTTCGAACCCGGAACTTCGGCGGCTCGCGTATCTCCCGGTCGGGCTTGGCGACGGTGAAGGTGCCGGCCTGGTCACCGTCCACCGCGAGTTCCAGCCGGCGGTCGACCAACTCCGGTGTCGTGCGGCGAGCCCCGGGCCGGTTGATGGGTTCGAGCGCTACGGTGAACTCATAACTCCCGTCGCGCGGAAAGTAGTGGCGAATCCCCGAGCCTCCCTCGACACCCGGTGCGGGATCGCCAGACCGCACGCGTCGTTCGGCCTCCGTGCCGATGTGGTAGGTTCGACTGCCGAACGCTTCGCTGCTCCCCACCACCAGCCGGCTGATCGTCTTGGCGGCTGCCAGGTAGCGCTCCATCAGAAGGGGCGAGACGCGCAACGTGCCGGCCATGTTGTCGAATCCGTGGCTTGAGTCGTCGGCCGGAAGGAGGTTCGCGGCATCGATCTCCACCCGGAGCAGGTCGCGAACTGCGTTCTGGTATTCGCTGCGGTTCAGACGGCGAAATGCAGGTGACGGGCCGGGGTCCGGTTGCGCCCGGGCGGCACGGTCCAGTTCTGCGGCGAGCCAGCTGCGGAATCGGTCGGCGGTCCTCTGGTTCGGTTGGTGAGCCGTGAGCGGGGGCATCTGCCCGGCCCGTAGCTTGTCCACGACCTGCTCCCAGGTGTCGCGATTCTTGCTGACGTCGCCGAGGTCGAGGTCGGCGAAGGTTGAGTCACCGTGCTCGGTGTGGCAGCGCTGGCAGCGGACGTGTTGTGTTCGTTCGGTATGGCAGCTGGCGCAATAGGTTCGGACAAATGCCGTGGCGCCGGCAACCGACGCGGCGGCGTCGCCGGTCACGTTCGCGAATGCGGGTGCGCTGGCCATGGTCAGCATGGCCAAACCGCCGCAGTGGAGCAACCGTGACCCAATTTGGGTTGTGAAGGTAGAAGCCATTGTCGTGCGCCTTCACGCGCGATATTGCGAGAATGTCGCCTTTCGTGCAACGGCGTTGCCCTCGACCGGCGGGGACTCATGGACGCTTTGCCGGAGTCGTGAGACTATCGAAGGGGTCTGCGTTTGTGCGGCGCACCACGAGGATTGTGGCGCGTTGCCGAGAGTGAA
>CAZJRX010000009.1:9898-28037 GCA_964548145.1 uncultured Pseudomonadales bacterium | reverse complement strand
GAACCAAAATCCTCGGCGATCATCGCGGCCACTGGTGAGAAATGCGGGCTAGGGGATACCGTCGCCCTAGGGCACCGATTGTTGCCCACCGATCGGCGGCAACAATGCAGATCCCGAATCGGGCACGCCGCCATGCGCCTCGTTTGGGTACAATGCGGCGTCCTGTTGGCCAACGAGATTTCTGGGTGAGCTATGCCGACCTTGTCCGCCGGTAAACGTCTGAAAAGCGCTGTCTGCACGACGGAGATCATGGTGATCGCCGCGCCGGATGGCGATGTCGAACTGTCCTGCGGCGGGTCGCCGATGGTCGAGGGAGATGGCGCAAACGGCGGCGCGGTGGACCCGGCGCACGCACAAGGCTCCGCCATCGGCAAGCGTTACGTCAACGCAGACGGCTCCCTCGAAGTACTGTGCGTCAAGGCCGGGCCGGGTTCCCTGTCATCCGGCGACGCAGCCCTCGCCGTCAAGGACGCCAAGAAGCTGCCCAAGACCGACTGACCCGCCCCGCCAACCCCATCGGCCACGGAGCACAGCCCGTGAACACCATGATGCTGCTCGAGATGGCCACGTCCGGGTTCGGCGACCGCGTCGCCTTCACGGATCCCCTCGAAGGCACATCGCTCACCTACCAGGAACTCTACGACTCGGCAGGCGCCGCCGCGCATCGCATCCGGGAGTCCGGCGCATCGCGGGTCGCCATGCTCGACGTCAGCAACCTCGCCGTCCCCGTGGCCCTATTCGCAAGCGGTTGGGCCAACGTTCCGTACGTTCCCATCAACTACCGGTTGACGAGCGCCGAAATCGACGCCCTGCTAGCCCGGGTCCAGCCCGCCTACCTGATAACCGACGCCGAACGTCTCCCCGATTTCGAAGGTCGCGAGGGCATTCAGGCCACCGCTAGGCAATCCTTCCTCGACCTTGCCCGCGGCGGCGGCGGCGACAGCGAGCAACGTTCGATGGATCCCGACGATGTCGGCGTGCTGCTGTTCACCAGCGGCACTACCGGCGTTCCCAAGGCAGCGGTGCTGCGCCACAAGCATCTCGTCTCCTACATCGTCAGTTCCGTCGAGTTCATGTCCGCCGAGGAAGACGAAGCCGCTCTGGTCTGCGTTCCGCCCTACCACATCGCCGGCATCGCCGCGGCGTTGAGTTCGGTCTATGCGGGACGCCGCGTGGTGCAACTCGCGAACTTCAGCGCCGATGCGTGGATCGAGACCGCCCGCCACGAACGTATAACGACCGCGTTCGTCGTGCCGACCATGCTGTCGCGAATCGTCGACGCCCTCGAGGGCGAGAAAACCGCTGGAATGGACCACCTGCAGTCCCTCTCCTACGGCGGCGGGAAGATGCCGCTCGCGGTCATCGAGAAGGCGATGGCGTTGTTTCCCGACACCGATTTCACCAACGCCTACGGCTTGACCGAGACCAGTTCCACGATCACCGTCCTCGGACCCGACGAACACCGCGCGGCGGCCGCCAGCGACGACGCCGACGCCCGCCGCCGGCTCGTGTCGGTGGGCATTCCGCTGCCCGGCGTCGAGATCGAGATCCGAGGCGAGGAAGGCGACGTCCTCGGACCCGGAGAACGCGGCGAAATCCACGTCCGCGGCGAGCAGGTCTCCGGCGAGTATGAAGACCGCGGCAGCCTGGTGGACGCCGATGGCTGGTTTCCCACCCGGGACGCGGGTCTCCTCGACGCCGACGGCTACCTGTTCCTGGACGGCCGCGCCGACGACGTCATCGTCCGGGGCGGCGAGAACATGTCGCCCGGCGAGATCGAGGACGTGCTCATCGCCCACGATGCCATTGCCGATGCGGCCGTGGTCGGCATCCCCAGCGAGGAGTGGGGGGAAGCGGTGGCGAGCGCGGTCGTGGTGAAAAGCGACACGCCGGCGAACGAATCGCTGTTGCAGGAACTGCAGAACTGGGTCAAGGATCACATGCGCTCGTCGCGTGTGCCCGAAGTCGTTGAGTTCTGGAGCGAACTGCCCTACAACGAGACCGGCAAGCTGCTGCGTCGGGTGGTCAAGGACAGGCTGATCTCGCCGAGGGAGAACGTCCACGCCCCCCTGCCGCTGCTGTTCACGGTCGACATCGAGCGCTCCCGGGCGTTCTACTGCGATCAACTCGGATTCACGTTAACCAACCGCTACGATCCCGACGGCGCGTTGTCGTGGTGCATGCTCGCCATGGAGGGTGCGCGGATCATGCTCGAGCAGACCGATGCGGATCGGCTGGCGGGTTTGGCCGACAACCGAAGCGATGTCGCGCTCTACTTCCTCTGCGAAGACGTCGACGCCTTGCACGAGCGGTTTACGGCGAACGGCGTCGACTTGGCGCCGCCGTTCGTTGCTTTCTACGGCATGAAGCAACTCGAGGTCCGCGATCCCGACGGGCGCTGCCTGTGCTTCGAGCACCCGATCCGGGACGACGTCGACCCCTAGCCCGCATCCGACGGCCAGTCCGCCACCGCATCGATCAATCCCCACCCCAGCGCGGTGGTCACGTCGATCCGCTCACCCGTCAAAGCCATGTAGGCCAGGCGACGCCGGCCGATACGCCGCAGGATGCTGGTCGTCCCGCCAGCGCCCGGAATGAGCCCCATGGCCACTTCCGGTAGCTGGAAGAATGCGTCCTCCCGCGCCACCACCCGTCCGGCGTACGCCGGCAATTCGATGCCCGCCCCGATGCAGGCACCGTGCAGCCGGGCCTCGACGCGATCCCGCAGGCAGTCGATTAGAACACCGGCGTTGCGCGCCATGCGCGATGCATGGGCGAGACCAGCGTCCGTTGCCTCGCCAAACTCGTCGAGGTCGCCGCCAGCGCTGAAGCAGGCACCGGCACCGTCAAGCACCACCCGTAGGATCGAGTCATCGGCCATCGCGAGTTCCAGCGCTTCACACAAGCCGTCGCGCAGGCCCGCCGAGTAGGCATTGCGCTTTCGTGGTCGATTGAGCCGTATGCGGAGCGTCTCGTTGTCGCGTTCAAGCAGCACCGCCGGTTGGTCCGGATCGGGGCCCGGAGAGCGGCTCGCACGCTGAGCCAGCCATTTCTTGAACTCCGCGCCGTGTTGCAGGGCCGAGTACGCCAGCGACTCGGCGAAGCCGGAGTCCGCGGCGCCGACCCGCTCGTTGTGCCGGAGCAAGCGCACCAGGACCGCGGCGGCGACGGGATTGCGATCGATGGCCTCGGTGACCCGCCCCGCCGATTCCGCGTTCACCACCACATCGACGACATCGGGTGCTTCGTCGTTCCGGGCGTCAGCCTGTTCGACGATGCCGACCACGACGCAGTTTGGCTGGGCATGGAACGTCGGCACCGGTTGATCGTCGAGGCGGACGGCGACCCACGGTGTACCCGCCGCCGTCGAGAGGGACTCGTAGCCGTCGGTCGAGCCTAGCCGTGCGGCGAGTTCCGAAAGTGTCATTGGTGCCACCGGACCGGCAACCCTATCGTCCTTGGGGATTGTAGCAACGTGGTCCATGCCGCCCGGCACCGGTGTGGTATTGTCCTCGCGGTCCCGTGGGGAGCGTGTGCGGGTGATCCGACGTCGCCTTGGTGCCCGGTGGGTTGGCGCACCACTCCTTTTCAAGGAGTTCACCGTCGCCGAAGGCGGCGCGGCGATCACGTTCACTCTGAAAGACTGATGCCACCGGTCGGTACCGGCCCACACAACCTCGACCGATCCGCCCTCTTGATCGTCAACGTCGAAGTCGACGGCGTTGCCAACCTTGACGTCCGTTGCCGTAACGGTCGAGTCGCCGAAATCGGTCGTGGACTCGACGTTGCGGTCGATGAGGACATCCTCGACGCTGCGGGCGGCGCGTTGATCCCGGGCTTGAACGACCACCATATACACCTCTTCGCGCTGGCTGCGGCGCGACGCTCAGTAACGTGCGGGCCGCCGGCGGTCTCGTCGCGCGCCGAACTCAAGACCGCTCTCGAAGCCGCGACCGGCCAGGATTGGATTCGCGGTGTCGGCTACCACGAATCCGTCGCTGGAATGCTCGACATGCGATCGCTCGACGAGCTACGTGACGATCGCCCGATCCGCATCCAGCACCGCTCGGGCAAGATGTGGTTCGTCAACTCGCTTGCCGTTCGGCGGCTCGGGATCGAAACGAAAAACGGGCGGCTTTTCCGTCTCGACGGCCTGCTTCGGCAACGCCTGGCCGAAGACGACGGCCTCGTCCCGGCCGTGGAGGAGACGTCCCGTCTGCTCGCCGGCTACGGCGTTACCGGCATCACCGACGCCACATACACCAACGATGCGAGCACCGCGGTGCTGTATCGTCGCCTCGACCTCCGTCAGCGCGTGAACCTGATGGGCAACGAGGGGCTGCAAACGGGCTCCTTGAAGATCATGCTGGACGATGCGGCTCTTCCCGAGTCCGACGGCCTGCAACAACGCATAACCCAGGCTCACGGTCGCGGGCGACCGGTCGCATTCCACTGCGTGACGCGCACGGAGTTGGTGTTCGCCCTGGCCTCACTGCGCGACGCCGGCACGATGCCGGGCGACCGCATCGAACATGCCTCGGTCACCGATGCGCCAACCATGCGCCTCCTGCAGGAGGTCTCGGGCGACGACCGCCACATCACCGTCGTCACCCAACCGAACTTCATCGCCGAACGTGGCGATCAGTATCTACGTGACGTCCCCCCTGAAGATCACGACAACCTTTACCGGTGCCGCGGTTTCCTGGAAGCGGGCATTCCCCTCGGCGGCGGCACGGACGCCCCCTACGGCGACCCCGATCCATGGGCCGCCATGCGCGCCGCGGTCGAACGACGAACTGCGGTTGGGACAGTCATCGGCGATGCAGAAACGCTGACCCCCGAAGAGGCGCTGGATTTATTCCTCGCGCCCCTAGATAGCCCCGGCGGCGCCCCGCGCCGAATAGTCGTCGGGACGCCGGTCGACTTCTGTGTCCTGACCAAAAGGTGGGAGGAAGCGCGCGGCTCGTTGGGATCGGAACTGGTATCCGGGACGGTGTGACGCTGACACAGCCGTCCCGGCACCCCTACCACTTCCAGTCCAGCATCATCCACACCTTGCTGATGTCTGTGGCGTGTTCCGCCGCCGAGTACCGTGCCGTCTTGAACAGGAAGGAGAGGTTGTCGCGGAGCGGGTAGGTGATCGCGAGGCCGATCTCCGAGCCGTAGTCGGCACCGCCTTCGTCGGCCTTGAAGTCGTGGAATACCCCTGTCACGGTGGCAGCACCTGCCTTGCCCGCGACGCTGAACCACAAGTCTCGGACCCCGGTTGCCGGCGTCGCGAGGAACCGGTCCGTCCAGCCCTGGAACTTGTGCAGCGTCGCAACCGGTGTGCGGAAGCCCGCCGTGCCGTCGTCGCTGCCGAGCACCTCGAGGGCCGCGGTCAGCGTCAATCCCCCGACGTCCGCAGCGCCCTGCACCAGGTAGTAGAAGGCATCGTAGGACACCGGGTTGTCGGCATAGTCGCTCTGACGTGCGATCGCGGCGTTTAGGGTGAGCGCTTCGAACTTGCCCTCGTACTCGGCACCGTAGGTGGCGTTGGCGTTGGGCGGGCCGTTGGCGTTCGTGAGGTCCAGCAGGTACGCGAAACCCGCCACCGAGTGACCGTCGCCGGTTGCCGTCGACGCGCGGAAGGCATGCGAGTTGCCATACCAGTCGCCCGGCTGTGCGGCATCGCCCGGACCGAATATGCGGTTGATGTTGTGGATGTAGCTGTAGTCGAGATCGAGGTTGCCCGCCTTGCCCTGTACGCGCAGCGCGTCATAGGTCTGCTCGTTCTGGCGGTAGGCGACGCCGCCGAGGATGCGCTGGCCGCCGTGGTTGATGCGTTGCCGACCGACCGTAACCGTCGTGTCGCCGTTCGAATATCTCGCGAATGCCTGGTTGAGGTCGAAGCCCTTGGGATCGGCAACGATCGGATACTCGGTTCGCCCGTTGGTGGTGGAGTTGAAATCCTCGATGCCGAGGATCAAGGAGTAGTCGGTCTCTATGCCGAACGTGAAGTTGTCGGTCTTGGCCGAATTCCAGGTCAATCGGGCCCGTGCCGTCGAAGCCAGGGCATCCTCGGCAATGCCGTCCTGGTCCACATGCTCGAGGCGGTAGCGGAATCCCAGCGCCGTCTTGCCTTCGGCAACTGCCTTGGCCAAGTCGATCGCCGACGCAGCGGGGCCAACCGCCGTCGACAATGCCATCAGGGCAACCGTCAGGCTTCGCCGTGGCCAACAGGACCCACGCGGGCCGTCGAGATCTGCGTTCCGTGCCATTATTCGACCCGTTTCGCCACCGGCGTCGACGCGCATTTTAACGCGGGTGGGTTGCGAGCGCTTGGCCGTCTGTCACGGCGGTCGCGGCGAGGTCCGTTCGTACTATCATCATCGCGCCTTGCCGTCGGAGAACAAATACTTGGCACGCGGTGCCCTGGACAATCTGCGGATTCTCGACCTCACGGACGAACGTGCAATCTACGGTGCCAAGTTGCTTGCGGACCTTGGCGCCGAGGTCATTCGGCCCGAGCCACTCGATGGCGACCCGCTGCGGGACCGGGGTCCCCGCCTGGAAGGCGGTCCACCCGGATCGAACCCCTCCGGCTACTCGCTGTGGCATGCGTTCTTCGCCTCCAGCCGCCGTTTCGTGGCCCTGGACCCGGACGCCGAAGCCGGCAGTGCCCTGCTGGGTAGGCTCGTGGACCGCGCGGACGTCGTGCTGGCGACGACGGGAGCGTTCTGCGTTGCCGAGGCGTGCCTGGACGAGGCGCGGAAACAGCGGCCGAACCTTGTCGTTGTCGAGATCTCGTCGTTCGGTCCCGAGGGACCCTGGCGGGACTACCTGGCACCCGACCTCGTGGCCGGCGCCTTGGGCGGCGCGGTGGCAACGACGGGGGATGCCGATACGCCGCCGCTCAAGACCTTCGGCGAGTTGAACTTCGTCCTTTCCGGCGCCTACGCCGCGATCGCGGCATTGGCGGCGCTGCACGGCGTTCGCGACGCCGGTATCGGCCAACGCGTTCACGTGCCCGTACACCAGTGCATCGCGTCGTGCCTCGAGCACGTCCTGATGTGGTTCTGGTACCACGACCGGATGCCGAATACCGCCGCGCCGGCTCTCGAACGACGGGGCAGCCTCCACTGGAGCGGTGCGTACGTCGTGATGCCGGCCAGGAACGGCGCGATCATGGTCACGCCCACGCCCAGTTTCGACAACCAGTTGGTGTGGCTGATCGAGCAGGACGCCCAGGAGGACCTGCTCGACCCCAAGTACCAGGAACCGGAGAACCGCCGCAGCTACATCCGCCGGTTCATGGAGGTGCTGCGCAACTGGGTCGCGACCCGCGACGTCGAGGAGCTCTTCTTCGAGGCCCAAGACCACCACGCCCCCTACGGTTGGGTGCTTCCCATCGACAAGGTCGTTGCGAACCCGCACCTCGAAGCCCGGGACTGGTGGGTCGACTACCGCATCGGACCGCACACGATCCGCGGACCGGGGACACCATATCGGTTCGGCGACACGCCCTGGCGGCTCGGACCGTACGGCGACCCGGGTACCGACACCGATGCCGTGAAACGCCTGACCGAAGCGTCGCCCCGCGAGACCGTCCAGCCGCCACCTCCCCCGGCCACGAGGACTCCCGGCGACCGACCCTTGGCCGGGATTCGTATCCTGGACTTCACCCACGTCCTTGCCGGACCCTTCGCCACCCGGATACTCGCCGATCTCGGTGCCGATGTCGTGAAGGTCAACTCGACGGCGCGGGCCGGCCCGAACGCACCGGACGGCTCCTACTACATCATGTGGAACCGGAACAAGCGGTCGGTGGCGATGGACATGTCCCACGCCGAGAGCCGCGACACCTGCCGGCGGCTCGCCGAGGCAGCCGACGTGGTGATCGACAATTTCTCCGTCGGTGTCCTGGACCGCTGGGGCATCGGCTACGACACCGTGAGCACCGCGAACCCCGGTGTGATCTACGTACAGATGTCAGGAATGGGGGCTGGTGGCCCGTGGTCGGGTTTCGTGACCTACGCGCCGACCATCCACGCCCTGGCCGGCCTTACGCACCTGACGGGGGTCCCCGGTCGCCAGGACATCGGCATCGGGTTTTCCTACAACGACCACTGCGCCGGCTTGCACGGTGCGTTCGCGGTGCTTGCCGCCCTGGAGGCACGCCGGCAGACCGGTCGCGGTCAGCGTATCGACCTATCCCAGTTCGAGGTCGGTGTCGGCTTGGCCGGTCCGTCGCTGCTCGACTACTTCGCCAATGCGCGCACCGCCGAGCCTACCGGCAACCGGCTGCCGTACGACGTGGCGGCCCCCCACGGCTGCTATCCCTCGGCCGGGGCGAAGAGCGAAGCTGTCGTCGACGAGCGCTGGGTCGCCATCGCCTGCATGACCGATGCGCAATGGCATGCGTTCAGGCGAGTGATGGGCGATCCGGCGTGGGCGCGAGATCCGGGTCTGGAGACCGCCCAGGGACGCGTGGACTCGGTCGACCTCGATGCCAATGTCGCCGCGTGGACCCGGACCCTGACGGCGACGGACGCCATGGAACGTTGCCAGGCCGCGGGTGTCCCGGCCGGCGTGGTCCAGACCGGCGCCGACATGGGTGCTACCGACCCCCAACTCCGGGAAAGCGGATTCCTCTTCGCTATCGACGAGCCGCACCCGGTGTTCGGCCAAACCTACGCGGACCGTCTGCCCCTGCGGTTCGAAGACACGTCGTGCGATGCCTATCGACGCACCCGCCGGATCGGCGAGGATAACGTCGCCGTGCTTGCCGACTGGCTGGGGATGACCGAGGAGGAGGTCGTACAGGGGGAAGAGAACGGCTATTTCGTGTAGCCAGACGCGGCTTGGCACCGCGGTCGCCAGCCTACGACAATCCGCATTGTGCCAAGGTGAAATCGGGGCTGCCGCGCCCCTGCGCGACCGAACCACGATAGCTGCAGCGACGTCGGGCGACCTCTACAACGCGACCGTTCTCGCATCGCCATGCCATGACGGATCCCGCCGTGTACCCCGGGCTGACATTCGGTGATGACCAGCCGATGAGGTCGACGATCATCCATCCCGACCACGAGCATGGCATGCCCCCCGCCGCTGCCCCCACTGCGCGCCAGACACCACTGAGGCATTGCATCAGCGTGCCGTCGGACGCAGTCGCGATTCGCCTTGGGCGGCACGGCCTGCCCTCGACCACCTCTCCTTGGAAAGCCACCTCGGAGACGCCGGCGATTCCGTTACCCGCGAACCGCAGCGGTCCGGCTGTCATGGCCCGGGTAGCGTCGCGACGCACGAACACCTCCAGATCCGAATGCGCGCCCGGAGGCGTGGTGCGCACAAGCTCGACGGTGTTTCCCGAAGCGGCCGTACCGTGGGGGAAGGCACGCACGACGGACTGGGCGAGGCGCGGGGCACTGGGGTCGCCCGCTTCGAGCAGTTCCGTGGCGATCCTGATCCCGCCGCCCGAGACGGGCGTGAGTACGAATTGCCCACCGGTGCCGTTTGCGAGGGCCGTTTGACCGACCTGCTGTGGGTGGGGCGGCAAGAGCCCGGCTGCCACGAGATCACGCATCGCTACCGGCCAATCACCTCGCTCGGCGTGATACGCGTACGCGGCTTCGTCCACCAACAGGATTCCGTCGACCGTTCGTTGGACCACCGCCTCTTCCAATGCTGCGGTCCGCCATACGTAGAAGCCATGCAGCAACAACGATGCAGCGGCGAGGGTCACCAGCATCTCCACAAGCGTCACGCCCCGGGTCAACATCCCGTATGCGCCCTACCGGCGGCGAACGAGCGGCGCGCACGGTGCGTACCCGATACATCCGCCCGCCACGCCAATGCGGTACTCGCGCCTTCGCGGCGACCGCCCAGTCGTTCCAACACGGCCTGTTCGGCCTCGGTCGCCTCCGGTCCCCGTATCACGTCGAAGGCGAACCCGGACGTGTGCGGCACACCGGATGGCGGCCACTCTACGCTGACACGCGGCGTCTGGGCGTAGTAGCGCACACGCCAACCGCCAGGTTCGGTCGGTCCGGCTCGACTCCGACCAAGCGCCGCCGACATGGTTTCGACCTCGACCGGCGTACCCGGCGCCCGTCCGCAGTCGACGCCCGCGTCCCGGTACGCTACCGCCAACGCGGCGACGGCACCCAGATCCGCCGCAACCCGGGCAGCGTCCCGACGCTCGCTGGCGACACGATAGCCGGTTGTCGCCAGCATTGCGGCCACACCCAAGGCAACCACCGTCTCGACCACGTGCATCGTTCACTCGATGTCGAATTCGAGCTCGTAGGGACCACTCCCCGAACACGCCGGCGTTCCCTTCACGCCAACGCCGTTCGTCAGCCGGTCGACGAGCTGCTCGCAATCCGCTTCGACGTCGAACTCGTAGGTGATGGTGGCATCCACGTCGGCCTTGGAGGCCACCTCGACGTCGAGTCCGTAGACGTTCTCGCCGTCGCCGTCCGTGAAGGGCTCGATGTTGTAGCCGTTGTCCGCCAGTTCCTCCACGCTGATGTCCGCATACGAGCCGGCCTGCGCCGGGGCGGACCGGTAGGCTTCGGCGGCTGTCTTCACTCGCACGACCTCCGCATACGCTTGCTCGGTTCGAACCCCGCTTTGGATGTTGCCCCATTGTCCGACCACGAAGAGTCCCACGATCGCCAATAGACCGACGTAGAGCCCCATTTCCGGGAGTGTCACGCCCAAATTCCTGCTTCGGTAGTTCATCGTCAACTCCTTACCAACATGTAGATTGCCTAAATCGGCACGCTGTACGCCGTGTAGATGCCCGGAACCACCACGGCCACGAGGATGCCAATCGTTCCAATCGCGCCGGCACGCACGATGGCCGACGCCGTTCCGAGGCCCGACTCGAGGAGCGACCGTTGCATGCTCCCGAGTGCATCCCAGGCATCCGGATAGAGATCCCTTCGACCGCCGGGGACCATTGCCGCCAGCACGCCGGCCAGCCACTCCGGAACCAATCGCCCGGCGAGTGCGTCCTCGATCGCCAGCCCGGCGTCAATATGGTCGCGTTGTACCTCGCGGACGGCCCAGCGCGCGAAGCCCCGATCCGCGTACGCCTCTTCGTAGGCCTGGAGAACCTCGGCGTGTGTCGCCCCCCGGTGGTACAACCGCGTTGCGAACTCCGCGAACTGAAGCGCCAAGCGTGCCCGGTGTTCGGTGTCGAAGACCCACAGCAGCCGTCTCGCCCGCCCACGCCAGAACCGCCGCCCAGCGAGCACGCCGGCAAGCAAACCCAGCACCGCGACGATCCCGGGCTGCACCCAGTCATTGAGGGCGCGGCTCAACAGGTAGGCGTCGTTTGCCGCGAGGACGTCCTGGCCGAGTACGGCGCCCAGCAAATCCTCGAGTTGCATCGTGCCCGCGACGGCCACGACCAGCGCCAGCAGGTAATAGCTGTTCGGTGCCAATACGTTGCGGGCGATACCAAGCCGCGACCCCGACCGACGGCCAAGATCCTCCAAGGCTCCGACCATCGTTCCCGACCGCTCGGCGATCCTCAAGAAGCCGATCTCGGCCGCAGGGACGCTCCGCGTCGCCGCAAGCCCCTCGGCCATCACCTTGCCCTGGCCGACGATCGTTCCGACGACCCGGGCGACGCGGGTCGAATACGTATCGAGACCCGCCGAACCGCCCAGGGTGTCGAGCGCGGCTGGCAACGCGACACCGCCCCGCAGCTGCGCCGCAAGGAGCCGGTAGAAAACCTCGCGTCGTGCCCGAGGAAACCTAAACGCGCAATTCAACCAGGTCGCCGCAGCGACCTTCCATGTCCTCACTGTTGAACTCCCCGATGATCTGTTCGGTGTGTTCGGGATCGATCTCGCCGGCCGCGGTTTTCGCCGCCGCGTGACGGTGCTTGCTGACGCAGTGCTCGCCGGAGGCCCTGCGGCCGCGCATGTACCGATCCAACTCCGCCAGTCGCCCGGCGCCGATCAACTCATGCGCCTGCCCGGACCGATCCAGGCACAGCGGATACACCTCAGCGACCAGCGTCTGGCCAGCGACGCCGCCGCGACACTCCCCGCAACCGGTAGCGTTCAGGAACCGCACGCCGTTGCCGAATAGCGAGCGGTACCGTGCGTCAATCGCGGGATCCGTATGGCGGGCGAGGCCGCAAGACCGGCAAACCACCGGCACCAGATTCTGGTTCACGATTCCCGCCAGGAAGGCACGCGCCCCCAACAGCGACAGCGGCACACCCAGGTTCACCAGGCGTGGCAGCGCTGCCGCGCAGCTTTGGGCATGGAGCGTGCTGAGTACCCGCTTGCCCTGAATCGCCATCGCCTTGGCTGCCGTTGCGGACACGGCATCGCGAATCTCGCCCAGCACGAGGGTGTCCGGGTTCTGACGAACCAGCGCCGCCAGGTTCCGGGTCAAACGCTGTTCGGCACCCTCGCCGTAGTGTTCGATCTCCACGTGCGAGACGTGGTCCATCAAGACTTCCACGGGATCCGCCACCTCGATCACTTTCTGCGTGGCAGGCAGTGCCGCCATCAGCGACGCCAAGGTCGTGCTCTTGCCGCTGTTGGTCTCGCCCGTTAGCAGGATCAGTCCGCCGGGTGCCCGGCACATTCGTTCGATCTGGCGAACCTGGCGGGGGTCGTAGCCGCTTTCCGCGAGGGGTAGCACGAACGATGGATCCCGAACCCGGCACACCACGCTGTTGCCGCGGACCTCCTTCATGCTGTTGCCGCGGATGCGGTAGCGCCGGCCGCCGTGTTCGAAGTCGAACGCCACGTCGCACACCCCGGACTCATCGAACTGCGCATTCGCCCCAAGGGCCCAGATGGACCGCGCCAGGGCCAGGCCGTCCTCCCGGGACAGTTCGTCGAACGGTCGTTTGAACCCGTAGATCCTGAACGCCAGCAACGTCCGGTCACGTCGCACATCCAGGTAAACGTCGCTTGCGTGTTCCTCGACAGCCTTGCCGAACACGAACCCAACGGTGCGGTTGGCCGGGTTCCGGGCCGGCGCCGACCTCGGGCCGAGCCGCGGCCGGTTCGCCTGCTTCCACTGGGCGAAGTCCAGCGGCGTGACCTCGACCAGCCGAGACGTGCCAACGCTTCCATGCACCAGGTTCAACAGCGCCCGGCCGACCCGACGCGACATCCCCCCGCGGACCGCGAAAACCGTGCCGTCGGCGGCGACGACGCACTCCAAACGACCGCCCTGCACCCTGAGAAACTCCCGCACCGCGCGGTCGGTGCATTGGTCCACCGCCCGGACATCCTGCAAACGGGCTGCCACCGTCACCGCCCGACCCGCTGGATGAGAGGATCGCCGTCGTTCACATTGAGTTCGATCCGCAAGGCATCGTCCGGGCGCACGTGGACCGCCTGTAGACGGATGGTGTCCGTGCCGACGCGGGTCGCCCTGTCGGGCGCGACCGCGACGCGTGTCCCCCGCACCGACACTAGAACCCGCTCTTCGCCGTTCGGGAGCACCTGCGCGTAGTCCACCCTCGGATGCATCCCTCCCATGGCCACAGCCGCCGGACCCGGCGGCGCCGCCACCGTCGCGTCCAGGTGCGAGAGCCGCTCGGCGACTTCCGCCAAAGCCTTGCGGAGCCGTTCCGTCGGTTCCCCTTCGTCCGATAGCAGTGCCGCGGCCGCATCGGGATGTTCCGCGATCGTCTGCAGTTTCCGTACGATCTCCAGCAACGTGTCCAATGCCCTGTCCTGCCTCGCGAGGCGGCTGAACACCACGTCGATGCGTTCCGGCTCAAGTGCAGGCAATGGCTGCGGGTCATCGGCCGACAGCACCCAAGGAGCGAACATCAGCGACAAGGCCAGCAATGAACCGACCGGGAACCGACGGCCGGCCGGGCCAAGCGCTCGCGCCCTCGCCCACCTACCGACGCCACCGCCGATTCCTAGTCGCAGGTTCCTTCCCGAATCGCCCACCGGTCACTCCGCCAGACCTTTCGCCACAAGCCGCATGTCGCAAACGGACGCCAGATAGCCGACGAAGGTGCAGCGCAGCCGTTCCAGGCGAAATGGCCGCCCCGCCAGGGCTGCTCCCAGTTGCCTAAGATCTCCCCGGGTCGCCGCGCTGATACGCAACGCATACTCGCGTTCCTCGACGCCTCCGGACGCAACGCCCGGCGACGGCGACACCTCGGCGCGCGCCGACCCCGAAGCGGCATGCAAGTCCTCGGCGAGCCGCTCCGCGTCAAAACCCTCGACCGAGCGTCGGCCCGCATCGCCCCATGGAATGGGCCGCCGGACCTCCCAACGCTCGCCGGCCACCGACAGTTCGGCCGAGTATGCGGTCGCGTACGCGGCCGCGCCGTGGGGGTACCCCGCCCCCGAGTGGCCCGAAAAGGTAACCTCGAAAGCACGGGAATAGCGCATCTCGGCCAGACCGTCGCGGTGCAGGAGCAAGGCAGCCCTATCCCAGGCGATGTCGGCGAGTCCCATCAGGATCGTCGATGCGGCGAACGATCCCTCGAGCGCCGAGGCGTGCTCCGATGCTTCGACCGCCGCGGGCGCCGCCGAGCCGTCCTGGTGGTCGATCATTCCGACACGAATGTTGGGGGCCGCGGCGGCAACGGCGACCAGCGCCAATGCGAGAGTCTGTGGCGGCGCAAAAAGCCCCGCCGCCGTCAGCGCCACCGACGCCGGTCGGAACCGGGACGCCGTCAGGTCGAACGGCAGTGCTTCGGGACGCAACGACTCGTCGAACGCCGATGACATCCTCCCGGCGGCGAACACCGTGATCGAGCGCTGCTCCCAGCCGGTCATCATCGCCGGCAAGCGCGCCGCGCCGAGCATGTATTCGCGCTCTACCAGTCCATCCTCAAGCTCTGCGGCATACACCCGCCGGTCGAGTGATACGACCACCACGTCGCTACGGTTGTCGACCGTCCCGGTCCAGGCATCGATCGCCGCTGCGAACGAAACGCCACCGCGACCGGCCCACCACGTATCCGTGTCGTCGCTAGAGTCCCGCACGCGCAGCAGGTGACTTGCGCCGTTGGTGCGGGCGAACCGGCGCAGTTGACGACTCCGTGCCCACCAGCCGCCCGCCTTGGGCAACGGCAATTGCGCTGCATTGACAACGACGGCAATGCGCCGGCCGTCAATGGCATCCTCTACGCGTTCCATCACCGTATCTCCGCCGACAACAGCAGCACGACTTCGCGCTTGCTACGGCGTTTCGAAACGCTATCGCCAATCCAAGGCAGCCACGGCAGGCGACGCGTGCGTTCGGTGCGCACCGAATTGGCAAGACCTGTCAACAGCTTCGTCTCGCCCGAGCGCAGCGCAACCGACATCACGCGATTGAGGTCGTCCGTCGTATAGGTCGTGCCTTGGACTGCGCCGCCGCCGAGGCTGTAGGGGCGCTCCTCGACCAGGTCCCGCCGCGACAGGGCGATGCGCACCGTAACGGCGTCCTCCACGACGGTGGGTTGGAGCGCGAGCGAGAAACCGAGACGCAGCTCGTCGAATTCCACTTGCGGAGTCGCCAGTTGCGAAAGACCGGCAATTTCCGTCTGGCGGGACACCTGGGACACGAACTGGCGTGTCTCGGTAGCGTCGACCGTGGCAACCGCGTTGTTGCGAACCTCGACCACGTCATCCAACGAGACCGTGGTCCGCCCTAGGGTGCGTAGCCAGCGCAGCACGGCGCGCCCGCCGTGCCCAGCGTTGCCGCGTTCGACACTCAGTTCGGCGACGGTGCCGACAGCACCGGTCGTTGCAGGAACAACCCGGAGGCCGAACCGGTGGGCCGAATCCCGCAACACGACGAGATCGATGCCGCGGTCGTTGGTACCCGTCGCCTCGACTTCGTACATCGCCACGTGCAGCCTTACGGTCCGCGATACCGATCGGTTGTAGCGTTGGATCTCGCGCGCTACCCGACGCATCACGTGGGGCCTGGCCGTAACAACCGCCGCACTCGCGCTAGGTAGCACGGTGACGCTTGTCCTGGGATCCGTCGGCGCTCCAGCCCCGCCCGCCGCCGGCCCAATCCCCGCTGCGGTCTGAACCAGACCGACGACCTCGTCCTCGTAGGGCTGCAGCACCAGGTTCACCTGGTTTGCCGAGGCAGCCTCGCCGCCGGCCAGTGCGCGCAGCCGCATGGATGAGGACACGGACCCGGGCTGCACCGACAACGGGAACATGCGGGTCTCGATGTCCGTCACCATCACCGTGGAATCGTCAACCGTGCAGAACCAGTCCGCCTGGCGACAGATCGATGCCACGTGCTCACCGATGGATGCCGCACCCGACGGCGAGTCCACGAGGGGATCGGCGCCACCGACATCCATCCTGACCGGTCGGCCCTGCGTTACCTCGCGGAGCGCGACGCTCGCCGGCAGTTCGCGGTACTCGGCGGTCAAACCATCTCCAAGCCAACCGGCATCCGGCATGGCGGGGGCTTCGTTCGACGGCCCGATCGGATTCCCACGGTCCCACGGCGACAGGGGCGGTTCTTGGGACGAGCGCGGATGGGCCGGTTCCAACGTCCCGGGATGCGTCGGCGACCCGCTGCCGACCGCGCATCCCGTGGCACACACGGTCACTACCAGCGCCCCCACTTGCACGCCCCCGTTCATACCCGCCGTACGGTCACGAAGAGGCGCTTACCCAACGTCTCCAGAGCCGCCGCAACCTGATCTACATGGGACCGGTGTCGCAGGTCGATCAACCGGCGCACGGTTCCTTCGACCGTGCCTAGCTGTTTGGCGAGAGCGACATTGGAGAGTTCTTGCTCGCGCATCGCCTGGTACAAGGCCACCTTGGCCGCCACCAGAACCGGCGGTTCGACCAATGGGCAGCCGGCCTTGCGCGACGGGCGCGGAACCTCGCGCCGTTCCCGTATACAGAATTCCAGTGCATCGACCAGCAGGGCACCGGCAACCTCTTCCTCCCTGCCCTCGGCGCATTCGGTCCAGCTATCGGGAAGATCCGGAAAGGCAACGCGAATAACGCGCCGACGACTCTTCGACATTTCCACTGGGTAGGCAATCCGCATCGGTGACCTCACACTTGTGCTTTCGACGAAGTGTGCCCCCTAGAACGCTTCGGGCATGTACGCCAACGGCCTAGGACGATGTGCGAGAAATCGGAAATTTGTGTGCGAGATGTCGCACGTAGAAGCCCGATGGGGCCCGTTCAGTCGCCGCTGCTCCCGCCGAATACCTCTTCCTCGTGTTCGCCGAGTCTCGGCGCACGACGAGAGATCGCCCAGGGGCTGCCCGTCAGCACGTAGGGCGCACCGGGATACACGACGGTGCGGCCGATGTCGTCGTGGCACACCGGAACCTGGTAGCCGCGCGCCTTGAAGTGCTCGTCCTCGAACGCTTCCTCCGGCGAGTTGACGACCCCAACGGCTAACCCCGCACGCTGGCAGCCGACAAAGAACTCCTGGGCCGGAATCTTCGAGGCGATGAGCTTCAGGGCGTCGCGACCGGCGCCGAAGATGGCGGTGATCTCATCGTCGTGGCCGAGTTTCGCCAGATCGAACGGACCCTCCCAATTCGCGCCCATCTCGAGGAACACGGCCTCCGGAAGCTCGGAATCGAGCCCGAGCGCCTTGAGCCATTGGTCCAACGCCGCGAACTCGTGCGGACGGCGCGGCGGCACGCCGGTGTTCGCGTAGCGGCCATCCGCACACCGTTGCTGCGTTTCCCGGGACGGCGACACGGAAGCATGGCGTCCCGTCTGTCGCTGCACCGTCTTCTGCGCCACCAACCACGTGTGGGAAGCGGCTTCGGTGGACACGTTGCCGGCAGCGGTCATGCTCACGTCGATGAACTGGCCCGCACCGCCGGCCCCTCGATGCAGCAGGGCGGTCAGGACCGACAGCACGGCGAAGTGGCAGGCGGTGTGGTAGCCCTGCATAGGGCCGCGAATCGGGGGCAGGGAATGATCGTCGTAGCCGCAACTCCATGGCGGACCCGATGCCGCCATGATGGTCAGATCGGTAAACGGCAAGTCGCTCTTGGGATCGTTGCGCCCGTAGGGTGTGACCGCGACATGCACGAGTTCGGGACGGATGCGTTTCAGATCCTCGTAGTCGAGATCCAGCGTACCCAGCCGCTGCCGGGGTTCCGCTTCGAGCAGCACGTCGGCCGTCGCCACCAGGGCTCGAAACCGGTCCCGACCGT
>CAZJRX010000009.1:0-9888 GCA_964548145.1 uncultured Pseudomonadales bacterium | reverse complement strand
TCGGCCAGGTCGACGACGACGCCCCGCTTGCTGGTGTGGTAGTGCCACCAGTAAAGGCTGCGGTCCCGCCCCGGCTCGTCGTCGAGAAACGGCGGGTAGTTGCGCGACGGATCTCCCCCCGGCGGCTCCACGAGAATCACGTCGGCACCCATATCGGCGAGCAGCTTGCCGGCCCAGGCGATCGGCGCCCTGGCCAGTTCGACGACCCGCACGCCGTCGAGCACGCCCGCCGCACGCTGGCGGGAGTCTTCCGATCGGGGCCGGGTCACAACACGCCCTCCGCCTCGAGGCGAGCGACTTCCTCCGCGTCGAAACCGAGCAGCTTGGTCAGTACTTCCTCGTTGTGTTCACCTAGACACGGGCCTCCCCGGGTGATGCGCCAGTCGGTCTTTGAGAAATGAACAGGATGACCGTCCACGCGGACATCGCCCATCTCGGTGTGGGTAACCGTCGGCCAGAGCCCGTAGTCGCCGGTGCTCGCATCCAAGTCGATGCGTTCCTCCGGTTTCATCACCGCCGACACGGGAACGCCGGCTTCCCGAAGCAGTTTCTCGACATGGAACTTGCGCCGCCCGCACGTCCATGCGCCCACCCGTTCGTCAAGGGCGTCCTGGGCCGATAGTCGCGCGTCCAGGTCCCGGAACATGGCGTCCCCACACCAGGGCTCGGCAACGACCGCCGTGAAACGCTCCCAGTCCGCATCATCCCGGCAGGCGATCGCCACCCAATCGTCGTCGCCCTCGCAGGGGTAGATTCCGTGGGGTGCCATGGGCGGCCACTGGTTGCGGTTCGAGTGGGGCTGTCCTTCGCGACGGGTCGGACGCCCGTTGACCGTCCAGTCCAGAATCGCCGGTCCGTGCAGGCAGAGCGCCGCTTCGGTGCAGGCCAAGTCGACCCACTGACCCTCGCCGGTACGTTGCCGGTGAACAAGCGCCAACATGATCGCCATCGCCATGAAATAGGCCCCGGTGTGGTCCATGTACGAATAGCCCCAACCCGCGGGTGCCCGTCCGGGCAGTCCGGACGTGAACGTCAACCCGGACACGGCCTGCACGATAGGCCCCCAGGTCTTGAAGTCGCTGTAGGGACCGGTGTGACCGAATCCGCAATTCGAGACGTAGATGATGTCCGGTTTGATCGCCCTCAGGCGTTCGTAGCCAAACCCCCAACGTTCCATGACCCCCTTGGCGAAATTCTCGCTGACCACGTCGGAAACCTCGATCAGCTGTTCGAGAATCCGCTTCGCCTTGGCGGTGCGCAGATTGAGGGTGATGCCGTACTTGCCGGCGTTGTGGCTATTGAACGCGCCGCCCAAGTTGATGCCGCGACGTTCGTCGATGAACGGCGGCGCGCCGCGCAAGATGTCCCAGCGCCCTTCGCGGACCGGATCCTCGTTGCGGATCACCTCGGCCCCGAACGACTTGAGCCACTTTGTGGCGCCGGCACCGGCTAGCTGACCGGTGAAGTCGCAGATGCGGAACGACGATAGTGCCTCGGCCATGCACGAGCCGGCAGCGAAAACGCGCGAGTGTAGTCCGTTCGGCACGAAAACGGGCGCGTGCGAAGCCGTTGCTGGGCGGTTTGCTAAGATGGTCGGCTTTATCGGAAGAACTCCAATGACGCAAGCAAGCACCTCCGCTACGCGAGCCGTCTCCCCCGCCGACGGGCTCGTCGCGGTCACCGGCGCGAGTGGCTACATCGGTTCGTGGATCGTTCATGACTTGATGGAGCAGGGGTACGAGGTGCGATCGTGCGTTCGCGATGCCTCGAGGCCCGAGAAGGTTGATCACCTGCTCGCCCTGAACGACGCCGGGTTGCGCGGCCACACCGAGCTTTGCGAGGGCGACCTATTCGAGCCCGGCAGCTACGACGACGCGTTCGACGGCTGCAGCACCGTCATCCATGCCGGCGCCGCCGTTGGCTACAACCGCGAGACCCCGCAGCAGGTCTACGACGGCTGCTTCACCGAGGTCAAGCACGTGCTGGACTCGGCGCGAAAGTCCGGCGTTATGAAACGTTTCGTGTTCACGAGTTCCTTCGCCGCGGTCGGCCATCCGCGCCCCGAAGGCTACGTCTTCACGGAGAAGGACTGGTGCGGCGACAACATCGACGGCTACCGGGGTGCCTGGACCGAGGAGAGCATTCCCAAGAACCGCGACATCGCCTATGCAATGGCCAAGGCCGAGGCCGAAAGGATGCTCTACGCCGCCGCCGAGGAGGACGGCTCCTTCGACGCCATGGCGATTCTGCCGCTGCATGTCATCGGGCCGCTGATGTGCCCGAACCACGACCAGGGATGGAGTTGGCAGAACTGCATCCGTTTCATGCTGATGGGCAAGACCTACAGGAAGTCCCGCGGTGGCCGGATGCTGTGGAACAACGTCGACGTACGCGATGTCGCCCGTGCCCACCGGCTCTGTGCCGAGAGCACGGTTGCGCGGAACGGCTCGCGCTACATCCTCTCCGCCAGCGACCGCTCCGGCGAGTTGTTCACCTGGCAACTGCAGGAACGGCTCAGGGAACTCTTCCCGTCGGTCCGCGAGGTGGGCGGCGAGGAGATGGAGAACGGCAAGCCGGCCCAAAAGACCTACGATTCGCCACGCTCGTACTGCCTCTTGGCGAAACAGGAACTCGGGCTCACCACCTACGCCATCGACGACACCTTGAAAGCGACCGGCGATTCGTACTTCCGACTCGGATTGCTCGAGGCATCGTGAGCACTCCCGGGTGGTGAGCGCGGGCGAACCCGAACCGACGACGGGTTCCCGGATCGAGCGCGCCCCACCGCCCGACCACGCCCGGAAGGGCAACGACCCTCGGCAATCGTCCCACGACGGAGAAGCGCTCGCCCACCTGCGCCGCAACACGCTGATCCAACTCGCGCATGGGTTGTTCGGCCAGACGGGATTCCGATTGGTCTCGGCACCCACCTTCCTTCCCGCGTACCTGTTCCTGCTCTCCGGCTCCGAGTTCGTCGTCGGTCTCGCACGATCGCTACAGGGCACGGGAACCGTCGCGTCGCCGATGATCGGCGCGTCGCTGATCGGTCACCGCAAACGGTTTCTCGGCGTCACCCTGGCATCCAGCGCCCTGATGCGCGTGCAGATCCTCGGCATCGCGGTGGCCGGTTTCGTTCTCGGCGGCACCAGCCGCGCCACCGACGGTCCGGCGGTGGGTGCCGTGGTCGCGATCATCGTATTCCTCGCCCTGATGGGGTTCTTCCAAGGCGTTGCGCAAGTCACGATGAACGCGCTCCGCGCCAAGGTGATCCCGATCAACCGGCGCGGCATCGTCAGCGGCGCCCGGCATTTCCTCGCCGGGCTGACCTCCGCCGGCGTGTCCTACGCGGCCGGGGCGTACATCATCGACGCGGACCTGTTCGGCAACGGCTACGCCTCGGTGTTCCTGTTCGCCTTCGGCATCACCTGCGTAGGGCTTTTCGCCCTCGCCCTGACCCACGAGCCCACGGCGACGAGCCTGCGACCCCGGGCATCGATCACGGAAACGTTCAAGGCGGTGGGACCGATCCTGCGCGATCAACCGGCGTTCCGCCGATTCTTCGTGGCCCGCGCCATCGCCTCCTGCGGCAGCATGGCGCTGCCCTTCTACATCCTCTTCGCCGGCACGAGGATGGAGTTGACCGGCGCGACGCTTGGTTTGCTGACCACGGTCTGGATGCTGACGTCGAGCACGGTCAACCTGATCTGGGGCGTGCTCGCGGACCGCTACGGGTACAAGCTGGTCATCGTCGCCACCCTGGCCTGCTGGATCGTCTCCCACATCCAGCTGCTGTTCGCCGCGAGTGTGCTGGACGTCATCGTCTTCTTCGTCCTGATGGGCGCGGCGTCCGGGGGCTTCAACCAGTCCGGGCAGAACATGGTGCTGGAATTCGGACGCCTGGAGGACATCCCCATTCGGCTCGCGGCCTCCGGCTCGGCCGTGAATCTCGTCAGCGCGGTGGGGCCCGTCATCGGCGGCGGCATCGTCGCGTTGACCGGCTACGTGCCACTCTTCGTCGCCACGACCGTCTTGCAGGCCATCGCCCTCGTCACCATCCTGGTGGCTGTCCCGGAGCCGCGCCGGGCCTACTATAGATAGCCGTCCCGCGTTTTCTCGTATCATCACGCTCGACTAGCGCCAATCCGAGGAGAACACCCCAATGGCTGAAGACCTGCGACCGACATTCGCCATCGGCCATGCACGTCTCGCGGTAGACGACGTCGCAGCCGCCTACGGGTTCTTCGTCCGCCACGGCATGCGTGGGATCCTCGAGCGGAGCAACTTCGCGATCCTTGAGCTCCGGGGCGGCACGCATCTCATCCTCAACGAGGCCGAAGCTCCGGCCCCCGACGGCGAGCGAACGCCCTTCGACCTGATGGTCGACAACATCGACGAAGCCCACCGTCGCTTCGTCGAGGATGGCGTCGACGCCACCGCCATCGAGCGGGGCAGCATCCACGACTCGTTCTCGGTCAAGGGCCCGTCGGGCTACACGATCCCGATCAATTCGTCCCACGTCGCCGGCGTCGTCTGAATGACCGACCACGTCTTCGACGGCATCCGGGTCGTCGACGCCGCCACCGTCATCGCGGCCCCGGCCGCCGCCATGATCCTCGCCGACCTCGGTGCGGACGTCATCAAGGTCGAACGCCCGGGACAAGGTGACATGTTGCGCTCGCTGTCTCCCGTCCAGCCACCGCACGAAGCGGGCAACGGCTGGTTCTGGCAGATGGATGGCCGAAACAAGCGCAGCCTGACCCTGGACCTCAAGACCGACCCCGGCATGGCGGTCATGCGCCGCCTTATCGAATCCTGCGACGTGTTCATCACCAACCAGCCCTACGACTCGCGGGCCCGGATGCGACTCACCTACGAGGATCTCAAGACCTTGAACCCCCGGTTGATCTACGCCTCGCTCACGGCCTACGGCGAGCGTGGCGCACAACGCAACCGCAAGGGCTTCGATCAACTGGCCTACTGGGCGCGCAGCGGCCTGATGGACCTGATGCGCGAACGCGGCACGACCCCCACCCAGGGGTTACCCGGCATGGGCGACCATCCCACCGGGGTTGCACTCTACGCCGGCATCGTGACGGCCCTGTTGAGACGCGCACAGACCGGCGAGGGCGGCATGGTTCACACCTCGCTGCTGGCCAATGGCCTGTGGTCGGCCTCCGGCATCGCCGGTGCCGTGGTGGCGGGCGGCGATATGGAGAACTACCGCACGAGCCACCTGCGCTCGGCCATGATGCGCGTCTACCGGGCCAGCGATGGCCGCTGGCTGCAACTCAACATGGTCCGCAACGACGAGCTCCTGGCGCGCCTGTTCACGGCCATGGACGCTACACACATTCTCGCCGACGAACGCTTCCGGACGCCCCGGGACATGTGGCGGAACCGCGGCGAATTGGGCGACGCCATCGCCGAGATCATCGCCACGCGCACCTCGGACGACTGGCTCGCGGCATTCGAATCCCTGGACGTGCCCGTCAACCGCGTCGCCCTGGTCTAGGAGACCGCGACCGACGAGCAGGTCCTCGCGAACGGCATGGCCGTCACGCTTGAAGACGACGAAGCCGCCCTGCCGCGAATCCTGACACATCCCGTCAATGCCACGAATGCGCCGCCCGTGCCGCCTCGGCGGGCGCCCCGCCTCGGCGAACACTCGGCCGACATTCTCGCGGAGCTCGGTTACGACGCGGAGACGATTCGGATGATGGCGGAAGACGGCGTCATCTAGACGCACTTGGCCGCACCGATGATAGTCGGTCGGCGCATCGCAGAGCGTTCGGACAACAGTCTCGAAATTTGTCAACGCCGCCGTCCCGGGAACCGACCGGCTTTGTGCGCTTCCTCGGTCAACCGGTGCAGGGCGACAAGGTTCGCCACCCGTTGCGCGAGCTTAAGATCGACGGGGGCAGCCTATCAAGGAAAACATCGGTCGTGCGGCGCCACGACTAGCCCGCATTTCTCACCAGTGGCCGCGATGATCGCCGAGGATTTTGGTTCCGTGCGCGTGCTCGCGACCGAGAGCATAGCGGGGACTACGGTTGAGGTCGCATGTGCGCGCACGGGACCAAAAGACCGGCGAGGGCGCGGCCAGCGCAGTCTGTAACCGCTCAAACTCGTGGGACTCTCCGTAGCCATCTGATATGTGGAGAGTTTCGTCACGGTACCAAGCGGCTGGTGAGAAATGCGGGCTAGCGGCGCATAATCCATCCACGATTTCCGTAGGGGAACCGCATGGGCAATTTCGGCATGCTCTGTCCTCCCCTCGCCGGATTGTTCGCACTGGCTATACCTGCGACGGCAGAAGAGGGAACACAGGAAGCAACCGACCAACTGCGGCTCGAGGAAGTGGTGGTGATCGGCAGCCGAGCACGCATCGAGATCGAGGCCGACGAACTGCCGGTTCCCGTCGATCTGTACCGGGAAACCGACCTCGAACGCGTTGGCGAGGTAGATCTGGCGGCCGCATTGACCAAACTGGCACCGTCGCTGAACTACTCGCGCACTTCGTTGGGCGACGGTGGATCGTTCAACCCGGCGACGCTGCGCGGGCTCAGTCCCGATCAAACCCTGGTGCTGGTCAACGGCAAGCGGCGTCACAGCATGGCTTGGCTGCGGGTGCTGGACGGCGTCATCGGATGGGGAAGCGGGGGCACGGACCTCCGCGCCATTCCTGCCGCGGCGCTCGCCCGAGTGGAGGTGCTGCGCGACGGCGCTGCGGCGCAATACGGCTCCGACGCCATCGCCGGCGTCATGAACCTCGTGCTCCGGGAGAGCACGGGCGGGCAGATCACCGCCTACGCGACCGGCATGGGCGACGGTGGCGGCGACCGGCGGAACCTCGCGTTCAACGGTGGTGTTTCCATCGGGGCGGGCGGGTTCTTGAACGTCACCGGCGAATGGCACGACGAAGAAGCCCTGCAGCGCAATGGCGGCAACGGCGGGCTCGACCCCAACTTCCAGGACCAGCTCGTGGTCGACAGCGCACCGCGGCACGATCTGACATCGCTCTTCGTGAACGCCGGGCTTCCCTTCGGCGACGCGGGCGAGGTCTACGCCTTTGGCGGACTGTCAAACCGCGAGGCCAGTTCCAGCGGCGCGTACCGGTTCCGCTACAACTATTGGGACGGCCTCCAGTCCGGCAACGACACCTGGGATTTCGTGGTCCCGAACTTCATCAACTTCCACGAACGCAACACGCATCCGGTCTACCCCGACGGCTTCCTGCCCTACGAGGAGTCGGACATCGAGGACCTATCCATCGCCGGCGGAATCCGCACCAACGCGGCGGACTGGGACCTCGACGTGAGCCTCGCCTACGGCACGAACGAGTTCGCGTTCAGTGCCTCCAACACGATCAATGCCTCCATCGGCGCCCAATACCTCGCCGACAATCCGGGTGCGGACATCGCAGACATCATCGCCAACGCCGGACCTCTCGGCGGCAGCAGCGGCAGCATCGAGTTCAGCCAACTCTCGTTCAACGTCGATGTCCAACGCGAACTTACAAATGCGGCGGTTCGCGCCGTGGCGGCCGGCTTCGAACACCGCAGCGAGTCCTATCGGCAGAACGCCGGCGAGGTCGCTTCCTGGTCCTGCGGCATGCCCCATGTGAGCGACTACGGTGCCTTCGCCGTCGGCCCCGACGGCACGCCGCTCGACGGTGTCGTCGCGGCGTGCGGGTTCCAAGGCTACCCCGGCTACAGTCCCGTCAACGCGGCGTTGAGCGACGACGACCGGAGCAGCCAATCCGCGTATCTCGAGGTCTACCTCCAGAGCATCGGGAACCTCGAGATCGCCGCCGCGTTGCGCTTCGAGAACTACAGCGACGCCGGCGGCAACACCACCGGAAAAGTAACGCTACGCCTGCCCATCACCGACAACTTAAGCATCCGCGGTGCCGCGTCCACCGGGTTCCGGGCCCCGAGCCTCTCCCAGCGGCGTTTCAACTCCATCCTGTTCGTCGGTAGCGACACCGGTCTCACCACCGTGTTCTCCGCCAACGAAGGGCACGCCGTGGCCCGCGCGTTCGGCGTGGACTCCCTCGACCACGAGACGTCGGCGAACCTGAGCGGCGGCATCGTCTACGCGAGGGGCGCTTTCGATCTCAACGTCGACGCCTACAGCACCGACATCGACGATCGGATCGTGCGCTCCCAGGGCATCGGTTGCGCCGGCGTCGCCGCCTGCGATTCGGCCAACGTGGCCACGGCCGCGTTCTTCCTGAACGCCGTCGACACCGAAACCACGGGTGTCGACGTGCGCGCCCGTTGGCGGGCGGACATCGGCGGCGGGATCCTGTGGCTCTCGGCCAACGCGCATTCCAACGAGACGACGATCACCGGCAAGCGCAGGCCCGAGGGCGCCCCGTCGAACCTCACTTTCGACGACTACTACGGCGGTTGGGCTGCCCAACTGCTCGTGGAAGGCCAACCGAGGCGGCAAGCCAACATCACAGCCGAGTGGGGACGCGGCGATCTCGGTTTGCTCGGCCGCATCAACTACTATGGCGAGACGACCCAGAACCCCGTTGACACCGGTACCGTCACCATCGAAAGCGCCAGCACCACGGACCTCGAAGTGCGTTGGCCGCTCCTGTGGTCTCGCGATGTGGGCACGGTGGGGGCCTCGTTGGGAATCAACAACGTGTTCGACGAACTCCCCACGGAGCTTGCCAAGACCCACCTGTCGAACATCCTGTGGGGTATCCGCTACCCGGTCGATACGCCCTACGGGATCGCCGGCCGGTTCGCCTACCTGCGCTTGAGCTTCGAGTTCGGCCAGTGAATTCGGGGAGCGGCATGACCGACGACGCCTTTTCCCCCGCCATCGAGGCGGCCCGCGAGGGTCGGCTCGACACCTTGAAAGGAATCCTCGCGGCGTCACCCCGTGTGCTAGGCGCGAAGGACGACGACGGCCGTACGCTGCTCGATCACGCCTGCCGGGCCGCCACCGGGGACATCGCGATACCGCTTGATCCCGGCACGCCGGCGCAGCACGCGGCCGTCGACCTGCTGCTGGCCGCCGGCACCGACCCGTCCGTCGCCGACAACGACGGCTGGACACCGCTCCATACCGCGGGCATGGCGGGCCACACGGGCCTCGGTGAACGGCTCGTGGCGGCCGGCGCGTCGGTCGAAGCGGATGCCTACGGGAAGGCGGGCGGCTCGGCGCTGTCCTACGCCCTGTTCTACGCGAAGGCCTACATGGGCGACGTCCTGACACCGGTCTACCCCGACAACCTGCGTACCGCCGCGGCATTGGGAAACGAACTCGATCGCTTCGTGGACGGCGCAAGCCTGACGGCGGAAGCGTACGACGGGCTCGATTTCTACGCTCCGGTGTTCTTTCCGACCTGGGAGCGGACCAAGACGCGCCAGGAGGTTCTCGACGAGGCGCTATCCTGGGCTTCACGCAACAACCAGTGCGGATCAATGGCCGCGCTGGTCGACGCCGGCGCGAACGTCAACGCGAACCCGTTTCGCGGCACCCCGCTGCTCTGGGCCTGCTACGCCGACAAGGTCGAGGCCGCCCGCTGGCTGCTGGATCACGGCGCCGACCCCGACCTGCGGCACGACTGGGGCGGCGAAGGCCACGGCGTCGCGGCGGTCGCCATGCATCTCGCCGCACAACACGGTGCGCTCGGATGCCTGGAACTCCTGCTTGACCGGGGGGCGGATCCCACCATCGTCGACGGTGCCCACGGCGGGGATCCCCTTGGCTGGGCACAATTCAGCGGCGCGGCCGAATCGGTGGCGTTACTACGCGAACGGCTAGCCCGCATTTCTCACCAGCGGCCGCGATGATGCGCGCCCTGGCGGGCACGGCCGAGGATTTTGGTTCCGTGTGCGTGCTCGCGACCGAAAGCATAGGCGCGTC
>CAZJRX010000008.1:28345-30751 GCA_964548145.1 uncultured Pseudomonadales bacterium | reverse complement strand
CGGGAATGCGCCCCACCGGTCGCATGCACATCGGCCACTATCACGGCGCGCTCAAGAACTGGGTGCAGCTTCAGCACCAATACGACTGCTACTTTTTCGTGGCCGACTACCACGCGCTCACCACCGGCTACCAGGATACCGCCAACATCGAGCAATTTACGTTCGACACCGTGGTGGACTGGCTGGCGGTGGGCTTGAGCCCGGGCGCGGCGACCATATTCGTACAGAGCAAGGTTCCCGAGCACGCCGAACTGCATCTGCTCCTTTCCATGATCACGCCGGTCTCCTGGCTCGAGCGGGTGCCGAGCTACAAGGACCAGCTTGCCAACCTCGCCGACCGCGACCTCGGCACCTACGGCTTTCTCGGCTATCCCGTCCTGCAGACCGCCGATATCCTGATGTACCGAGCCGGCCACGTCCCCGTCGGTGGCGACCAGGTCGCGCACCTGGAGCTCGCCCGGGAGATCGCCCGTCGGTTCAACCACGTCTTCGGTCGCGAACCGCAGTTCGAGGCCCATGCCGAGCGGGCCATCGACCAGATGGGCAAGAAGCAGGCACGGCTCTACCGCTCGGCCCGCAAGGACTATCTCGAGCGAGGCGACGGCGATGCCCTTGCCCGTGCCCAGGCATTGCTGGCCGAGCAGCAGAACCTCTCGATAGGCAACCGCGAGCGCCTGTTCGGCTACCTGGAGGGCGGCGGGCGGATCATCCTGCCCGAACCCCAGGCGTTGCTGACCGATGTGCCGCATGTTCCCGGCATCGATGGCCGCAAGATGTCGAAGTCCTACAACAACGCCATCCGCCTACGCGAAGGGCCGGACGTGGTCGAGCAGAAAGTACGTACCATGGTCACCGACCCCGCCCGGGTGCGGCGCGAGGACCCGGGTGACCCGGCGAAATGCCCGGTATTCTCGCTGCACGAGATCTACTCCGACGAGGACGTGAAGAAGTGGGCGGCGACCGGCTGCCGGGGTGCGACGATCGGTTGCGTCGACTGCAAGGGGCCGCTGGTCGATGCCATCAACCGCGAACAGGCGCCGTTCATCGAACGTGCGGAACAGTTCGAGAACAACCCCGACCTGGTCCGCACCGTTCTGATCGAGGGATCGGAAGCTGCGCGCGAAGAAGCCCGGGAAACCTTAGAAGAGGTCAAATCGGCCGTGGGTATCGCGCACCGATGAGCGTCCCCGAAGACCCGCCACCCGGACCGGATTCGCCGCAGCTGCACGATGCCAAGCAACGCGACGACAAGATCGTCGCGGTGGTGGCCGGCAAGGCGTACCGGGAGACGCCGACGGACCTTTACATCCCGCCGGACGCGCTGGAGGTGTTTCTCGAGGCTTTCCAGGGTCCGATGGATCTGTTGCTGTACCTGATACGCCGCCAGAACCTCGACATCCTCGACATACAGGTATCGGAAATCACCGAGCAATACATGCGCCACATCGAATTGATGAAGGTGCTGAAGCTCGAGTTGGCCGGCGAATACCTGGTGATGGCCGCGACCCTTGCGGAAATCAAATCGCGCATGCTCCTGCTGCAGCCCGGCGACGAAGACGATGAGGAGGAGGACCCGCGCGAGACCCTCATGCGCCGTCTGAAAGCCTACGAGCGGCTGAAGGAGGCCGCTGGTCGGCTCGACGAATTGCCGCGCCTCGAACGCGACCTCCACGCCGCCCACGCCACGAAGCCGGATCCGGTCAAACGGCGCGCCCACCCGAGCGTCGACCTCAAGGAGGTATTGATCGCCCTCGGCGACGTACTCAAGCGCGCCGAACTGCAGCAGCACCACGCCGTGTCGACCGAGGGGTTGTCGGTACGACAGCGCATGTCCGATGTCCTGGCGCGCGTCAACAACCATGCGGGTCTCGTTCCATTCACGTCCCTGTTCGACCTCGCCGAGGGCCGCAGCGGCGTCGTCGTGACCTTCCTCGCGCTCATGGAGCTTGTCCGCGAAGCGTTGGTCGACCTAGTCCAAAGCGGCCCCTTCGCACCCATCTACGTCGGCGCGCCGACTGCCGAACCATCGGAGGTCGCGCAGGTGGGTTCCGGGAACGGAACCGGGGAATGATGGATGCCGACCGTATCGAGCGCGTCCTGGAGGCGACGTTGCTCGCGGCCGACGCGCCGGTCAGCCTCGACCGGATGGTGGCCCTGTTCGCTCCGGGCGAACTGCCGGATGAGAACCCCCGCCGCGCGGTACGCGACGCCCTCGACGCCATCGGCAAGGCAACGGCCGAACGCAGTTTCGAGCTGGTTCGCGTGGCCAGCGGCTTTCGGCTCCAGGTGCGCAAGGAATACAGTCCGTGGGTCAGCCGCCTGTTCGAGGAACGGCCGCCGCGCTATTCCCGGGCCCTCCTCGAGACCCTGGCACTCATCGTCTACCGACAGCCGGTGACCCGCGGC
>CAZJRX010000008.1:28099-28335 GCA_964548145.1 uncultured Pseudomonadales bacterium | reverse complement strand
CGGCGACATCGAAGAAATCCGCGGCGTCTCCGTTAGCCAGTCCATCATGCGTACCCTCCTCGAACGCGGCTGGGTCCGCATCGTCGGCCAGCGCGAGACGCCCGGCAAACCGGCGCTATACGGTACGACACGGACTTTCCTCGACTATTTCAATCTGGCGAGCCTCGACGATCTGCCGCCGATGGAGGAGATCGAAGACCTGATGAAGCCCGTGCTCGGCGCCGATGCATCCGCCG
>CAZJRX010000008.1:0-27999 GCA_964548145.1 uncultured Pseudomonadales bacterium | reverse complement strand
ACGAAGCCGAGGCATCCGCCGACGAAGCCGAGGCATCCGCCGACGAAGCCGAGGCATCCGCCGACGAAGCCGAGGCGGAGAGTCCGGCCGACGAAACGCCCGACGCCGAGGACCGGCCCATGGCCGAGATCATCCAGATGCCCCGGGCGGTCGATTCCTCCGATACCTGATTCGCAACCGCCCGTCGGATCGCCGATCCATGTCGGAGAAACTGCAAAAGGTACTCGCCGGGCGCGGCCTCGGTTCGCGCCGCCAAATGGAGCGCTGGATCGCCGACGGGCGCGTGTCCGTGAACGGTCAACCCGCCGCCATCGGAACCCGCGTCGACGCCGACGACGAAGTCGTCGTCGACGGACGCAAGCTGGCCAAGGCACCGTCGCTCTCCTGCCGCGTTCTTGTCCTCAACAAGCGCGCAGGCGTCATCGTCTCCCGCAGCGACCCCGAGCGACGGCCCTCGGTCTTCCAGGACCTGCCAAAGCTCAGGAGCGGGCGTTGGATCTCGGTGGGCCGGCTGGATCTGGCCACCACGGGCCTATTGCTACTTACCAACGACGGTGAACTGGCACACAAGCTGAGCCACCCCAGCACCGGCATCGACCGCGAGTACGCGGTACGCGTGCCGCGCCGTCTCGACGACGACGCGCTCACGCGCCTGACCCGCGGCGTCGAGGTCGACGGCCGGATCCAAACCTTCAGCGACATCCGCTACTACGACGGTTCCGGTGCAAACCACTGGTACCACGTCGTCCTGATGGAAGGCCGCAACCACGAAGTCCGCGACCTGTTCGGGACCCAGGGCGTCACCGTCAACCGCCTGAAGCGCGTCCGCTACGGCCCGGTCATCCTGCCCGCGTGGCTACCCCGGGGTGCCTGGCAAGAGATGGGCGACGACGACGTCGCCCGGCTGCGCTCGATCGTCGGAATGCCACCGGAGCCCCCGCCACGGCGGAAACAGCCGTCCCGGTCGATGCTGATCGCGTATCCGGGCTTGGGGTAGCCCGCATTTCTCACCAGCCGCTTGCATGGCGAAAAACGCGCTGACGGCTTGGCTCATAACCCAACGTGCGTGCGTGCCCGCCCAACGGCGCAAAAATTTACTACCCGGTCCTTTTGCGTACAATCCGAGAAGGTCGTTCCGACGGTCGCCCGCAACACCGTTGCCCGGGACCCACGGAGAGTAACCCTACGGACCACACCTCAATCGTGAGCAAGATCCTACAAGTCAACCTGGACCGCCTTGTCCACGCGCAGTCCGTCGAATCGGCTCGCATCGAGTTCAAGGCGAGTTGGGACGTAAACACCACAGGGCCACAGGCCTTGATGACCATATGCGCCTTTGCCAACGACTATCAGAACCTCAACGGTGGCTACATTGTTTTTGGCGTTGCCCAAGAAGAAGGTCGGCCTGTCCTTCCCCCAAAAGGGCTAACCCCCTCGGAAATCGAGCAGGCGCAGCAATGGTTGCGAGGGCGCTGTCAAAGCTTGAAGCCATCCGTCGAGCCGGTTTTCTCACCAGAGACCTACTGCGACCGCCACATCCTGGTTGTCTGGACACCGGCGAGCCAGCACCGACCGCACCGGGCGCCAGACGCGCGTAGTGGTGCTTGGAAATACTGGATTCGGGTTGGCGAGTCGACCGTCAATGCCGAGGTGAGCGGTCGCTTGGAGATCCTTCTCGAGCAGACAGCTCGTGTACCCTGGGATGATCGGATTGCGCTAGAGGCCCGCGTTGAAGATCTCCGCGAGACTGTGGTCCGCGAACACCTCCGCGATGTACGAAGCGGGCTACTCGACCTAACTGACACCCGCGACCTATATCGTCGAATGGGTCTCTGCTCCCGGGTCAACGACCACGAGGCGCCCCGCAACGTTGGCCTTCTCTTCTTTTCCGACGAGCCTACCAAGTGGTTCGCAGGGGCCAGAATCGAGGTCGCGCGCTTTGCCGCAGACCGTGCGGGCAAAGTCCAAGACGAACGTATCTTTCGAGGACCCCTTGCGGATCAGGTTAGAGGTTGCTTGAGTTACTTCGAAGGGCTTTCCCATGCCCACCTGCAGAAACACCGTGACCGTAATCAGGTTCGAGGTTGGGTCAGTTACCCCCAAATCGCTTTTCGTGAGGCCCTTGTCAACGCCGTGTATCACCGCGCCTACCGGAAGGACACGGTCGAGCCAACGAAGGTATTCCTGTATCCCGACCGGGTCGAGATCATTAGCTATCCCGGCCCGGTGCCCGGCATTGAGGCCCACCATCTTGTCCGTGAGGGCCAAATCCCGCCTATTCCGGCACGAAACCGACGCATCGGGGAGTTCCTCAAGGAGCTAGACTTGGCAGAGGGCCGGTTCACGGGTGTGCCACAGATATACGACTCAATGCAGCAGAACGGGTCACCCGCGCCCAAGTTCGATTTCGACGATGCCAAGTCCTATTTCCGGGTCACTCTGCCGGCCCACCCAGAGTACGCTGCCGTTTCCGCCCTACAAGACGCGGCCTATCTCCGTACGGTCGGAAGCGTCGAGGACGCGTTCAACCGAGTACTAAACGCTTGGGAATCGGACACCAGCTCTGCCGCCTTGGCCGCGGAAGTCATCCGGATGCAAGTCGACCGCGGCAACATAGCCGAAGCCAAGGACGCTTGGGACAGATTTCGCGAGCACGGGCCAGAATTCGGTCGCGCCCATGTTGCCAATACGCTGGTTGACGCGTTGTTGGAGGCTGGCGAGGACACTTTGGCGCGCGCCATTCTCGACGATATCGCGGAAGTCCCCTCGTCGGCAGACGCAATTGACACGGCAATTCTCGCCAAGAGGCTGGGCGAGCAGCGTGTCGCACACCGGTACTTCGATCGCGCCGGCGATATGGTACTAACCGACGCCAGAGCACTGCATGAGTTCGCGCAAACCAAGATGCGCCTCGCTACCGAAGCCTACCGACGGCGGAACCCTTCCTGGCGTGAGGTCAACACGCGACTACTCAGCGAGGCACGGGACCAACTTGAGCGGGTCACCTTGATGGACGCGCCACCTACGCGCCACGCGTGGGCTTGGCGCGACCTGGCTCTGGTCCGACAACGCCTACAGGCACCTCGTTCGGATGTAGTTGCTGCCTACAAACGTGCATCGGAACTGCTGCCGCAGGAGGAACGTTTCACCGTCGAATTAGACGGTTTCCTCGCCCGCACCGCCTCAGCGCCACGACGCAACCGGGACAACCGCCGTCGACGCTGAGGCTTACTGGACCGAAGGCCTGTCGGTGTCGACGCGGCCATCTCGACTATCGGGTACTCGCGTGGGATGGCCGTGATCGGTCAACTCAGTCGTTCTCGGCGATGCTGCCGCAGTTCGTCCCGCAGCTTCGCCAATTCGCGCTCTTGCTCCCGATAGGTGCGCAGGTATGCGCCACTGGCCGGATCGTACCAGCGCAGTCTACCGTCGCCGTCCACGTGTGCGGAAAGCCCGAGCGTTGCGCTCGGCGTGCCCCGTTCCCCGTTCGGCAGGATCCCAACCGGAATTTCCTCGTAGCGGCCGTGCTCAAGCCGAAGTCCGACAAGCCGGGGCGCCTGGTACTTCTCGCGGGGATCGTAGATGAAATACTCCCGCACACCCATGGCTTCGTAGATGGTGCGTTTCTCGGTCCGGTCCCGCCGCCACGACCGGTTCGAGGAGATCTCCATCACGAAATCCGGCGGCTTGCCCTCCCGCCAGACCACGTAGGAGTCTCGGACCCGATCATCGACGTCGAACACGGCCAGCACGTCCGGCGCGATCTGGCCTCGGACGGGCATACCGGATACGGCGTGAGCCAGATAGTGAACGAAGAGGTCGCCACTGACGTAGACATCCGGCCGATCCGCGAATCGTGCGGCGATGGCATCGATGGAGTAGGTGAGCGGCCAAAGCTGGGTGTCGCTGTCAGCCATCGGCTCGTCGTCCGAACTCGGCAGGCTGCGCTCGTCCAAGGCCAGGAGCGACTGCAACCGCTCTCGCCAACGCGGATCGCAGGTCGAACCGGGCCGCATGGGCATTGCCAAGGCCGCTTGTGCCATGGGCAAACTCCTTGGGTTCAAGTCGGGATAGTAGCGCACCGGAACGCTCGCCGAATGCGCCCGCAACGACTGTAGGAAATCTCCCAAATTCGCGTAAGTCTTATCCTACGAGCTACCCGACTACGGACCCCTCAGTCCGGGCGCGTCCAGGAAGCCGCCTCGAAACGCTGGCCGGTCACACCCGACGAATCCGGTCCCATCAGGTAGAGGTAGAGACCCATATGGTCCGCCGGAGACGGCAGCGTCTCGGGATCTTCGTCGGGAAAGGCGGCGGCACGCATCGCCGTTCTGGTCCCGCCCGGATTCAGCGAATTGACTCGGATCCGGCGCCCCGACGTCTCGTCGGCGAGTACATCCGTAAGCCCCTCAAGGGCGAACTTCGAGACCGCGTAGGCACCCCAATCGGCACGGCCTCGACGACCGACGCCCGACGACGTGAAGATGATCGACGCGTCGTCGGATTCCTCAAGCAACGGCAACATTGCCCGCGTGACGATGAACGCGGCGTTGACGTTGACGTGCATCACCTCAAGCCAGTCCGCGACCGGATAGCTGGCAATGGGCGTACGCGGTCCCAACAACCCGGCGTTGTGCAGTATGCCGTCCAGTCGACCGTATTCGCGTTGCAACGCATGGTGGAGAATCGTGGCCGCGTCCTCGCTGGCATGCTCGAGATCGGCGGGAACCACAACCGGACGCGTCTCGGTGTTCGCCTCGATGAGGTCGAACACCGCCTCGAGCTTCGCCTCCGTTCGGCCAAGCAGCACGACGTCGGCCCCGTGTTCGGCGTAGGCCAGTGCCACCGTCCGGCCGATGCCGTCACCCGCGCCCGTTACCAATACGACGCGACCCCGCAGCAGATCGCGTCGCGGGCGGTACGACCGATCAGTCCTTCCGGGCATGCAGCATGTAGTTCACGCCAACGTCGTTGACCAACCGGCAACTGCGCGTGAACGGGTTGTAGGAAACGCCCGTGATGTCGAGCACGTCCAGCCCGGCATCGCGGCAGGCGCGGGCCAACTCCGACGGTCGAATCAGCTTATCGTAGTGGTGGGTCCCCTTCGGGAGAATGTTGAGAACGTATTCGGCGCCGACCACCGCCAACGCGAACGCCTTCGGCGTGCGATTGATGGTTGCCAGGAAAACATGGCCGCCCGTCGCCGCGAGAGACGCCAACGCCCGCACGGTCGAGGCGACGTCCGGCACGTGTTCCAAGGTCTCAAGGCAGGTCACCACGTCGAAGGTGCCCGGTTCCGATTCGAGGAACGTCTCCGCCGTCGCCCGGATGTACCGAACCCCCTCGACGCCCCGCTCGGCAGCGTGCAGCCGCGCCACCGCCAGGGGCGTCTCGCCAGCGTCGATGCCCGTCACTTCCGCACCGAGGTCGGCGAACGCCTCTGTCACGAGGCCGCCGCCGCAACCAACATCCAGCACCCGTGCGCCCTCGAAGGCGATACCCGCACGCCGCGTCATATAGTCCAACCGCGTGCCGTTGATGTCGTGCAGCGGCTTGAAATCGCCGTCCGTGTCCCACCAGCGATGGGCCAATGCCTCGAACTTGGCGATCTCGTCCGCATCAACGTTGATCATGGCAATCCGCCCAGATCCACCGACGGCAAACAATACCACCGGCTTGGATACGGGACCCCGAAACGTGCAGTGTTGTGGGCTGGGACACGATCCCCGACAAAATGAAAGTCGCGGTGGGCGAAGGGTGGGCAACGCGAACGGGCGCGGGTTTGAAATGGGCGATGTTCTGTTCTGAGCCAGAGCCCGGTCTGCTTTGAGAATCAAGCGAAGCATCGCCAAGTGTGCATGGGGTCGACCTCCTCGGTGATGGGATGGACAGTGTGACCGGTCTAGCCGTTCAGACGATCACGCCAGGTTGCGGCCTTGGCGAGAACCTCGTTGATGTCCAGGGTCTGCCAGGAGCCGTTCTGGTAGACGCATTGCCCGTCGATGAATGTGTGCGTGACGCGGGCGCCGGCGTCGGCATGGACGATGGCGGCGAAGGGGTCGTTGATGGGTTGCATGGCGGGATGGTTCAGGTCGACGGCAATGAGGTCGGCGCGCTTGCCGACTTCGATGGAGCCGATGCGCTGATCCATGCCGAGGGTGCGGGCGCCACCCAGTGTTGCCATGGCGACGACATCGGCGGCGGGCAGCGCGGTGGGATCGGCGGTGCTGTCCTTCGCGAGTAGCGCGGCGATGCGTGCCTCGGCGAACATGTCGAGACCGTTGTTCGACGCGGCACCGTCCGTGCCCAGTCCTATCGTCACACCGGCAGCGGCGTATTTCGTGACCGGGCAGGTGCCGCTCGCCAGTTTCAGATTGGAATGGGGACAGTGTACGACGCGCACGCCGCGGTCCCGCACCAGTTCGATCTCGGCATCGCTGACGGCCGTCATGTGGACGGCCTGCAAGCGCTCGGTCAGGAGGCCTATTTCGTCGAGTACGCGGATCGGGGTGCCGCCGTGGGAACGGCGTGCGTCTGCCACCTCGGCTTCGGTCTCGTGCAGGTGGATGTGGACGTCCGCGTCGACTTCGTCCGCGTACATGGCCACCCGTTGCAGCAGGTCGGGATCGACCGCATACGCCGAGTGCGGCCCAAAGCAGGTCGTAATCAGGACGTCGTCGCGAAACCGGTCGTTGAGCGCGAGTCCCTTGGTGAGGCCCTCGTCGAAGTTCGCCGAATAGGCGTTCGACATGGCGATGAGCGGGAATGCCGCCTGGAGCCTGAAGCCGGCTTCCCGGCACGCCACCGCGGCAGTCTCCGGAAAGTAATACATGTCCGATGCCGTCGTGGTGCCGGTGGCGACCATCTCGGCGACCGCGAGGCGTGTCCCGTCGCGAACGAAGTCCTCGTCCATCCAGCGCGCTTCGAGCGGCCAGATGGTGTCGTTCAGCCAGTCGTCGAGTGACTGCGACTCGCCGAGTCCGCGCAGGAGCGTCATCGCCAGGTGGCCGTGGGCATTCACCAGGCCCGGCATCAGGAGGTGGTCGCCGAGAACGATGTGACGGGCACCGGGGTGCCGGTCAAGGATCTCGTCGCGGGGTCCGAGCGCCAGGATCACGCCGCCGCCAACGGCGACACTCAGGCCCTCCAACGCGTTGTTGCGCGGTGCGACGGGCAGCAGCAACCGCGGCGAAATGACCGCATCGGCCGCATCGGGAGCAGTACCGCAGGAGAAATCGGGAGATGGTTCGGGCATCGGTCGATTATACGTCCGTGATAGAATTGTCGGTTTGATCCACTGCGTCTTGCGCCCCCATGTCCGACGTTGATTCCGGCACCGAATCGCCGCCGCCGGCGCAGCGCGGAATCCTTGCGCGAAGCATCGAAGACGAGCTCCGCCAATCCTATCTGGCCTATGCGATGAGCGTCATCGTCAGCCGCGCGCTGCCGGACGTGCGCGACGGCCTGAAGCCGGTTCACCGCCGCGTGCTGTTCGCCATGAGCGAGCTCGGCATCACCTTCAACCGACCGCACCGGAAGTCGGCGTACGTGGTCGGCGAGGTGATGGGCAAGTACCACCCCCATGGCGACAGCGCCATCTACGACACCATCGTCAGACTGGCCCAGAACTGGATGATGCGGTATCCGCTGGCGGACCCCCACGGCAACTTCGGCTCCATGGACCGCGACCCTCCTGCCGCACAGCGCTACACCGAAGTACGCATGGCGCAGATCACCGGCGACATGCTGATCGATCTCGACAAGGAGACGGTCGACGTCGTGCCCAACTACGACGAGACGCTCACCATTCCCGAAGTCCTGCCGACGCGGGTGCCGAACCTGCTCGTCAACGGCTCCTCCGGTATCGCCGTCGGGATGGCGACGAACATACCGCCCCACAACATGACCGAAGTGATCAACGGCTGCCTCGCGCTCCTGGACGATCCGGGAATTTCGGTCGACGGTCTCATGGCGCATATCCAGGGTCCGGACTTCCCGACCGGTGCCATCATCAACGGACGCGCCGGCATCGTGCGCGCCTACCGGCACGGCCGTGGCCGGATCTACGTGCGATCCCGCGCCCAGGTCGAGGACGTGGGCAGCGGCAAGGAAACCATCGTTGTTACCGAGATTCCCTACCAGGTCAACAAGGCGGCCCTGGTGGAGAAGATCGCGGAGCTGGTGAAGGAAAAGCGCGTCGAGGGCATCACCGAACTCCGCGACGAATCCGACAAGGACGGCGTGCGGATCGTCATCGAACTGCGCCGCGGCGAGTCCGGCGAGGTCGTCCTCAACAATCTCTATTCGCAGACGCAGTTGCAGTCGGTCTACGGCATCAACTGCGTCGCGCTTGTCGATGGCCAGCCGCGCACCGTGAATCTCTACGAGATGCTCGATCACTTCCTCCGCCACCGGCGCGAGGTAGTGGTGCGGCGGACGACCTACCTTTTGGGTCGGGCGCGGCGCCAAGGCCACCTGCTGGAGGGTCAGGCGGTCGCCCTCGAGAACATCGACGAGGTGGTCGAGTTGATCCGTTCATCGGCCAACCCCGCCGAAGCCCGGCAGCGGCTCATGGGCAAGGGGTGGAGGGCCACCACGATCCAACCGTTGCTGGCTCGTACCGATGTCGACGCGTGCCGGCCAGAGGATCTGGGCCCGGAATTCGGACTGGACGATGCCGGCCTGTACCACCTGTCCGCGGATCAGGCCCAAGCGATTCTCGGCATGACCCTGAACCGGCTGACCGCGCTCGAGAAGGACAAGCTCATCGAGGACTACGAGGAGGTTCTCTCGGAAATCGCCGAGTTGCTGGGCATCCTCGGATCCGAAGACCGTCAGCGGGAGATCATCCGAGAGGAACTCGAGGACATCCGCGACCGGTACGGGGACGAGCGCCGGACCGAGATATTGAGCTCCCACCTCGACCTCACCGACGAGGATCTCATCGCCCAGGAGGACGTGGTGGTGACGGTTTCGCATCGGGGCTACGCGAAGACCCAGCCCCTGTCCGTGTACCAGGCACAACGCCGGGGCGGCACCGGGCGGGCGGCGACGGGGCTACGCGACGAGGACTTCGTCGAGCACCTGCTGATCGCCAACAGCCACGACACGCTGCTGTGCTTCTCGAACGCGGGCAAGGTCTACTGGCTGCGCGTGTTCTACATTCCGCAGGGCTCCCGCAACGCCCAGGGCCGTCCCCTCGTGAACATGCTGCCACTGGGCGACGGCGAGCGGATAACCGCCATCCTGCCGCTGCCCTGGGAGTCCGAGGATTCCGACGAGCCGGCGATAGACGACGATATCGAGACGGCGGAAGCGTCGGACGACGACATCGTGGCGGACGACGACATCGCGTCCGTCGACGAATCCGAACAGGATGAATTCGACGAAGACGATCTGGACGCGAGTGTGCACGAGAGCGGCAGTTTCGTATTCATGGCCACCGCCAACGGCACCGTGAAAAAGACGCCTCTCGAGAGGTTCTCGCGGCCGCGGACCGCCGGTCTGATCGCGCTGCGCCTGGAACCCGGCAACACCTTGGTGAGCGCGGCCATCATCGATGAGACGAACGACGTCCTGCTGGTGTCGAGTTCCGGCAAGGCGGCACGTTTCACGGCATCGGCGGTTCGCGCCGTGGGGCGTACGGCCAGAGGCGTTCGGGGTATTCGCCTGGCGGCAGGCCACCGCTTGATCGCCCTGATCGTGCCCGAGGCCGACGGCGCCCTGCTCACCGCCAGCGAACGCGGCTACGGCAAGCGCACGCCCATTGGCGAGTTCCCCGTCAAGGGCCGCGGCATCCAGGGCGTCATCGCGATGCGCACGGGTGAGCGCAACGGCGATCTGATCGGCGCCGTGCAGGTATTCGACGACGACGAGATCATGCTGATCAGCGACCAGGGCACGCTAGTGCGTACGCCGGCGGCGGATGTCTCCGAGACCGGGCGCAACACCCAGGGCGTCCGGCTCATCAGGCTTGCCGAGGACGCCAAACTCGTCGGGGTCGAACGCATCGTCGAGTCGGTCATCGGCGACAACGACGACGACGCGGTCGACCCGGACGCGCTCGACGCTTAGTCCCATGCGCGCATTCAATTTCTCCCCGGGTCCGGCGGCATTGCCCGACAGCGTCCTCGAGCAGGCGCGCGACGAGCTTCTCGACTACCGGGGCAAAGGTCTGTCGATAATGGAGACGAGCCACCGGTCCAAGGAGTTCATGGCAATCGCACAAGGCGCCGAAGCGGATCTGCGCGAACTGCTCGGCATCGGCGACGACTACCACGTGCTGTTCCTGCACGGCGGCGCGTCACTGCAATTCGCCATGGTGCCGTACAACCTCTGCGGGCCCGGTGACACCGTCGACTACATCCACACCGGTTCCTGGGGGACCAAAGCCATCGCCGAGGCCGAACCCTTAGCGCGGGTCAATGTCGCCGCCACCTCGGCACCGTCCAACTTCGATCGCATTCCGCCGCGCCGGTCCTGGCAGTTGTCCGCCGACGCCGCGTATTGCCATATCGTCGCCAACGAGACGATCGGGGGGGTCCAGTTCGACGCCTTCCCGGATACGCCGGCGCCGCTGGTCGCCGACATGTCGTCGGAACTGCTGTCACGCCCAATCGACGTGTCCAGGTTCGGCCTCATCTATGCGGGCGCCCAGAAGAACCTCGGCCCCGCCGGGCTTGCCGTCGTCATCGTTCGCAAGGATCTTGCCGGGAGGGCTCGCCCCGGCACGCCGCGCGTCCTCGATTACGGCATACAGGCCGAAAACGGCTCCATGTTCAACACCCCGCCAACGTTCAACATCTATCTCGTATCGCTTGTGCTGCGCTGGCTCAAGGCGGCCGGCGGCGTCGCCAAGATGGACGAAATCAACCGCCGCAAGGCCGCGAAGCTCTACGCCGCGATCGACGCCAGCAACTTCTACCACGCACCGGTCGACCGAGCGGACAGGTCGGTCATGAACGTGCCTTTCACGCTCGCCGACACAGCCCTCGACGCGGCCTTTCTCGCCGGGGCCGAGGCGCGCCGCCTGCTGAACCTGAAGGGCCACCGAAGCGTTGGGGGCATGCGTGCGAGCCTCTACAATGCCATCCGGGAAGAGGCGGTGGACGCCCTCGTCGAATACATGACGGACTTCGAAGCCGAACACGGATAACGCATTGGCCACAAGCGAAGAACTGCGCGAACTGCGCGACCGCATCGACGTGATCGACCGTCAGCTACGGACGCTCCTCAACCGGCGCGCCACCTGCGCCGAACAGGTAGCCCGACTGAAAATCCACCACGCCGGCGAAACGCCGGTCTACTACCGGCCCGAGCGCGAGGCCGAGATACTCGCCCGATTGCGCGACGAGAACGAGGGGCCGCTACCGGACGCCCACATCGAACGGCTGTTCCGGGAGATCATCTCGTGCTGCCTGTCCCTTGAGCAGCCGCTTACCATTGCCTGTCTCGGACCGACGGGCACGTATACGGAGGCGGCGGCCCAGAAACAGTTCGGCCACTTCGCGAAGATGCGGACCCTATCGACCGTCGGCGACGTCTTTCGGGAAGTGGAGTCCGGTGCCGCCCACTACGGCGTGGTCGCGGTGGAGAACAGCACGGACGGGATGGTGAAGCACACCCTCGACTGCTTCACCACCTCGAGTCTGACCATCTGTGCCGAGGTGGAACTGCCCATACATCATGCGCTGCTGCTGCGAAGCGGCGGCGATCCTAACCAGATCGTCGAGATTTGCTCCCACGAGCAATCCCTTGCCCAGTGTCGGCACTGGCTCGACGTCCACTATCCCACCGAGTCCCGACGACCGGTTGCCAGCAACGCCGAGGCGGCCCGCCTTGCCGCCGAGACCGACGGTGTGGCCGCGATCGCCGGCGAGACCGCTGCAGATCGCTATGGGCTCGACACGATTCACGCCAACATCGAGGACCAGCCGGGCAACAAGACACGCTTCCTTGTCGTCGGAAATCAGAAGGTCGAACCCACCGGGCGGGACCGCACCTCCGTCATCGTCTCCACCCGGAATGAACCGGGCGCCCTCTACAAGGTGCTGGCGCCGTTCAAACGGCATGACATCAGCCTGTCGCGGATCGAGTCGAGACCGTCTCAGACCTCTTCCTGGGACTACGTGTTCTTCATCGACTTCGAAGGCCATCGCGACGACGCCCAAGTGGGCGAGGTCCTGGCCGAGTTGGACGAGGTGGCGACCGGCGTCAAGAACCTGGGCTCGTACCCGCGTGCCTTGGACTGAGCGACACCCCCGCACTGGCGTTGCTGAGCACGTCCCATGTCAACAGTTGAGCACAGTTTTTCCGAACGGCCAGGTTGCGTGACGCTACGCCGGTCTACGGACGTAGGAGCAACGTGACGACGCAACACACCAACGTCAACGCCGCGATCACCGGGATCAGCCCCTACCAACCGGGCAAGCCCGTCGAGGAACTCATGCGCGAGCGAGGCGTCGGCGATGCCGTGAAGCTTGCCAGCAACGAGAATCCCCGCGGACCCGGGCCAAGGGTCATGGCTGCGCTCGCGAACGCCGACCTGTCCCGATACCCCGATGGCGGCGGCTTCCGCCTGAAGGCCGCATTGTCGGAGCACCTGGGCGTGGACACGTCACGCATCACCCTGGGCAACGGTTCCAACGACGTCCTCGATCTCGCCGCCCGGGTAGCTGTCTCGCCGGGCACACGGGGTGTAATCGACGCGCACAGCTTCGTCGTTTACCCCCTGGCCATCACCGCCGCCAACGGCGAGGTGGCGCGGGTAGCGTCCCGAGACTGGGGCCACGATCTCGAGTCCATGGCGACAGCCATCGACGAGCGCACGCGGATCGTCTACCTGGCGAACCCGAACAACCCCACCGGCACCTGGTTCGACGAGGGCGCGTTGACCGCTTTTCTGAAAGCCGTGCCGGGCGAAGTATGGGTCGTACTCGACGAAGCGTACGCCGAGTACGTGACCGAACCCGGCTATCCCGACGGCATCCGTCTCGCCGAGGCGCACCCGAACCTTGTCGTCACCCGGACGTTCTCCAAGATCCACGCCCTCGCCGCGCTGCGGATCGGCTACAGCGTGAGTTCACCCGAGTTCGCCGACCTCCTGAACCGGGTCCGGCAACCCTTCAATGCCAACAGCCTCGCGCTCCGAGCGGCCGAGGCGGCGCTCTCGGACACCGACCACGCCGCCGAGAGCCGACGATTGAACAGCGAAGGCATGGCGCGACTCACCGCCGGCTTCGCCGCTCTGGCCCTCGAGTGGATTCCCTCGGTCGGCAATTTCGTCACCGTTCGACTCGGTCCCGAGCACGACGCGGCGAAGGTCTACGACGCACTGCTCAACGACGGCGTCATAGTCCGGCCCGTCGCCAACTACGGGATGCCCGAACACCTGCGCGTGACCATCGGGTTGCCGCACGAGAACGAGCGTTTCCTCACCGCGCTCGCGGGCGCGCTCGAACGCACCGGGTGACTTCGCTCCTTCTCATCGGTACCGGTCTCGTTGGCGGGTCGTTTGCCAAGGCAGCCAAAGCCTACGGCCTGTTCGACCGAGTGGTCGGTGTGGATCGCGATGCACAGGCCCTCGACCGGGCACTCGACCTCGGCATCATCGATGCCGCCGAGGACGTGGCCACCGCGAACGCCGATGCGGTCTGTGTTGCAGTTCCGGTGGCAGCCATTGCCGACCTCGTGGATACAGCGACGAGGTACTGCGACGGGCCGGTATTCGACGTCGGCAGCGTAAAAGGTAGCGTGATCGAGGCGCTGGATCCCACGCCGCCCAATTTCGTGCCGTGCCACCCGATCGCCGGTTCCGAACTGCAGGGACCGGGTGCTGCCCGGGCCGATCTGTTCGAGGGACGAACGGTGGTAGTCACACCCGTCGCCAACACCGACGATCACGCCGTCGACGCCGTCGGGGGCTACTGGGAGGCCGTCGGCGCCCGCGTCGTGAAGCAGACGCCCGAAGCCCACGACGAGTGTTTCGCACGGGTCAGTCACCTGCCCCACCTTCTCGCCTTCGCATTCATGGAGGTCGCCGCCAGCGCGGGATCCCTTGCCTTAGCCGGCAATGGGTTTCGGGATTTCGTGCGCATCGCCGGTGCCGACGCCGCCGTGTGGACCGACATTCTCAAGGCGAACGCCGGCTACATCCGGCCGCATCTCGACGAACTCATCGATAGCCTCGGCTGTTTCCGCAACGCCATGGCGACAGGCGGCGACACGCTAGGTCGCCGCATCGCGTCCGCCGTCGCCGCAAAACGTGCATTCGACGAGGCGAGTCGTTAACCCTCCCGACGTCATTGCGATCGACGGTCCCGGCGGCTCGGGCAAGGGCACCGTGGCCAGCCGGTTGGCCAACAACCTGGGCTGGCACCTGCTGGACAGCGGCGCGCTATACCGCGTGGTGGGGTTGGTCGCCCTGCGGCGTGGCATCGATCTCGGCGACTCGGATTCCCTGGCGTTGGCCGCCAAAAGCGTGCAAATCGCCTTCGAATACGCCGGAACGGGACTGGCTTCGACCGCTTCGCCGATCCGTGTGCTCGTTGACGGCATCGACGAGACGGATGCCATCCGCGGCGCCGAGATGGAACAGCCAGCGTCGAAAGTGGCCGCCGTGCCAGAGGTGCGCGACGCGCTGCACCACGCCCAACAGGCGTTTCGGAAACCGCCCGGACTCATCGCGGATGGCCGGGACATGGGAACCGTCGTGTTTCCAGACTCCCGACTGAAGATCTTCCTCACCGCGAGCCCCGACGCCCGGGCGCGACGCCGTTACCGGCAGTTGAAGGATCGCGAGGCGAGTGGTAGCCTCCGCGCCCCTCTCGGTATTGACCGCGATGTCGACAGCGGATCGGCGGCAGCCACTCTGGCAGCCATTCGCGCAAGTACCGAAGCACGCGACGAGCGGGACCGGACGCGCACGGTTTCGCCCCTGCTGCCGGCACCCGATGCGGTGACGATCGACTCCACCGAGATGTCGATCGACGACGTGATGGCGGCGGTGATGGCCCTCGTCAACGAACGAGGGTTAGGCCGCTAGGGCGGCGCGCGAACGAATGGCAACAACTGGCATAAGGAAGATATGGCCGACGAATTGACTGGAGAAAGCGTGGACAGCCTGCCGGCAACGGCACCGCCGCCCACGGGCGAGGGTTTCGGAATCGAGAGCTTCGAGGCGTTGTTCGAGGAGAGCCTCGCCACGTTGGAAATGGAGCCGGGTTCCATCGTCACGGGCACGGTCGTGGAGATCGACAAGGAACACGTCGTCGTCCATGCCGGATTGAAGTCGGAAGGGGTCATTCCCCGTAGCCAGTTTCTGAACGAAGCCGGCGAATTCAGCCTCGAAGTCGGCGACCAGGTGCAGGTTGCCATGGAAACCGTCGACGACGGCTGGGGCGAGACCCGGTTATCCCGGGAGAAGGCCCGCCGCGCCGAATCCTGGCAAATGCTCGAGAGCGCCTTCTCGACCGGCGATGTCATCAAGGGCGTGCTGAATGGCAAGGTCAAGGGCGGCTTCACCGTCGACATCAACGACATCCGCGCATTTCTCCCCGGCTCCCTGGTCGACATTCGCCCGTTGCGCGAGACCGCGCATCTCGAAGGCCGGTCACTGGAATTCAAGGTCATCAAGCTGGATCAGCGCCGCAACAACGTGGTGGTGTCCCGGCGTGCGGTCCTCGAGGAGGAGAGCAGCGCCGAACGCGAAGCGTTGCTGGCCTCGCTCCACGAGGGCCAGGAAATCAAGGGCATCGTCAAGAACCTCACCGACTACGGCGCATTCGTCGATCTCGGCGGCCTCGACGGATTGCTGCATATCACCGACATGGCATGGCGGCGCGTCCGCCACCCCAGCGAGATGGTCAACGTAGGCGACGAGGTACCCGTCAAGATCCTCCGCTTCGACCGGGAGAACCGAAAGGTCTCGCTCGGCATGAAGCAGCTTGGCGACGACCCGTGGGTGGACATCGCGCGGCGCTATCCCCAGGACATGCGCGTGGTCGCGAAGGTCACCAACCTCACCGACTACGGCTGTTTCGCGGAGATCGAAGAGGGTGTCGAGGGCCTGGTCCACGTCTCCGAGATGGACTGGACCAACCGCAACGTGCATCCGTCGAAGGTGGTCGCCGTCGGCGACGAGGTCGAGGTCATGATCCTGTCGATCGACGAGGATCGCCGACGCATATCGCTCGGTATCAAGCAATGCCGCGCCAATCCCTGGGACGAGTTCGCCGCCACCCACTCCGGCGGCGACCGGATCCGCGGGCGAATCAAGTCGATCACGGACTTCGGTATCTTCGTGGGCCTCGACGGTGGCATAGACGGCCTCGTCTACCTCTCGGACATCTCCTGGAAGGAACCCGGGGAAACCGCCGTACGCCGCTACAGCAGGGGCGAGGAAATCGACACGGTCATTCTGTCCGTCGACTCCGAACGCGAGCGCATCGCTCTCGGCATCAAGCAACTCGACGACGATCCGTTCAACGACTACGTCGAACAGAACGATCGCAACAGCATCGTCAAGGGCGTGGTCATCGGGGTTGAGCCCAAGGAAGTGCTGGTCCGGCTCGCTCCCGAGGTGGAAGCCGTGCTGAAGGCGTCCGAGATCTACGCGGATCGCGTCGAGGACGCCCGAACCGCGATGTCGGTGGGCGACGAGGTCACCGCCAAGATCATCGGCATAGACCGCAAGAACCGGGGCATCAGCCTTTCGATCAAGGCCCGCGAAATCGACGACGAAAAGCAGGCACACCGCGAGTATCAGAAAAAACAGCCGGACCGTCCCGGCCCAACGACTCTCGGCGATCTCATCAAAGCCCAGATGGGCGACAAGGACGCCCCGAGCGACGACAAGGACAGCTAAGCGGATCCCCTCACTCCCTCTCCAGACGCCGCCGGCGGCACTTGGCGCGGCGGACCGCGACCCGGGCCGAGCCGCCCTCGATGAGATCGTCCAGCGCGTCGAGCACGCGGTCTGCTTCGTCGAGTGCCCCGGCGTCGAGATGGTGGTCGAACTCCTCGAAACTCGAGGAGCAGCCGCCGCGCCAAGTCGACGCCGAGGAGGAAGTACGCCAGCTCACCCCCGGAGAGCGCATCGAACGGGATGTCGAAGCCGCCTTCGCGCTGCAGGTAGAGCATTCGGTCCATGCTGCCGTCGGGCATTCTGGACCTTAGGACGGAGGAACCGCCAACGATGCCCGCCAGGACTTCGCGGACCGCGCGTACTTCCGGGTCGGTGTAGCCCAGGTCGTTGCGCGCAACGGCCTCCCGGGACCAGGAGGGTCAAGGACTCGTCGATCGGCAGGTCGAGTTCAGCGATCCCCTTGTAGTTCCGGATCGTCAATGCGCGGACTTGCGGATTCGGCCGCATGGTCGGTCCCCCGAGTTGGCGGTGGCTGGCAGGTCGCAAGAGTCTCTCGGTGAAATTACCAGGGACGCGTCGACGCTCTGGCAACACGGAGCCTTGTTCCTCGTTCCAAGGAAGCTTCACCCCGGGGACGGGTCGCGGCCGTGCAGCGAACCACGGACCGCGCTGTCCAATGAGAAAGTGAGGGCGAATCGACCCGACCGTGAGTTGTCCGGTTGTCGGCTGTCCCATTGGCGATACGCGGATGATCGTGGCTGTCACCCTTCTACCGCCCTTCTACCGTGCCACCGCCTGTGGTAGTTTCTTGGCGGGCGTTGTAGCGCCGGTTTGTATCTCTCCGTAGCAACAGGATGGCCTCGATGACAAGGTCCCAGTTGATCGAGCAGATGGCCTTGCGCCACAAGGACATGCTAAGCCTCGATGATGTCGAAATGGCCGTCAAGAACATCATCGATCAAATGTCGAACGCCCTCGCCCGCGGCCACCGTATCGAGATTCGCGGTTTCGGCAGCTTCTCGCTCCACTATCGACCACCCCGGATCGGCCGCAACCCCAAGACCGGCGAGTCGGTGAGCCTTGCCGGAAAGTACGCGCCGCACTTCAAGCCCGGCAAGCGCTTACGCGCCCGCGTCGACGACGGTCGGCAGCAGGAGGGCGGCGCCGCCGGGTAGCTGTCGTATGCTCGGTGAGTAGCGGCAGCCCCATCTCAGATCGAACCCAACCACCCGCGGACGATCCAGCGAAACGCCAAGCGTCAATGCCCCGGTCCCGCGGGATCCGTCGTTGGTTGAGGAACATCGTACTCGCCGTCGTGCTCCTGGGCGTGATCGCCATCGGGTTGATCCTGGGAATCGACAACCAGACCCCCATGACCGTGCGGTTTCTGAACTACCAAGGTCCCCAGTGGCCGTCGTTCTGGTGGCTCCTCGCAGCATTCGGCAGCGGCACACTGCTCGGCTTGGCGTTGTGCGCCGCTAGCCTGCTTCGGAACCGGGTCAGCCAACGCCGCCTGCGACGTTCGCTACGTCGATCCGAACTGGAACTCGATCAACTGAGGGGCGATTTCCGACACGGGGGTTCGGCAAACACTGACACGCCGTAGCGGCAATTTCCTACACGACCGATGGCCATCGTCCGGCATCCAAGGTGCCGGTCGCACAGTATCTTCAAAGTCCCATTTCACACCCTACGAGGGAGATACCCATGGCTCTATTTCGCACCCTTCTCGCCATAGTCGCGATGGTCTTCGCTGGCTTCGCGGCCGCCGAGACATCCGAGGTGGTCAACATCAACACGGCGGACGCGGAGACGATCGCCCGCGTGCTGAACGGCGTCGGCTTGAAGAAGGCCGAGGCCATCGTGCAGCATCGCGAAACCCATGGTCGTTTCGACAGCGCCGCCGATCTGACCGTCGTGAAAGGCATCGGCGAGTCAATCGTCAGGAAGAACGCGGACAAGATCGTGGTCAGCGACATGCCGACCGACAAGGAACCGGAAGCGGACTGACTTCACGCCGGCGATCCGGTGCGGCGGTGGTTCGAGCTGCGTTTTCCACCGCCGCGCCACACATTCGCCCGTGTCGCGGCGAACCCGAGCCGCTCAGTTGGCGACGGTCATCTCGCGCACGAGCAACGACCCAGTCTGGATGTTGCCACGACGATCGATGTCGTCACCGCATCCCGCGATCCCCTTGAAGATCTCGTCAAGATTCGCGGCGATGGTGACTTCGTCCACGGGATGGCTCGGCTCGCCACCGGCGACCCAGACCCCGCCGGCACCGCGGGAGTAGTCGCCGGTCACCAGGTTGACGCCCTGGCCCATCAGGCTCGTGACCAGCAGTCCCGCGTCCATGTCGCGCATCAAGTCCGCCACGGGTCGCGTCTGCGAGACAACGTCGAGATTGAAGTAGCCCCCCGCGTTACCCGTCGTCGTCATGCCCAGCCGGCGCGCCGAATAGCTGTCGAGGATGTAGCTCGCCACCACCCCGTCGTCGATGAACGCCTTGGCGCGGGTTGCGACGCCATCGCCGTCGTAGCCGGCGCTCGCGAGACCCTTGCGCCGGTGCGGTTCCTCGCGAAGGGTGATGCCGGCGGCGGCGACCTGCCGACCCAGCGAGTCCAATAGGTACGACTCCCGACGGTACTGTGCACGCCCGCCAATCGCCGACAGCAAGTGCGAGATCAGTCCCGCAGCGACCGGTGGCGCGAACAACACGGGATAGGAACCGGTCTTCACGGGACGACAGCCGAGCCGCCCGACCGCCCGCCGTGCTGCTTCCCGCCCGACCGCCTGGGGGTCTTCGAGGTCCGCCGGATCCCGGCTCACCGTAAACCAGTCTTCCGGCTGCATGCCATCCTCATCGGCAGCGATCAACGCGCAACCGATGGAATGTCGCGTTCCCCAACCGGCCTCCAGGAAGCCGTGCGAGTTCCCGTACACCTGGCAGCCGCGTCCGGTTGCGACCCGCGACCCCTCGGAATTGACGATCCGCGGGTCGTAGGCGAGACCGGCCGCTTCCGCCCGCGCAGCTTGATCGGTGGCCGTCGCCACGTCGATGTCCCATGGGTGGTGCAGGTCGAGTTCGGGCCCGTTGCGGGCCATGAGTTGCTCGTCGGCAAGACCGTTGCAGGAATCCTCCTCGGTGTAGCGGGCGATATTCATGGCCGCGCGAACGGTCTCGCGAATCGCCTGCTCGCCGGCATCGGAGGTGCTGGCGTTGCCCTTGCGGTTGCCAAGATAGACCGAGATGCCGAAGCCGCGGTCGTTGGTGAACTCCACGGTCTCGAGGTCGCCCTTGCGAACGGTCACAAGCAATCCGGTGGACTCGCCCGCCGCAACCTCCGCCCCGGTCGCGCCCTGACCCTTCGCCTCGTCGAGGATTCTCGTGACCAGGGCCTTCAGCGACGTCGCCAGGGCCTCGGGATCGGGGTTGCTACCCGGAACCGGCGTGGTTGCGCTCACGTGCTGGTTCCCCCCACCGTGATCTCGTCGATCTTGAGACTCGGCTGGCCGACGCCCACCGGCACGGTCTGCCCCTCCTTGCCGCAGATGCCCACGCCGGTGTCGAGGGCGAAGTCGTTGCCCACCATGGAAACGCGACCCATGATCTCGGGGCCGTTGCCGATCAGCGTCGCACCGCGAATGGGCGGGCCGATCCTGCCTCCCTCGATCAGGTACGCCTCGGTGGCGGAGAACACGAACTTGCCCGACGTGATGTCCACCTGGCCACCACCGAAACTCACCGCGTAGACGCCCTTGTCGACGCTCGCAACGATCTCTTCGGGATCGCTGTCTCCCGCGCACAGAAACGTGTTAGTCATACGCGGCATGGGGAGGTGGGCGTAGGACTGCCTCCGCGCATTTCCAGTGCTCGTCGTTCCCATCAGCCGGGCGTTGTGCTTGTCCTGCAGGTAGCCGACGAGCACACCGTTCTCGATCAAGGTCGTTCGCTGTCCCGGAGTGCCCTCGTCATCCACGGAAAGCGAGCCACGCCGGTCGGGGAGCGTTGCGTCGTCGACGACGGTACACAGCACAGACGCCACCGTGTCGCCTATTCGGCCGGCGAACGCCGATGTCCCCTTGCGATTGAAATCCCCCTCCAGCCCATGACCAACGGCTTCGTGCAGCAACACGCCCGGCCAGCCGGGACCGAGCACGACGGGCATCGCACCCGCCGGCGCATCGACGGCATCCAGGTTCACGAGGGCGATCCTCACCGCTTCCCGGGCATATCGTTCCGCGGCGTCCGTATCAAACAGCCAGCCCGCGCCGAAGCGCCCGCCGCCGCCAGCCGAACCGCGCTCCCGTCGGCCGTTCTGCTCAGCGAGGACGGTGACATCGAACCTGGCCAATGGCCGGACGTCGCCGCTCATCGAGCCGTCCGTCGACACAACCAGATTGGTCTCCCGATCCAGCGAAACACGAACCACGACCTCGGCTACCCGGGAGTCGAGGCTGCGGGCGAAGGCATCGATTCGACGCAAGAGCGCCACCTTGTCGTCTTCGCCGGCCGAGGCAATCGGATCGACGTCCGTGTACCGGGCGACGGCCTGCGTCGGCGCGAGTACGCCGGTCACGCTGCCATGGCCCGTCCGCGCAATACTCCGCGCCGCTTGGGTGGCGTCGCTGAGTGTCGGTAGCGCGATGTCGTCGGCGTACGCGAAGCCCGTCTTCTCGCCACTGATCGCGCGTACGCCGACGCCACGGTCGACGCTGAAGGTCCCGTTCCTGACCGTCCCATCCTCCAAGCCCCACGCCTCGTGGCGGGCAAGCTGGAAGAACAACTCGCCGGTGTCGATATCCCGCCCGCGAAGCCGGTCGAGCAGGTCCATCACGTCTCTTTCGCCGATATCGCCCGCATGCCATAGCGCACGCTGCGCCGAGGCGATGATGTCCATGGACGTCACTGTTGTTTCTCCTCTTCGCCGGCGGGTGTCGTGCCATCGTCGGCGACGCTGCCTCGCGATCCTGCGGTTGGTGTCGAAGCGCCGGCCAGCGTTATCACTTCCGGATCGTCGTAGGTTCCGCGGACCTCGACGTCGAAACTCGCCAAACGCCTGATGGGATCCTTGAGTACCTGCTGGCCGAAAAGAACGCCCGCCGCCGCAAGCGGGTTCGTCGTGGCGAGGAAAGCCGCGTACCAGGGCAAGCTTGCGTGCAGGGGAAGCGTGACGGTCATGGTGTTGTCAAGCGCGCCGCTCGCGAAGTCGACGGTACCATCGATCTCGAACCGCAAGCCAGTGCCGTTGATCTTGGCGGGCGTGACGAAGCGCGCCAGACCGTCTGCCACCGACAGGTCTGCCAGCACCCGATCGAAACTGACACCACGGCCAAACACGTCCGTAAAGTCCAGGCTGATCCGCTTGACGATGGTGGAGAAGTTGATGAGGCTCAGGATGCGCGAGGCGCCCGCGCCCTGCTCGACGTCCAGGAACCGCCCCGTGGTCAGATCCAGGGACGCGGTGCCGGAAAGGCTCCTCAGGTCGAACTCGACCGGCGAGCCGGGCCATTGCAGGCGTCCATCGGCCGCGAAACTCTCCGTTTCCACGCTGGCGACGAAGTCCCACAGTGGCAAAACCTCACGCAGGTCGCCTGCTTTGACCGTGCCCTCGAACCGCGTCGTGCCGTCGCGGCTCCACAGTGCCGGCGCCGTGCTTTCGATCACGAGCCCGCGAAGTTCGGCGACGACATTCCGCAATTCGATGCCCTGGGGCACCGGCCGCAGACCAAAACGCCAGCTACCGAAGTCCTTCTCACCAACGGTCACCTTGCCGAGCGTCACATCGGCGGCGATCAGCTGATCGATTACCGTTGGCGCCAGGGCGACATCGTCATCCCCGGCCGGCAGCTTGAGTTCCTCGAGGTGCAGGCGCCACGGTGCATCGCCGGACCTGGCCAACGTGCCGTGCAGATTCTCGCTGGCAAGGGTCAAGCTGACCTCCCCGCCGTCGGAATGGCCATCGATGTGCAGATCGGCGAGCTCGAGCGCATCGAGTTCGATCCGGCCGATCCGGAAATCACGGAGTTCCCATGCGGCAACCGAGTCGCCGCCGGCGGCGCCGAACACCGACGCGATCAACGCCGCGTCGACAACGTCCACCCCGCCGGATACCACGATCCGACCACGGTCGGCGTCCACCATGGGCGCCGGTACACCAAGTCCCAGCGCGGCGGCCATGATTCCGTTATCGCCGACGTGCAGCCAGCCGCCGAACGCCGCATGGGCAGCCGTGCGCTTCGTTTCGCCCTGCCCCGGGTTCGCCCCCTCCCCAGCCATGCCGACCCCTGGGAGGTCGTCGTAGCGTGCCGAAACGGCCACGTAGTCGTTAAGGAACTGTAGCGACACCGCAAGGTCGCGCGATTGACCGCGGGTCTTGCCGAGCGGTGCCGGTAGTGTCGCCGAGACTCCTTTGAGGTCGCTCTCGATGCGAAGTTCCGCAGGCCTCTCGAGCCCCGGGAACACCTCGAACTCGGCATCGAAGTCGAACCGGCCCTCGGCGACTTCCGGATCCGCCAGGTTCAGCAGACCGTAGACGTCGGCGACATTCGCCGAGCCCTCAAGGGCGAAACTGATCTCGCCATCATCGGATTCGATTCCAATTCGAACCGGTGCACCGAACAGGCTGCCGGCCAGGCGTTCACCCGTGAGTCGCCGCGGCCAGTCGTAGCGCACGCGTTCGGTCAATGCGTCGAAACGCAAGCCAAGGTCGACGAGATCGATGCTCACGCCCTCGAGCCCAAACTCGACACCAAGGTCACGCGGCAGCAGTCCCACGTCCCCGACCGATGCCAGCGGCAAATCCATCTCCGCCGCAACGGCCACCACCCCCTCGCCGGTCCACGTCTCGGAGACGAACGGCATGGCGTCGAGCAAGGGGCTTTTGCGTACGAAATCGAAAAGTTGACCGGCGTCCGCCCGGGTCCGCACACGCAACGACATATCATTCCCGGGCTGCGGCACCCGTAGTTCGACGTCCTCGACGTCCATGCCAAGCACCTTGGCGCTACCGCGCAGCCGCGTCGACCCGCCCGCGACGGCAAGTTGCGCTTGGACGTCACTCGCCGTCGGCCAGTCCGGGTGGTAGGTGACGACGCCGCCAACGACGTTCGCCGTCATCTCGAAGTGCCGATCCGACGCCATTGCGCCAGTTCCGAAATCGCCGCGAAACACGAGCCGCACGTCTTCCAGGCTGCCGACGTCAACGTTCGTCCCGAGCCAGCTCCTAAGTCCGGGAGAAAGGGTCAGTGGCAGGTAGCCCCGTGCTTCGTCAAAGGTGATCCCATCGATCTCGGCGTCCACCGCCAGGGTGACACGTTCGGACCCCCTCGGTTGGGACACCGCGAGGTCACCAACAACCCGTGTATCGCCCCGGTCGAGCCACAATCGCTCGCCACGGACACCGAGATTGCCGGAGACGAATGAGAAGAACAGCGAGCCGCCGCCACGAAGGTAGGTCTCGTCAGCCGCCACAAAATCCGGCAACGCCACATCGAGATCGTAGCCGTCAACGGTGAGACGCACCGCCTCGGCGTGTCCTTCGGCGACGAAGGTGACATTGCTGGCGCTCGGCACGCTCTGGAACGACGAAACGGCGACGTTGCGCCCCCGGCAGGCGAACGCTGGTCCGTTGGCATCGACGCGGACACGGAACCCGTCGATGCGTCCCTGCGGCGCCAGGTTGTGTAGCCATCGTCCGAGGGGATGGTCCAACCCGTAGGCGCTTCTCGTCAGAGCCGCCACATCCTCTGCGGCGAACTCCGGCAGCCAAACATCCGCGAAAATCCCCGCCATGTCGCCTGGCACGTAGAACCCGGCCCCGCCAAGGTCAATCGAATGGTCTCCGCTCACGATCGACAGCGTGTCGATGCTGCCGCGGTAGCCGCCGCCGTCGGCCCACGCGCCCAGGGTCGCCGTAAGCGAGGCTTCCGCGCCCGGGGTGCCAATCCGCGTTGCTTCGATAGCGAGCCGCGCCTGTCCCGATCCCGGCAACCGACGGCGCCAGTCCCCGTCGAGCGCAACCTCGAAGGGTGGCATGCCGAGCATGTCGTCCAACTCACTGCCGAGCGAAAAGGAACTGGCACGGACGCGTACGGCACCCGGACCGCCGCTTGTGATGTCACCTTCCACAACGAGCGCGCAATCCGTGCAGTTCGGTTCGGACTGCACCCGGACGGCGAACCGGTGTCCATCGGATACGTTGATCAACCATGACTCGATGTAGAGCGCCGCGGTTCGGCGCCCTTCCCGCGCAAAGAGCCGACCACGAATCCATACCTCGTCGCTGTGCGCAAACAGCGCGACCGCATCGAAACCGGGGCCAGCCGATGCGCCGGCCAACTGCCAGCCCGAGCCGGTCTTCTCGAACTCCAGCCTGCCGTCGGCAACCGTCATGCGGCGCGCCACCAGGCGATTTCGACCCAGGCTCTCGATCGTATCCAGTTCGAAGTCGAAACCAAGCAATTCCCCGGCGCCGAACCGAACCCGCTCCGCGAAGATGCCCGGGTTGAGGCCGCGCCAACGCCCCTCGAGCCCCTCGATGACGACATCGGGCCCCAACAGCGCACTGATCGCGACCTCGAAACGCGGCAACTGGGAGAACAGGACACGACCGCCGAGTTGCAGCAACGCAAAACACACGGCCACCACCGTGGCAATGACGAGCGTTGCGCGTGCGAGGGATTTCAACGCAGCACCACGTCGAACTGGTCGGTCGCGTATCCGGGCTCCACCTGCAGCCGTATCGACCTTCCGAGGTCGGTTTCGAGCGCCGCGACGTGGGGTGCCTCCTCGTCGAGCAGGCGGTCGATTACGCGCTGGCTCGCCCGCACCAGGTACTCCGCCACGTCATCGGGAACCTTGGTCGCCCGCTTCCGCAGGGCGCGCAGTATGTCGTAGCAAGCGGTCTGTGCGGACTTTGCGAACGCCCGGCCGCCGCATGCGTCGCACGGATCGCAGAGCTGTCCGGCAAGGCTGTCGCGGGTCCGGCGACGGCTGATCTCCACCAGTCCGAGTTCCGAGAACCGTGATGCGCGAAAGCGCGCCGAATCGCCTCGTGCCGACGCGTCCAGCGTCTCGAGCACCGCATCCTGGTGGTCGGCCTCGACCATGTCTATGAAATCCACGACGATTATGCCGCCGATGTTGCGCAAGCGGAGCTGCCCCGGGATCTCGCGGGCGGCTTCGAGGTTGGTTGTGAACGCGGTCGACTCCAGGCTGTCGGATTCAACGAAGCGACCGCTGTTGACGTCGATGGTGGTCATCGCTTCGGTCTGCTCGATCACCAGAAAGCCCCCGGACGGAAGCGGCACGCGCGTGTCGAGCGCCCGGTCGATAGCCGCCTCGAACCCGAAGGCTTCGAACATCGGCGTAGGTGAATCGTAGGCGGTGACGGCGACTTCAAGCTCCGGCAGATTGCGTTTGACGTAGTCGTCGAGCCGTTGTCGCGTCGGTGTGTGGTTGACGATGATCGACCGGGTGGCCGGCCCGGCCAGATCGCGTACGACCCGCGCCGGCACCGGCAGATCCTCGTACACGAGATGCCCCTCCGCAGTCGCGGCGGTCGGGTCGCCGCCCGACGCCGCGCGGCAGCTCTCACCGTAACGTCGTGAGACACGCTTCCATAGTCCAGCCAGGCTTTCCATCTCGGTCCGAACCTGGTCCGCACTCGCCGACCGGCACGCCGTGCGGGCTATCAAGCCGTACGGGTGACACGCCTCCCCTCGCAACCGCAGCAGCAAATCCTTCAGCCCCTCGCGTTCGGTCTCATCGACGATGCGCGTGGAGACGCCTATGTGGGTATCCAGGGGGATGAGCACGACGTTGCGTGCCGCCAGCGCCACATTGGTCGTTAGACGGGCGCCCTTGCCGTTCAGCGGATCCTTCGCGACCTGAACGAGCAGGCTTTGTCCGGGACGCACCAGCTGGGTGATGTCCGGGGGTGTTGTGCCCGGCTCGACGCGGACACCGTGGAGGTCGCGCACGTGGAGAAATCCCGGGCGTCCCATGCCGATATCGACGAACGCGGCCTGCACGCCACTTACGACCCGGTCCACTCTGCCACGATAGAGGTTGCCACGCAGGCTAGCGGTTGCCGGCCGCTCGATGTGCACCTCGCGCAGAACGCCATCGTGGCGCAGGGCGATCCGCGTTTCGAAAGGGCTTACGTCGACGAGGATTTCTTCGGACATGCTGGCGCCAACCTTCGAGTCCGACAGCCGAGAAGACGGTCCGCCTTGACCGCCGCCGAAACCGATCATACCGCCTCCCATGGAACAAACGCCAAAGGGAGCTTGCGACCGTGGCGGTTGTTGCATGGGCAGGTCGGTGTGGCTGGGCCGCACAGCGCCGGCACCCCGTCGGCCACCCGCAGCGTGACCGGCAGCGGACAGTTGCCCGGGACCGCCTCCCGTTCGCGGTGCGGCACCCGCGACCTGCGGACCCGCCGCCAGCCCGGGCACACGCTACGCGCAAGTACCGTAATGTCAACAGTATCCACCCAAATAGCCCTGCGTTCCGGACGGGTTTTGAAACGGGCGATGTTCCGGTCCTACTCGGCACAACGAGGTTTGCGACCGCAGGGCAGCTCGGGGATCCTGCCTGCCCACGAGCGCCTGGTGAAGCGTCGCCGCCGCCAACGGGCGCGGGTTTGATAAGGGCGATGTTCTGTCGTACGCAGCGCAACGACCTTCTGATCCGCAGGGAGTTGGGGATGATGTCGTCCTAGCGGACCGACGCCGCCGGCGGATGAGGTGTCATCGCCGGCGCGTTGTCCACGCTTCGTCCACGGCGGCGGTCCCCGACGAAACGAAAGTCGCGGTGGGCGAAGGGTGGGCAACGCCAACGGGCGCGGGTTTGATAAGGGCGATGTTCGGAACCCGGATGGGCCGGACGATCGCGTCGGAGACGACGACCTGACGCGATGACCGGGCACCGCGTGATCGGCATCGTCGCCCCGGCGGGCTGGCGCTCGTCGAGAACGCTAGCGAGGCTCCGCCTCAGACCGACGAGCCCCGAATGGTCCGGCCGCGTTCGACCTTCGCCGTGATCTCGCCGAGGGATTCGTCCACACCAGCGGCCGCGGTTCTCGTTGCGACGCTTCGGATACTCCCGCAGGCACTTCCCGAGTTGCGGC
>CAZJRX010000007.1:23648-31569 GCA_964548145.1 uncultured Pseudomonadales bacterium | reverse complement strand
CATGGGGGTCTCCGTTTGTTCACCTCAAGTCTATTCGGAGGGCTCGGCCGGTTCGTCCTCTCGAACGACCTCGATGTCGAGCCAACCCTTGGCGAGGTCGACGACGTCGATGCGCCAAGTGTAGCGACGCGCACCGAGACTCAGCGCCTGGCCCGTGACGCGCTGACCGTCCGCCTTGAACGACATTGCGGCATAGCCGGCGCGGAGAGGCACGGCACGGTACTCGCCCGTGGTCCCCGCCGCGAGCTCCCCGAACGCTTCGCCTGCCACCTCGATCTCGGCAAAGTCCAGTGTCGACGCGTTGTGGATCCGTATCTCGGTCGCGCTGGTGCAGGCATTGAGATCGAGAAGCCCAAACACGAACACCAGCAAACTTACGGGTCGGCGTTTGTCAGCCACGGCAAGTACCGTCGTCGGCGAGGATGATCTAGGCTCATCGCGGCGCCCGTGACTCGCAATCGGTTTCCTCAGGGTGCCAACATTCGAAGTCCCGCAGTACCGCCTGACGAGACCGGATGAACATCCCGCGCGGGCGACGCCGGAACATGGCGGGCGACGGCGTGCCCTTACGGGCACGATAGCGTCGCCCCTATGGGAGGCGGTCGGCGAGATCCGGGTGCCCGTGGAACCGGGCCCAGCCCGACGGCGAGCTGTGGTACAGATCGTCCTTGATCGACGGGTTCGCGCCAGCCTTTTGTAGACGCTCGATGATCTCTTCGCGGCCGTCCGCCGCTGCCAAGTGAAGCGCGGTCACGCCCTTGGCGTGGCCACCGAGCCAGCCGGTGGCGTTGGGATCGGCACCTTGGTCCAGGAGCCAGTCGACCATCTCGACGCGATTGCGGAACGTCGCTCGGAGCAGCGGCGTCGTCTCGTAAGCCCGACCGTCGATCCGTGCTCCCTTCGCCACCATCAACCGGGCCGCTTCTAGGTGGCCATTGGTGGCGGCCAGGATCAGGGCTTCGTCGAGCACCTCCTGATCGTCCGCGCTCGACTCCCATGGGAACCAGCCGTAATTGGGCCGGTAGTACGCGCGGTTCGCCTTCGCAGCGTCCGTCAAGGCGCCGTTCGAGTCGAACGCGTTCTCGATGGCAGCCAGGTCGTTCAAGCCGGCCGCGACACGCAGGTTGTCGGGCGCCCTCTCCACCGCCGCAATGACCCTCGCGACGTCCGGCCAGCCCCAGATGATCGCGTGCATCAAGGCAGTTCCGCCCGGCAGCATGGTCTCGATACGCGGATCGGCACCACGTTCCAGCAGGAGTTCGGCCATCTCGGCGGAGCCAACGCTGTGCAGCGCGGACTTCTGGGTCGAAGCCACCGCATTGACCAAGCCCGGCTCGGTGTCGAGGTGCTCCGCAACCGCCGTCAGGTTTGCTCCTTCCACGTCGTGGAAGAAGTCGATCGAACGTTCCTCGGACCTCCCCGCACGCACCTCGCGCATCCGGGTCTCCATCTCCCGCCAATCCGCGAAGCCGTGCTCGATGGCGCTGACTTCAAGGGCTTCCACCAAGGAGGCCCGGGCTGGGTCGAGATTGGCGTAGCGGGGGATTCGGCTAAACCGTTCGCGCGCTTCCGCGAAGCCCTCGGCGGCCTCCTCGGCAAGCCTGGCGAGGTACGGCGTGTGGAAAGCGATCTCGTGGCTGTAGAGGCGGAACGGCATGGCAATCCAAACGAGTTCAGGCGATCCGGTAGACGTCGCCGCTGTCCAGGTCCCGGTAGAAGTCTACCCGCGAACCGTTCCAATGGTAGTCGAGATAGCGCCGTTCGCGAACGTTCGAGGCCACATCGGGATAGAACAGCGCCGAACATTCGCCGCCGACGCACCGGACGCTGGGATAGGCAATGCCGTCGCCCCCCGCGTCGCGCAGTTCAACGCCGAGCGCCTGGGCCGGCGCGTAGTTTTCCGGGTCAAGGAAGGGATCGGCGCTCGTTCCAGTATCCCGCAAATCGTAGAGTGACGCATCGATGTCGAGGGAAATCTCCAGAAACCGCGATGTCCATCCCCGCGCTTGGTTGGTCGCCGCCATGAAACGACTGTGGTGGTACATGGTCTCGAACAAGGCGACCTCCGTTGTTCGACCCGCGTAGAGCACCCCGAAACGCCCATCGGAGAATCGACTTGCACGGTCGGGACTCACATGGACGAAGGGTGCCATGAGGTGAGCCGCTCCCGGTCCCGCGACACGGCGTTCCGCAGGAACCGGCCGATCATCGCCGATTCCTTCCCGATGCGTCGGACTCGTCGCCTGCTCCCCGGCGCTCAGCAGCGGCCAGTCCGCCGGATCGGCTATGTCGTCGAATGGATCGAGTCGCCGGTGGGCCCGCGCAATACGCACCGCTCCCGGCCATTCGACCCGGCTTGCGGGAATCCCGGTTGTGTCCACCACGGTGTCTGGCGCGCCTCGAATCCCTGGCGCTATAGCGCGCTCTCCGCGTCGAGATACCGTCGCACCAGGATCAAGTCCGTCAGTTCACCGCCGAGCATGACTTCCAGCGCGGATCGACCTTCGAATGCCGCGTTCGGCTCTCTCATCCACTCGTATCCACGTTGAGGGTCGACAAAGATGACCCGGAGCGCCCGGTGTATTCCCATCAGATTGGACAGACGTGCCTTCCCGTCGCGGCCCATCCGACCGACATTGCCCGCCTTCCACCGACCGTACGTCCGGACCGGCAGGTCGAGCAGCGTGGCGGCCTCGGCATCGGTAACCCCCCACCGGCCGAAGAGGTTCACGGCCGCACGGAACATCGCCGCCGCTTGCCGGTCCGTCGCGGGCACTACGACGAACTTCGGCGGCGAAGTATCGACTCGGTGAAGCTCAGCCATGGCGAAGTTCCATTTGGCCTAATATGGCTTGATATATGTCATATGGCAACTCAACATTTCCCGTCGTAGTGCCCGTGCTCGGGTGTATGGTGGCTATGTCGTCCAACCACCCCGTCAAGGCGACAGGATTGGCCACGTGGCAAACGTGGGTAACCCTGAAACATGGCAGGGAGTAGCAGTCATGGGTTTGGAAGCAGTTGTCCTCAGCGTCACGCAGATCACCGCCGTCGTGGCAATGGGCGTGTTCCTTTGGCAAATATTCAGCCGGCGCTTTGATGAGGTCGACGCTCGGTTCAACTCGTTGGAGACAAAGGTCGAAGACCTGGCCAAGGACCACCAGAATCTTGCTCGGGAACTCTCCGAGTTCCGAGGCGAGGTCCGAGCACGTCTTGACGCTCTGCCACAAGCTCCCCTCGATCCCTGACGAGCCTTCCGGTGTTGAGCGGTTCTACGAGAGCCGCTCCAGCCACCGTTCCGCTTCTTCAACGCCTTCCGCGATGCCCACCTTCGCGTAGAGTTCCCTGGCCTCCTTCCATAGGGCTAACGCTTCTACCCGGTGGCCGAGGTCGGCCTGGAGGATCGCCATCGGTCGCACGGCGTTACCCAAATCCAACGTCGGGGGTGAGTCCTCGCGACGGTACAAGGCCAGCGCTTCGTCGTAGCAACGCTTGGCGTCCACCTTCCGTCCGGCATTTCGATGCACGTCGCCCAGGTGTCGGACGGCGTGAGCGAGTTGCATGGCGTCGCCGCTTTCCCGTGCCGCGGCCACCGCCTCCACGTAGCAGGCGAGCTTGGCTTGGGCATCTTCGGTGACGTGGCCGAGTTTGCCGAGGGCCATGGACAGTTCGCGCTTGGCATCGACCCGGCGGCAGATTTCCACGGCTGTTTCGAGGTCCGCATGCACGCTAGCTATGGCTCGATCAAGATCCTCCTCGGAAGCAGGCCGCTTCTGGAACGCGCGGTAGCGAGCCCGCCAAGCGCGATCAATCAGATCCAAGGCTTCTTTGACGGCGGTTTCGGACATGGGAGCGGGGACGGGCGACGGCGCGCCCTACGGGCGCGATAGCGTCGCCCCTACGGGGCTCGTTCGTCGGCGAACTCGGGGCTGCGCAACCAGTCCGCCGGGTACAGCTCCCGGATCTCGTCCATCGCCGCCTGCGATCTCGGGTATTGGCCCTTGTCGCCGGTATCCTCGATCCAGCCGGCGAGCGCTTGGCGCATCTCGTCCAGCACGTCGGCGTACTTGGGATCGCCCGCCAGGTTGACCACTTCGTCCGGGTCGTTTTCGAGATCGTAGAGTTCCTCCGCCACCCGCGGTCCATACGGCGCGGCCTGGGCCGGCGTCAGCTTGCCTGCTTCGGCCAGTCGGCGGATCTCGAGGAAGCTGCTGTCTTGCTGGTTCCGTGCCAGGGCGACCATCTCCCGGTGGCCCCAGTTGATGAGCGGCCGGTCGAGCAGGAAATTGCGGATGTAGTGGAAGCGCGGGCCCACCACCGAGCGCACGCGGTCGATCATGTTCGCCGAACGGTCGGTCGAGGTGAACACGTAGTCGCGGTGGTAGTCCGGGGCGAAGACGTTCTTCGCGTCCATGAACCCGGGCACGTCGAGGCCGGCGAGTGCCAGCGACGTCGCGCCGATGTCCATCAGGCTGACGAGATCGTCACGGCGCGTGCCCGGTTTCACCACGTCCGGCATCCCCGGCGCCACGACGATGAAAGGAATCCGCAAGCCTTCGTCGTAGTTGAACTCCTTGCTGCGCGGCAGATCCGAGCCGTGGTCCGAGTACAGCACGATGATGGTGTTCTCCCAGAGTCCGTCGGCCTTCAGCTCCGCGATCACTTCGCCCACCTGGTGGTCGGTGCGGAGCATGCTGTTCCAGTGGTTGGCGACATGCCGGCGTACCGAGGGGATGTCGGGATACTGCGCCGGAACCCGAACATCCTCCGGACCGACCGGCGTTCGGCCGAGCGCCGCAACGTCCGCCGCGATTCTCGCCACGCCCTTGCCGCCGTCCACCTTCCTCTGGCCGAAGAACGGCTTGCCCTGGTCCACGTCGCGCCAGTGCCCGCCGCCCTGGGGACCCTTGTAGGACGGGACCTCCGTCGCATCGGGGCCGATCGTGTAGAGCTTCGAGCGGTCGTAGGTGAAGTTGTAGTCGTCCTTGCTGGCGTTGTAGGTCTGGTAGCCCGCAGCACGAAACAGTTCGGGAACCGTCACGACCCCTTCCGGCAGGTGGATCTGATGCCCGGGCACCCGTCCGGAGCGATGGTCGTGTACGCCGATCCGGATGGCGTAGCTGCCCGTGATGTACGACGACCGGGTGGGGCTGCAAATCGGCGTCGGCGCATACGCCCGCTCGAACAGCACGCCCTGCTCAGCCAAGGCATCGATGTTGGGCGTCTCGACGAGATCGTGCCCGTAGCTCGAGTACCAGGGCGACTGGTCGTCGATGTCGATCCAGAGGACGTTGGGTTTGCTGACGGTTGTTTCTTCGGCGACCCCGTTGCCCGCGAGCAGCGCGCACAGAACGAAGAAAGTGCGCTGGTACACGTTTCGGTCTCGGATAGTCCCGTAGGGGCGACCGCGCGCCCTGGCGGGCGCGTTGTGGGCGACCGCCCGACCCTTGTGATCGCTCAATGCCATGCCCCCGGACCTCCGCCAATGCGGGCCGCGACGAGCGCGGCTCCTACGGATCAGGCCGGAAAAGGTACCGGGCGTTCTCGACGGCAAAACTCGCCACATTGCGGCTCTCCCTGATGAACTCGACGCCGATCAGATGAATCGGTTCGCCCAGGCGGGCGTACTTGTCAGCATATCCGCTTCCATGGAATAAAACCGTCCCATGTTGGCTGGGCAGCGAATTCTCCCGGCGACCGCGAAGCGGTCGCGTCTCCCATGGAACAGATCCGCCACCCTTTGAATCCCATCCTCGCGCAACTGCGATATGGCCGAACCCCTTCGCCTAGCGCTGGCGTAGCAGTTCTTCGAGCTCCGCAACCCGCGCCTCGGCCGCTCGACGTTTCGCCTCCGATTCCAGATGGTCCGGCAGGGTCTCCCCGGTCTCCGGATCGCGGAACCGGAAGCCGTCGCCGTGCACGATCAGGTCCAGGCCGAGCACCTCGCTGTGGTAGCCGCCCCCGGACTGTTCTCGCACCGGTCGGTAGACGCCCGCCGCGTCGAGCCGCCGACCGACGATGGGCTCGGGAAGCTTGCCGACGGGATCGAAGATCCAGTACTCGCCCACGCCGATCGCCTCGTAGAGCGGGGGCTTGGCCACCACGTCCCGACGCCACGTCCTGGCCGACAGCAGCTCCAGCACGAAGTCCGGTGTCACCCCCTCCTCCCAGGCCTTGTAGGAGAGTCGGTCTTCCCGATCCACCCCGAACGACACGAGCACGTCCGGCACCAGCAGCGCCCTGCGATCACCCCGCTCGAAGAACAGGCCGAGATCGGACGCCACGAACACGTCGGCCCGCGCCGCGTAGCGCTCACGCAGCGCACCCTTGGCGTAGATCCGCAGGTCATCGTGGAGGGTGCTTTCCACCGCTCGGCCGTCGCGGTAGGGATAGCCGTCGTCGTCACACTCGACCGGCGGCACGGGCCGGTAGAGCGCACGGGAATGCAGGCGGGCCAGCGACGGGCCAGCGCGCGTCCCGCCGGCACGGGGAACCTCGTCCGTGCCCGACGTTGCCGTAGGCAGCGGTTGGTCGTTCATCATCGGAAAGTACCACAGGCGTTCTTGCGTTGGGTGCGGGCGGGACAGCATCCAACAATGCAAGACCGAGGCGTTAGCGACATTGGCCCGGGAGCGTGTGCGAAATTGCCGCTTTGTTCGCCGACGGGAGACCGACGGCATCGACCGGAGACCCGATCGGGTGCGGTGTGAGCCCCGCCGGAGACATTCCCCGGGAGCATTCGCCCGCGCAGAGGGCGCCGGCCGAGGCGCGAAGTGCCCGCAGTCGTAGGGCTGCGGTAGTGCGCTCAGCCGGCTGCGCGAACCGATACCTGGCGCGCGTGCGGGACGACCTCGCTCTGCCGCTCCCGGTACGGGAACTTGTCGTTCAACCCGGCGACTTCCCGGTAGACCTCGGGATTGTCGCAGTCGGCCACCATCTCCTCGGTGGTCTGGCCGGGCACGTCCTCCTGGGGAAGGGTCGCCGAGTGCCGGTGGTAGACCGCGAGCCCCAGGCGCATGCCCTTTTCCTTGCGCGGGAAGGCACCGTGCCAGGTCGCACCGTGCCAGACGATCACGGAACCCTTGGGCGCTTCGGCGGGTATCGCATCCTGCACCCGCTCCGGCGGTGGCGTCGGCAAACCCTCCCGGTGCGAGCCCGGGATATAGGCCAGCGCGCCGCCGGCGTGCGTGTAGTCCGTCAGGCACCAGGTGCTGTTGGCCGTGTGCGCCACCGCACCCCACGGCCGGGGAACCTCCGCCTGGTCGGCATGCAGGCCGAGCCCCGGCCCGTAGCCGAAGTCGCCCTTCCACTTGACGAAACAGTTGGCACTCGACAGGCGGGTGCGATCGGCCATGAGATAGTTCTGCAAGGCCATCGACGCAGGGTTCGGTACCAGGTCGCGGAAAATCCGGTCCACCTGGGTCAGCTTCTGGATCAGGAACTGGGTCGGGTTCAGGACCGCGTCGAGGATGTTCATGGCCTTCAGCCGCTCAACGGCTTCCGGGGAGAGATCGGGTTTCGGGAACTCAAGCGCGTCGACCGGCCCGCCCTCGAGGGTGAACCGCACGCCCGTCATCTCGTGGGCACGATCGAGGATACGCTCGACGATCCGATCGATGCGGTCCATGCCGAAGGCGTTGACGTCGGGCGGCACGATGGTGAGTCCGTCCCGGTCGAGTTCGCGGGCATATTGCTCGAGACCGAGCGCCTCGATCTCCGGGGTCATCGGCAGTTCACTCTCGTGTTTGTCCGTTTCCTTTGCCATTTGTCACCTTCTTTCGGCACTTGCCGTGTGTCGGGTTGTTCGACACTCGGTATCAAGCGGTCTCGACGGCAAGACTCGCGACATTGCGACTCTCCCTGCTGAACTCCACTCCGACCAGATGGATCGGTTTGCCCAGATGGGCGTACTTGTCAGCAT
>CAZJRX010000007.1:0-23638 GCA_964548145.1 uncultured Pseudomonadales bacterium | reverse complement strand
CTGGGATATGGCCGAACCCTCGCCCGCGCGTTCGACCACCTTGAACTCGAACAGGTAGACATTGGCCTCCAGGCGCACCGCCATATCCACGCGGCCACGGCTTGAACTGTCCTCCACCACAACATCCAGCCCCGTTGCCGCGAAATGCGAGTAGAACCCGCTGGCGCAATAACCCTCGAAGTTCGCGATGTCGTTATTGACGTGCCATTGATACGGGATGCCCGCAAACAAGGCCCGAAACAGCGTTTCCAATCCCTCGAAGTCGTCTGCCGCGAGCAGGCGACGCAGTTCAATGCCTTGCCTCAGCTGCTCCGACGGGTCCGGTACGAGATTCCGCAACAAGCTCCGGTTCAGGCTCTGGCGAACCTCCCGGTTCGGGTAGCCGAGGCGGTAAAGCGGTTCGTCCCCTAAGTGCTCCTCTTCAAGGATCGTGAGGTAGCCGGTCTGGAACAAGAGCGCCTCGGTGGCGATGTCGTCGACATCGAACGTCGAGAGAAGCTCCGTGGTGCCCATCATCCCGTCGAGCGATGGCGTCGGCACCCGCCGGTGTCGGAGCGTGTCAATCAGGAACGACGGCGTACCGGTCTCGAACCAGTAGGCACCGAACCGCCGGTTGCGAAACAAGAGCAGGATGTCGAACGGGTTGTAGACCTTTCTCTCGCCGAGCCAGTGATAGCCGTTGTACCACTCGCGGACCCGGTCCCGGTCGAGACCTTCGAGTTCGGCTGCAAACACGGCGTCAAGGTCCCGATCGGAATAATCCCCGGAACAGGGGCTCGTTGCCTTCGAAGAGTTCCTTCACCGTGTCCACGAAGAGGCTCTTGCCGAAGCGTCGTGGACGGGACAGGAGGTAGTGCTTGCCCTCCGAGACGAGCCGGGCGGCGTAGGCCGTCTTGTCGACGTAGTAGTGGTTCTCGTCGCGAATCTCGCGGAAGGTCTGGATGCCAATGGGGAGTTTTGGTTTCACGGCGGCAACCAATGCGTCATCCTCGCTCGGCGACGCACAATGTCAGCGTCGACCGCAGCGCACAGAATAATCTTGAACGCCAGTCCAGCGTAGCAGGGTCCACAGGCGTTCGTACCCGCGGGCGACGCCGGGTGTCCGGCCGCCAACGCCTGCGTTCGCGAGGACGGGACGCGACAAGGGCGTCCCCTACGGGTCGTAGCCGATTCAAACGCGAGGACGCAGCCGCTCGCGTGTCGAACGCCCAACGGGTATCTTGTCGTCTTGGCCGCCACCCGCTGCATGCGTATGCAAGATCGGCCGCCATCAGATTCGCAACTCGGTAAGTCGACGACCCCCATGACCAATGCACCCGACAAAGCCCGGTCGCGCCAGGCCGCGCCGCTCTCCCGCCGGCATATGCCGACGGATTTCGACATCTCGCTCGCCAGGTACACCGGCCGGGGTACGCCCCAGGAGGTGCGGATTCCAAAGGACTTCGGTCCACGCCAGCCACTTGCCGGCTTCGAGGAGACCTACCGCAACATAGTCGACTACATCGTTCGCATCACCTACCGCATCTGGGAAGATCGCGATGTCGAATACATCCGCAACACCTACGATGCCGAGTCGCAGGTGTACGACGACTACGGTCTGCAGCGCGGCGCCGCCAAGATCGTCGACGACACCTACCATACGACGGGTGCCTTCTCGGACATTCAGTTGATCGCCGACGAGATCGTCTGGGCGGGGGACGACAAGGTCGGATTCCACACGTCGCACCGAACGATCATCCGGGGCACCAACGATGGACCGAGCCGCTATGGTCCGCCGACGGGGCGTAACGTCGACGTCCTGGTGTTCGCCAACTGCGTGGCGCTGGAAAACCAGATCTTCCTTGAGCATGTGCTCTACAACACCTCGAGCATGCTCAACCAGCTCGGATTTCCGATCGACGACATGGCCCGCAACCTCGCCGCCGATCCGCCGGCCGGGTGGCCGCGCGCCGCGTCGGTGTGGGACACCCAGCGTTCGGCCGCCCGCCCGAGTACGCCGCTATCGGTCGCCGAGCCGGTTGCCGGTTTCGACGTCGACCGATTCGTCCGGGCGAATTTCGATGCGCTGTGGAACCGCCGCGATTTCGCGGCGCTGGCGGACCGCTACCAGCCTGACTTCGCCTTTCAGGGTCCGACCGACCGGGCGTTCCGGGGCACATCGGCATACCGCCACATGCTGGCCTCGTTGTTCGCGTCGTTTCCCGACCTCGAGCTGCAAGTGGACGAGGTCTACTGGATGGGCAACGAGACCGACGGTTTCCTCGCGTCGGTCCGTTGGAGCGCCGTCGGCACGCACGCCGGTGCGGGCAGCTACGGTGCCCCGACCTCGCGCCCGGTTCAGATCTGGGGCATCACCCAGCAGCAGATCGCCCAGGGGCGGATCGTCTCGGAGTGGATGCTGTTCAACGAACTCGACTTGATGATGCAACTCGCCGGGGGTCAACGGGCGTGACGGACGACCTGCAGGACGCCAAACAGCTCGTCGGGAGCTATCTGGGAGCGTGGGAATCCGCCCGGCACGACCGCATCGACGACGTTCTCGACCGCTTCGTGAACGACGATTACTGCTTCCGTGGCGTGCATCCGTTCAACGAGTTGTCCGGTGTCGACCAGGTCGGCTCAACCGTCTGGCGACCGATGCGCGAGGCGTTCACCGCCCTGCAACGGCGGCAGGACATATTCATGGCGGGACGGAATCGGATAGACGGCACGTTGTGGGTGACGAGCATGGGCAAGCTCATGGGCTTGTTCGACCACGCCTGGCTCGGCATCCCGCCGACCGGCAAGATCGCCTTGGTCCCGTACTGCGAGTTCCACCGGGTCGACGCGGGCCGGATCGCCGAGTCGGCATTCTTCTGCGACATCGTCAGCGTCATGAAGCAGGCCGGACTGACGCCGCTGCCCATGCAGACCGGCGCGGAGATCGTCAATCCGGGCCCGCGGACGCAAGACGGGCTGATGTACGACCGACAGGAATCGGGCGAGTCGCGAAAGACAATGGACCTCATCATGCGGATGTGCGACGACCTGGTGGAAAAGGACGGCTTCCAGTCGTCCAATTCATCGCTGGCGAACACCTGGCACGATGGCATGATCTGGTTCGGGCCGTCCGGGATCGGCGCGACCTATACGATCGAGCGCTACCAACGCCAGCACCAGGGGCCTTTCCGCGCCGGCCTCGCCAACATCGACTTCAAAGGCCATGTCCTGGAGCACGCCGAGGGTTGCTACGGCGGCTGGTTCGGCTGGCCCAACATGCATATGAACCAGGGGGACGGGTTCATGGGTTTGCCAGCGTCGGAGCGCCGCACCGAGATGCGGGTCGTGGACATCTATCGCCGGGAGGGCGACAAACTCGCCGAGAACTGGGTGTTCATCGACTTGTTGCACTACCTGCGTCTGCTGGGCGTGGACGTGCTGGCGCGTTGCGCCGCGATGCGCGGGGCGGGTAGCTAACGACTTTCGGCCTAGATGATCCCCTGCAGCGCCGCGAGACCGAGCACGCACAGGAAGAAGTACCCGAGCAGCCAATAGCTCGCCCGGTCGACCTTCCCGGCCAGCACGTACCAGCCGTCCTCCTTCTCCTCACGCCCTTCCCGAGCAAATAGCGCTTTCTGTCCCTGGACCGTGTATTCCGAGTACTCGGTCTGGAACCCATCCAGCAAGACGCTTGCGACCCAGGCCACCGCGGTGCTGACGGCGCCGCCGAGTGCGCAGTACCAGGGCCAGGCGATGTCGTGATAGACCTCGACGTACCACAACGACAGGAAGCCGGCCGCGACACCGATCAGCAGGCCGCGTTCGGAGGCGTGTTTGGAGTAGAACCCGAGTCCGAACATCGCGAGCTTGGCGCCGACGAAGAACGATCCCACCTTGCTCAGCACCTCGAGCACGGAGCCCCCGGTTTTCGTGAAGGCGATCGCCGGCACGACCATCAGCACGGCCCAGAACAATGTGAACCAGCGCGATGCTTTCAGGTAGTGCCTCGCCGTGCCGTCCTTCTTGGCGAACTTCTGGTAGAAGTCGAGCGTTGTGACGGTCGCCATGGAGTTCAGGCTCGAGTCGAGACTCGACATGGCCGCAGCGACGATGGCCGCGGTGATGATGCCCATCAACCCGGGAACGCCGACCCCGGAGACGAACTCCAGCAGGATCAGGTTCTCGTTGTCGAATGTGCGACCGTCGTAGTACGCGTAGAAGAGCACGCCCATGCCGAAGAAGAGGACGTAGGCAAGAAAGGCCACATAGCCCATGGCGATGTACGCCTTCTTGGCGTCGCCGAGGTTCCGCGCCGCCAGCGTGCGCTGCACCATCATCTGGTTCACGCCGTAGACCACGACGTGGTAGATCGACATGGCGATCACTCCCGTCCAGATGGTGCCCACCTTGGCGGGATCCAGCGAGTATTCGAACGGATTCGTCCTGCCCTGGACCTTGAGCGCGTCCAGCGTGGCGGGCAGCGATTCGGGAAGCGCGCCGATCAGCAACACCACCGTGATTACGGCCCCTACGAATAGGATGGCCGACTGGATCACGTCGGTCCAGATCACCGCCGCGATGCCGCCGAGCATCGTGTAGGTAACCGCGACCACGGCGACGATGAGGATCGCGTCGACGACGCCGATACCGGTGATGAACTCCAAGACCAGCGCAGTCGTATAGAGCATGATCCCCGAGTAGGCGATGTTGCCGAACAGAAACACGGCGGACATCACCGTGCGCGAGGTCAGTCCGAAGCGGCGTTCGAGGTAGTCGAATATCGAGGCCACGCCGCTCTTGAAGAAGAACGGCAGGAACACCGTGACCACGACGAAGATGGCAATCGGGTAGTTGATGTGGATGAAGATCACCGAGAAACCCTCCGTGTACGACCAGGCGGGTCCACCGAGGAACGTCAGCGCGCCGAAATAGGTCGCCACCACGGAGACGCCGATGGCCCACCAGGGGGTGGTACGGCGACCCAGGTAGTAGTGTTCATCCGTCTGGACGCGCTTGCTTAGGAAGTACCCGAGTACGAGATTACCGATGATGTACGCGAGTACGATGCACCAGTTCAGCAAACCGAATTCGCTCAAGGCGTCGCTCCAATCCCCCTGATCGGTGCCTGCAAGGCGCCGAGGTCACAACCCCAAGCGGCAGCAAGTCGGGCGATGTAACAACACCCGTACTGCGAATGCAACGCACATTGCGGGGGAATTCCGGATTGCTATAGCATCACTGCGAAAGTCTGCATCGCTGGGGTTGAATTCAGGTGTCAGATTCGGGACACAGCGGCGTTGGGACGTCTTCGGCCGACCGCTCGCAACGGCGGGCGACTTCGTACGACGTGGCTCGCATCGCCGGCGTCTCGCAGTCCGCCGTGTCAAGGGTCTTCAAACCCGGGGCCAGCGCATCCGCGGCCATGCGCCGGCGCGTGATGGAAGCGGCCGCCCGGGTCGGCTATCGGCCCAACGCGATCGCCCGCGGGCTCATCACACAGCGATCCAACATGGTGGGCGTGGTGATTTCCAAGCTCGTCAACCTGAACTACCCCGAGGTGCTCGTCGAGATCACCCAGCGGTTCTCGGGCCGCGGCATTCGGGTACTGCTGTTCGCCCTCGAGACCGAAGGGGATACCGCATCGGCGCTCGACCAAGTCGTGCAGTACCGCGTGGATGGCGTGGTCACGGCAGCCATGCTGACCGGCGACCAGCTACGGATGCTCGATGAAGCCCAGATCCCGGTGGTGTTCTACAACCGGGCGCCCGACGTTCCCGCCGTGAACGCCGTACGCTGCGACCACGCAGCCGGGGAACGTTGGCTGGTCGGCGAACTGGTCGGCTCGGGCCACCGTCGATTCAGCATCATCGCCGGCCCGGAGGATTCCCCCGTCAGTACGGAACGGACCCTGGGGGCCGTCCAGGAACTGGAGCGCATGGGGATTGTCGACGTGACCGTGGCACGGGGCGACTACGGCTACCGCAGCGGCCGCGAGAGCTTCGCAACGATCATGTCGGAACTCGGCGAGCCGCCGGACGCGGTCATCGCGGCCAACGACACCATGGCGATCGGCTGCATCGACGAAGCCCGTGCGACGTTCGGCCTCGATGTGCCGGGGAACATGTCCGTGGTGGGATTCGACGGCGTCGGTCCTTCCGCCTACGCGGCCTACCGACTCACCACGGTGTCCCAACCGGTGGCGCAGATGTCGGAAGCCGCGGTGTCGATGCTCACCGAGCGGATCGAGAATCCCGACCTGCCCAAGGAGCAGCGCGTGTTTTCGGGAATCCCCATCCCCGGGAGTTCCGCGCGTCTTGCGGCCAACCCCTAGCGCGTCTCCCGAGTACGAGAGCCGTGCACGACAGCCCGACGACGGACCACGCCTGACCGGAGACGACCATGCGCACGAGCAGTGACCGCATCCTGACCACACACGTCGGCAGCCTGCCGCGCTCGGCAGCCGTGACGGACGTCGTGTTCGGGCGTGAACGCGGCGAGAAGACCCCGGACGGAGACCAGACGATCGCTGCCGCGGTGGACGCCGTGGTCGCCCGTCAGGTGGCAAGCCGGGTGGATATCGTCAGCGACGGCGAGATGAGCAAGATCAGCTACGCCACCTACATCAAGGACCGCATTACCGGATTCGACGGCGATAGCGACCGGGCACCGCCCCGGGATCTCGAGGAATTTCCGGAATTCCTGGCGCGGCAAGCGGCCTCCGGCGGCACACCCACCTACCGGCGTCCCTGCTGCATCGGGGAGATCACCGTCAAGGACATGGGACCGGTCACCTTGGACATCGCCCATTTCGAGGCTGCGCTAGCCCGGCACGAGCCGCTTGAGGGTTTCATGAACGCGGCCTCTCCGGGGGTGATCGCGCTGTTCCAGCCCAACCGGTACTACCCCGCTCACGAGTCCTACCTCGAAGCGCTCGCCGATGCCATGGCAACGGAATACCGCGCCATCGTCGACGCCGGTTTCGTGCTCCAGCTCGACTCCCCCGACTTGGGTCTCGGCCGGCACATGATGTTCAAGGACAAGACCGACGCGGAGTACCGCGCACTCGCCGAACTGCACGTGGAGGCGTTGAACCACGCGCTCGCCGGCATCCCGGCGGAACGGGTCCGGCTGCATGTCTGCTGGGGCAACTACGAAGGGCCGCATCACTGCGACGCACCGCTTTCGATGGTGCTGCCGATCGCGCTCCGCGCGAACGTCGGCGCCTTGCTGTTCGAGTCGGCCAACCCCCGGCACGCGCACGAGTGGCGGATGCTGGCCGACCTCGCCATCCCCGATGATCGGATCCTCATACCCGGCGTCATCGACACGACCACGAACTTCATCGAACACCCGGAATTGGTCTGCGAGAGAATCTGTCGATTCGCCGGCATCGTTGGCAGAGAACGCGTGATCGCGGGTACGGATTGCGGATTCTCGACCTTCGCCGGGTTCGGCGCCGTCGACCCCGACATCGCCTACGCGAAGCTCGCAAGCCTCGCCGAGGGGGCGGACCTCGCGAGTCGCCAGCTCTGGAGCTAACGGCCGAGAAGCCGCGCTAGAGTCCTTGAGCAGCCCTGATGTTTGCACGCAGGTTGCATTTCGCGAGGCGGTCAGGGTCGCTTCTTAGAACGGCTCGGGTACTCCCGAGACGCGTTAGTGGACGATCTGGCCAAGCACGGCGAGTTGGTCGAAAACGGTCCACTCGGCGACGATCCGTCCCGCCACGGTCCGCCAGTGGCTGACGCCGAGGATGAAGATCGGTCTGCCGGTGGCCGCGACCCCGGCAAAGGCATCGGCGTGCGAACCCGCAGCGGTCCAGCGCGCGGCGATGTCCAGTCCGCCGCTGCCGAAGGGCTGAGAGGCTACGTGGTCCAGGGATACCTGCGGATCGCCGAAAGCACGCCTCATGGCCGCGAAGTGTCCGGCAATGGCCTCGCGGCCGGAGTACCGCTCGACGGGCGACCGATGCAGCACGGCATAGGGCGCGTACCGGTCCTGGCGCGACGCTAGATCGGCGGCAGCCCACTGCGCGGCGAGGAACTCGCCAGCCAATCGGGCACCGTCGGCTGCCGGTTGGGCCGTTGCCCCCAACGGCGCCGCCCGGGCGACACGTTCCCTCTCACGGGCGATCCAGGCGCGGTCGTCCGGACCAATCCGCGCAGCTAGACGACGCGCCGCCTCGGTGGCGTCGAAACCGAGTTGCCGGACAAGTGCGAGGTTGTCGCGCATCAGCCACTCCCGGGTGATTACGCCGTCCTTCACCACGCAGTCCGCGACGTTGGTGATGCAAACCCGGCGACCGGTGGCTGCGCCGAATGCGCTCGGACCCCGGTTGGTCATCGGACTGGTGATTCGGTGCGACGAATAGAATCCGTTCTCGGCATCACCGGACCAGACGACGTTGTCGCCCAGCAGTAGCCGGTCCGGGAACGCTTCGAGCATCTGCCGTGTGCCTTCCACCATGGCCCCGGCACCGCGAATCACGCCGTCCAATCCGTATACCTCGACATCCGGCGCGTAGTAGCGGTGGATGAGTTCGACGCCGCGCTGTTCCCAGATCTCGAAGGTGATGCCGAGAATGAAGTCGACGACTCCCGAGTCGGACCCGTAGGCACCCGCAGGTGCATCTGCCTTGCGCTTCAATCCCGATTCTCCCTGCGCGGTCATGCTCGGACGGCGATGCCGGTGTTGTAGGTGGTTTGCATTGGAAGTACATTGTATCAACCCACCTCTCTTGGACCCCGCTTGTGATCGAGATAGTCAAGGCCGGCATTGATTCCGAGGCGGTCGCCGAGCGCGACGAAGGCGTCAGGACTTCGGTCGAAGGAATTCTCGCCGACATCGATGCGCGGGGCGATGCCGCGGTTCGCGAGTATTCGGCGAAGTTCGACGACTGGTCGCCGGACGATTTCCGGCTATCCCAGGAGGCGATCGAGGCCTCGGTCGAACGGCTGCCCGCCCAATCCATCCACGACATCGAGTTTGCCCAGGCCCAGGTACGAGGTTTCGCCGAAGTCCAGAGGGCCGCGCTCGACGACGTCGAAGTGGAGACGCTACCCGGCGTCGTGCTCGGACACCGCAACATTCCGGTCAACAGCGTCGGCTGCTACGTGCCGGGCGGCCGCTATCCGATGGTGGCCTCGGCGCACATGAGCATCGTCACGGCGAAGGTGGCGGGCGTCGAACGCGTCGTCGCCTGCGCGCCGCCCTACCAGGGCGCGCCGAGCGATGCGATTGTCGCGGCCATGCACCTTGGCGGGGCGGACGAGATCTACTGCCTCGGCGGCGTGCAGGCGGTAGGCGCCATGGCGCTCGGCTGCGAAAGCCTCGAACCGGTGGACATGCTGGTCGGGCCCGGCAACGCCTTCGTCGCCGAGGCCAAGCGGCATCTGTTCGGCCGGGTCGGAATCGACCTGCTCGCCGGGCCGACGGAGACCCTGATCATCGCCGACGACACCTGCGACGGCGAAATGGTGGCGACCGACCTGCTCGGCCAGGCGGAGCATGGTCCGACTTCGCCGGCGGTGCTGCTGACCACTTCGCGCGAACTGATCCGCGCCACCCTGCGCGAGATCGACACGCAACTTGAGACCCTTGAGACGGCCGCCGTGGCGGGCCAGGCGTGGCGGGACTATGGACGAATCATCCTCTGCGACACGCAAGCCGAGATGGTCGAGGAGGCCGACCGCATCGCCAGCGAGCACGTCCAGGTGATGACCCGCGACCCCGACTACTTCCTCGACAACATGACCAACTACGGCTCATTGTTCCTGGGGCCGGAAACCAACGTGGCCTATGGCGACAAGGTCATCGGCACCAACCACACGCTGCCGACCCGGCTTGCGGCGCGCTACACCGGTGGACTGTGGGTGGGCAAGTTCATCAAGACCTGCACGTGGCAGAAGGTCGCCCCCCACGCCACCGCCATGATCGGCGAGTACTGCTCCCGGCTCTGCGCGCTCGAAGGGTTCGCAGGCCACCAGGCCCAGGCGGACCTGCGCGTTGCCCGGTACAAGGGCACCAACGAGCCTGGCGGCCTAGACCGCGAAGAACCGGCATCGTGAGCAACGGCGAACGGCACCTCCGCCACAAGCACCAGGCACACTCGATCCTCGGGAAGCTGGCTGCGGCGCCAGCCCCCGAGATCGCGTCCGTGCTGAAGCGCGCCTACCACGACGACGCGCGGTGGTTCGGCTCGCACCCGCTCAACGAACGCGAGGGCATCGCCGCCATCGAGGAGGTCTGGCGCGGTATGCGCGCAGCGTTCCCGGACATGGAACGCCGCGACAGCATTCTGCTCGGCGGAACCTACGACGGCGCCGACATGGTGGCTGCCGTGGGCCATTACCAGGCGACCTTCGTTGCAGATTGGCTCGGCGTGCCGGCGACACACGGCGTCGTGCACCTGCGCTACGGCGAGGTACACCGCTACGTGGACGGCAGGATCGCCCACACCTACGCGCTCATCGATCTCGTCGACCTCATGCGTCAGGCCGGGGTCTGGCCGTTGCCGCCGAGCCTCGGGGCCGAGGGCATGTGGCCGGGCCCCGCGACCGGCGACGGTCTGCGGCTATCCGCGGACGACCCCCGCCTCGGCGATGCGTCGCGGGATACCGTGCTCGCGATGCACCAGGCCATGTTCGACTTCGACGGCGTCAACCTCGACAGCATGGACCAGGCCGAGTACTGGGCGGAGCATTTCATGTGGTACGGCCCCGCGGGCATCGGTGCTTGCCGGGGCATGACGGGCTACCAGGCGCATCATCAGATCCCGTTCCTGACGGCATTTCCGGACCGCAAGGGCGCCGGCCACTACGTGTGCTTCGGCGACGGCGGGTACGTCGTTACCGGCGGTTGGCCGAGCGTCGTCGCGACCCACACCGGGGGCGGCTGGCTCGGCCTCGCCCCCACCGGAAAGCCGGTCCGAATGCGGGTGATGGATTTCTACCGAACCGAGGCCGGTCAAATCGCCGAGAACTGGGTGCCCATCGACGTGATCGACGTCCTGCGGCAGATGGGTACGGACGTTCTCGCACGACTCGACCACCTTCGCGGCAACCCGCGTCGTTCGTTGTAGGACAGGCGAACCCCCCTACGCCGCGGCGAGCCTGGTACCCGCCGGGTGGTCGCCGCCGTCGATCGCGTAAAACTCGCAGGTCCGTCTCCCGCGGTTGCGATACTGGCGCGGCAGGCCCACCGGTACTGACATGGTATCGCCCGGGTCGAGTTCGAAGTCGGTGCCGGCCAGCGTCACGGACAGCGAACCCCGATGCGCGAAGAGCACCTCTTCCTGAGGGCGCGTGTGCACGACCGTATCCGAACCCGGTTGCATGCACACCTTGCGCAGTTGGAACCCATGCGACCAGTCGAGTTTCCCGGCACCCATGCCATCGCCCCTCGCGGTCCCGATGACCGGTATCTCCGCGACCTCGGTTGCCGTCAGCAGCGACCGGCCGGCCGGTTCGAACTCCGCGCCGCCCACGACGCACGCGCTGAGCGCCGCGCTATCCATCTGCCGGAACCGGGCTACGTCCTCGGCTGTGGTCGACGGCATGACGGCAGCGCCTTCCGGCACGGTCTGGCCGCGGGTGAGATCGACGAGGCTACCGTCTTCGAGTAGCACGAGACCATTGCGCTTCGCCGCCTCGAAGACGTACGGCGCCCAGGTGACCTTGCCGGGGTCGTCGCCGCCAAGCACGGCAAACAGGAAGCCGACAGAGTCGCCGATGTTCTCGAAGCCACGGAACACGTGGATGGGGATCGAGATGACATCACCCGGTTCGAGAATCGCCTCGGCGGTCTCGGCCTTCTCGCCCAGGTAGAACGCCCAGCGCCCGGAGTGGACGACGAACACCTCCGCCGTCTCGTGGCTGTGTTGCGAGTTGACGCAGTTCGGCGGTTGCCGGGCGCCGCCGATGTTGAACCCATGCGGAATGTGGATGTGGACGTGCTGGTCGGGGCTCTCGGAGACGCCCGGGCCGATGATCGTGAAGTTCTCCTTGCCCTCGCTTCCGGGTGTGCGCGTATCGACAAACGCGGTCGTGCAGGGGATGAGGTCCGCGTAACGAACGAGACGCGCACTCAACCGATCGCGCGTCCACCCGGAAGCGGGGGAAGAGTGTGCCATGACGTCCTGTCGTGAAGGGACGCCGCAACGTACTTCGAATGCAAGGTTGCGTCAAGCGATCACACCGTTTCGGGGATACAACTGGTAGGCTGGCGCGAACACGACGCGCATGGCGAGGCCGGCGGACCGGCGCGGCGTGTCCCGGGGGGAGATTCAAGATGGTCGGATTCGGGATCCTCAACTGGTCGATCCTGGCGGTCTACATCGCCGGCAACCTGCTTCTCGGCTATTTCCTGAGCAGGCGCGTGACCGGCGCCGAGGACTTCTTCCTCGGTCGGCGGACCATGCCCTGGTGGGTGATCGGCATATCCGTGGTGGCGACCTACGTCAGTGCCCTGTCGTTTCTCGGCGGTCCGGCGTGGTCCTATTCCGAGAACCTGGCGGTCATCGCCATCCATCTCAACTATCCGATCGTGATCTTCATCGTGATCACGATTTTCCTGCCATTCTTCTTCTCAAGCGGCGTTGCCTCGATCTACGAATACCAGGAACGCCGCTTCGGACCCGCCGCCCGGTCCGTCATGTCCGGGGTGTTCCTCGTCTCCCAGGGGCTGACCTCGGCTGCGATCCTCTACGCCACGGCCCTGGTCATCGAGTTCATCACCGGCGTCGACGTGGTGCACGCGATCCTGATCGTCACCGCGATCGCGCTCGCCTATACCATGATGGGCGGCATCGCCGCGGTGATCTGGACCGACGTGATCCAGGCGGCCATCCTGTTCGTGGGGGCCGCGATCATCCTCGTGGCACTCGTCGGCGAACTGCCCATGCCGTTGCTCGAGATGCTGCGCGAGCTCGAGGCCGGCGGGAAGACCACCGCGCTCGACTTTTCGTTCGACTTCACGAAGGAAGCCACCGTTTGGTCGGGCATCATCGCGATGACGCTGTTCCATACCACCGTGTACGGCGCGAACCAGATGATGGTGCAGCGGACGCTTGCCGCGCAGAGCATCGGCGACGCCAAGAAGTCCTATCTCCTGATGGGATTCGCGGCGTTCTTCATCTACTTCCTGTTCATGCTCCTCGGCGTTTTGTTCTACGGCTACTACGAGGGCCGCGCGTTCGAGAACGGCAACACGATCATCCTCCAGTTCGCCTCGGAACTCGCGTTACCCGGCCTCATGGGAATCATCGCGGCGGCCGTGATCGCCGCGGCGATGTCGAGCCTCGACTCGTCGCTCAACTCCATGGCCACCGTCTCCACGGTGGACTTCTACCAGCGATTTTTCCGCCCCGACGCCGACAGCCGGCAGTGCCTTCGAGTTTCGCGCTACTTCACGCTGCTGTGGGCCGCCGCGATCATCATCCCGGCGATTCTCTATTCCCAGAGCGAGGGGTCCATTCTGCAGACGCTGAGCCGCATCGGTTCCTACTTCGTCGGCGCGAAGCTCAGCATGTACGGGCTGGGGTTCTTCTCCAAGCATGCCACCGAACGGGGCGTGCTGATCGGGGTCGTCGTCGGCTTCGTCGTGATCTGGATCGTCGCCAGCCAGACCGACATCTCGTGGCCGTGGTATTGCCTGATCGGCGGGACCGTCAATATCGTGGTCTCGATCGCCGCAAGCCTGCTCATCGACGGCCGCCGGAGGGATTATTCGCCGTACACGGTGCGCGGCCAGATCCGCCAGTTCGAAGCCGAAGGACGGCCGATGAAAGAAGGAAACTGGTACGTCGTGCCGGGCAAGGTCGACCCGATCGCCTATGCGCTGCTCGGCTTCTTCGTCCTGACGATGTTGTTCCTCCTGGGGTTCGACTTCCTGATCTGAGCCCGCTACCGGGCGTCGCCGAGCGCTTCGATCAGCGGCCCCATGTGACGTTCGTAATGCTTCCAGGCAGCGACGGACTCGGTGTAGATCGGACGCCGGACCTGGCTCGCGCTCGGCGTCTTGACCAGCCGCCGGTTCTCGTGGAAGGCGAGCACCGCCGGCTCGAAAGGCAGGTCGAGGAATTCCAACATGCGCCGGCTCTGCGTCTCGACGTCGGTCACCGTGTCCTCGTAGCGCACGGCGAGAATCCGCCCGGGAACGAGCGACTGCCATCGGTCCACGAGGTCGCGGTGGCGGCGGTAGTACTGACCCAGCGCCGTGAGCGAGTGGGCGTAGGTCTGCTTCTCGTCGAACGGAATCCTGTGTATGGCCCAGCAATTGGCGACGGCTTCCCGGTGGCAGTAGATGAATCGCGCCTTCGGCAGGGCGAGCGCCAGCAGGCCGATGTATTGGAAGTTGAGCGGGGTCTTGTCGACCACGTAGCGGGCCGCGAGGTTGGCTGCCGAGTGTCGGGAGACGTAGTACTCGCCGAGTTCCCGGAATGACGTTGCGCTCAAGCGGGCCATGTTGTCGGGAAATTTCTGCCCGGTCATGTCCCGCACCCGGTGCGCCATGTCGTAGGCGTAGCTCAACTCCCCCGCCCCGGCCACGGCACTGTGCGTCGCCAGGATCTGCTCGGTCAGACTGGTTCCCGAGCGGGGCATCCCGACCACGAAGACCATGCGCGCGTCCGGAAATCCGGCGTCGAACCCAACCCGCTGCGCCGCCGACGCCGCGAATCGATAAAGCCCGTCGATGTAGGCGGCGGTTTCCTCGTCGTCGTAGGGCCGCGCCGCCGCCTTGACGCCGTTGCCCCGCGACAGGTACTCGAAAGCCTCGTCGTACGCGCCGCGTTCCTCGAGCGCCCGGGCGATGCCGAAAGCCAGGTACATGCGGTCGTTGCGTGACAGGTTGTCTTTCTCCCACGCCGAACGCATGGCCGCCAGTTCGTCGTCGGTACCCCTGCGGCCGTTGATCTGCGCAAGCTGGTAGTGGGCGATCCCCATGGCCGGCGCGGCATCGATCGCCGCCTGGAGGTGTCGCGCCGCGTCCTCCCGGTCGCCCATCTGTTCGCGCAGCACCCCCATCACCTGATGCGCTTCGGGATGGCGGGGTTCCATCGCGAGCACCTTCTCCAAGGTTTCGACGGCGTCCTCGGGCGCTTCCATGTCGCGCTGCACGCGGGCCATGTTGATCATGGCGGCGGCGTACTTCGGGCTGAGTGCCGCGGCCCTCCGGTAGTGCTCGAGGGCTTCGGCGTACTTCGCCTGCTTCAACAGGATGTCGCCCCGGTTGTTCCACGCCTGGGCGAGCGCCGGATCGAGCTGCAACGCCCGATCCACCGCCTGGAGGCCGCGCTCCAACCGATCCGATTCATTCATCGCCGCGGCGAGGTTGCTCCAGCACTCGGCGAACGCGGGTTGCAGCTTGAGTGCGCGCTCGTAGGCCCCGGCCGCTTCCCGCGGCTGCTCCAGGAGACGCAGTACGTTGCCCAGGTTGTTGTAGACCACGGGGTTGCGGGGGTCCAGACGGATCGCCTCGTTGAAGTGGCGAGCGGCATCCTTCGGCTTTCCCGTGTCCTTGTACGCCAGGCCGATGTTCGCGTGCGCCTGCGGATCGCGACGGTCGATCCCAAGCGCCTTCTTGATGAACGCGATGGCTTCTTTCGGTCTCGCGGCGTTTACACAGAGCATGCCTAGCAGGTTCAGCGCATGAACGTTGCGGGGGTCGCGGCGAAGGACACCACGGAAGAGCTGCTCGGCCCGGGCGGGGTCACCGGCCTGCTGTGCCCGGTATCCCGCCTCCAAGTCGCGGACGATCGATTCCAACATGGCGCCTATGAAACCCCGTTCCGCCCGGACGCGCTACCCGGCGATTGCCTCCACGTACGAGGCGACGAAAAAAGCCCCGGCATGCGGGGCTCTCTTTCGATTACGACCGGCCGTAGCCGGCGGGGCGTGGTCAGAAGTTCCAGGACACCCGCAGGCCCATGGTTCGCGGGTTCTTGAAGTCCGCAACTGCCCGGCCCTGGCTGTATTGGTCGCCGCCGATCTGCACTTCCTCGTCCGTGGCGTTCTTGATGAAAGCCTGAACGGCCATCGGCGAGTCGCCCCGGCGCCAGTTCGCGCGCAGATCCACCGTCGTGTACGCATCCTGCTTCGTGAAGAAGTACTCGATGTTGGTGGTCTTGTAGGCGGCGGAACGGTACAGGTAGACGCCTGGCTCGATCCGGCCCATGTCGCCGAGGTCGAACGCGTAGGTGACATCCACTGCCAGGGTGTACGCGGGCGAGAACCGGGCGTCCTTGCCGTCGAGCACGTAGACCTGCGAGCAAGTGTGATCGCACGGCGTGGTGGTCACGATCTGCTGATCGCCCCCGCTTCGGAACACGCGGTTCAGCACGGAACGGCCGAACTTTCCGAGTTCCGAGTCGTTGAACGCGAGACCGGCCCGGACGTTCAGGTCCTCGTTCGGCGACCAGGTCAACTCGGCTTCGAGTCCCCTGGATGTCATGGTTCCGCCAACCGAACCCACCGCGACGATGGTCTGGCCCTGAGCCACGAAGGACGACGTCGTCAATCCGGCGTACCTGTTCTGGTAAGCGGCCAGGTTCAGCACCATCAGCCCGTCGAGAAGCGTGTTCTTCAACCCGACCTCGTAGGAGTCGACCTCGTTGGGATCGGTCAGATCGGTCGAGCCGCCGCCCTCGATCGCCCCCGCGATATAGCCGGTCGCCCCCGAGGCGTACACGAGCATGTCGTTGCTGAGGTCAAACTGAACCGAAGCCCGCCAGTCCACGTGGGAGGCCTCGCCCGTCTGTCTGCCGGCGACGCTCTGCTCGGTTTCGACGAACACCGGCCACGGCGCGAAGCGGCTGCCCGCATCATCGAGATGGGCGTCGACATATCCTGCACCCCAACCGTGGACGCTGGGACCCCAGTCCACGTACTTGTTGAAGAATTGGCGCTCGTCAGTGGAGCGGCGCAGCCCCGCCGTGACGCGCAGGCGATCCGTGAGCGAGTACTCGGCCTGACCGTAGATGGCGGTCGACTTGGTGCCGCCGTTGCCCTGGTAGAGCCAATGGCCCCAGGTGACGTTCTGCGGTGCCGCTGTGTCCGTGTAGCCCCACACGAATTCGCTGCTGGTGTCGCCGTCCCCGGAATCGTCGTAGAGGAAGTAGCCGAGCGTCCACAACAGGCGACCGTCGCCGGAGTACGTTACGTTGACATCGGCCTGGGTGGCCCTGGAGTTCACGCGCTGGCCGGCGGCCAGTCCGCAGGACGGCCCGCCCCAGCACTGCGCCCAGTAGGCCCGCCCGGTGGATGACGGTGGCGTGACGCCGGCATTGTGCTGCGCCCAGCCTGTCGGATTGGGTGAGAAGTCCGAGTCGGTGAGCCGGAACTCCTCGTAGTCGAAGCTGCCGACGTTGGCGCGGAGTGCGAGCGGTCCGATGTCCCAGTTGACCAGCACGCTGAACGAAGTCTCGTCGATCTTGCGCAGCGGCGTGAAGTCGCTGCTGATCCGGTGAACGCCGGATGTCACGGAGGCAGCCGGATCGACTCCGTAGGTTCCCGCCTGGTTGCGTCCCCCACTTCCCGGCCAGCTATCGTTCTCGGTACCCGGCAGCCGGCCCTGGCGCGGCTGCATGACGCCGTTGATGCCGTCGGTCAGGCCGGTAGTCGGGTTGATCGGTATGCCGAGGATCACGCCCGCGTAGTCCGCGTTGCCGTTGGAGTCGTCCTTCCAGTAGGTGCTCGACAGCGTGACGTCGAAGGAGTCGCCGAGCTCGACGCGGAACTGCGCACGGGCATAGACGCTGTCATCGTCCCGCATGCCACCGTCGTCGTTGAAGACGTTCTCGATCAACGGGTCGCGGAAGGTATCGCTGCCGGTTACGCGTAGCGCAACGGCGTCGCCGAGCGGTACGTTGACGAACCCTTCGACCCTGCGGTACGAGTAGTCGCCAATGGTGGCGCCGCCACCCCAGTCGAAACCGGATGAATCGGGTTTGCGGGCGATGATGTTCGCCAGACCGCCGAAGGTATTGCGACCGAACAGGGTTCCCTGCGGCCCGCGCAGCATCTCCACCCGCTCGATGTCGAGCCAACTCGCCAGGCCCTGGCCGTACCGGGGTCGATACAGACCATCGACGTAGATGGGCACGGCGACATCGTTGGTGCCCGCCGTCCCAGCGCCGCGAACGATGATCGACGGATCCGCCCCGACGTACCTCACCTTGAGTCCCGGCACGACCTTGTCGAGGTCCAGCACGTTGACGATCTGCAGTTCGTTGATCAACTCGTTGCTGACGACGGTCACGGCCACCGGCAGATCCTGGACACTCGCCTCGCGCTTCGTCGCCGTGACGATGACCTCCTCGATGGCGGGCCCCGCCCCGTCTTCGGCCCAACCGGGCGACGCGATGACCGCGCCAATGGCCGCGGCGAGCGCCGTAGCCTGGAACGTTGGCGTCTTTGTGTTGGTTTCCTTCATCGATCTACTCCCCTAGCTCCCCTCTCCCCTAGCGTGGCCGGGCAAGTCCCTGCACGACCGATGCAGTCTTGGAGCGGCAAGTATACGACTAACGTACTGCGAATGTAAGTTCGTGGGACGCCCCTCTACGGTTCCGCGAACATTCGCAGGTAGCGACATAATATGTTTAATAACAATATATTACAAACAAATTGATCTCATGGCGTCGGCGATGTCGAAGAGATCGACGTTGGCGTGGCAGCGCACCTTCGCCGTCTGATGGCATCGTGATATGACTTCGGAGTACTTCAGCATGGCGACGGAGCGCCGCTGCGTAACGAGGCCGTGCTATCTGGCCATGAGCGACTGGAAGAACGCGCTGTCGCGACCAACGGCTATCTCGAGGTCGGTGCCCTTGAACAGGTGATCGTCGCCGGGATAGCTGTGGAACTCGTAGTGGTGGGAGCGCAGGTAGAGCTCCTTCGCCAGGCGCGCCGACCACACGTAGGCAGCGCCTCGATCGCCGATCGCGTGGTGGATGATGATGGGTGCCGCGAGATGCTCTAGATGCCTCAGCGGCTCGCTTCGGTGCCAGTCGAACGTCCCGTCCAGGCTATCTGCGTCTTCGCGAAGCTTGTCGATCACGGTCTTCGGGTATGCGGCACCGTCCACCGCCAGCGGGTTCTCGTAGCGCGAGTAGTAGTACGCCTGATCCCAGATCTCGCCGCCGACGCTGGACCACAGCGATGCACCCTTGACGACATCGGTCGCCAGGAGCGCCCTGAGCGTGACTTCGCCGCCCATGGAATGGCCCCACATGAACACGTTGCCCAGATCGGCGTCGGCGATGTCGCCCAGAGCGGCGACCAGGGCAAGCACGTCCTCGGTGTAGTAGAGCGATTCGAGCATTCCGTCGGTGTATTCGACGCCCTCGGAGTCGCTGTGCCCCCGGTAGTCGGGCATCACCACGAGGAATCCCTGCGCGGCGAATAGTTCCGGAATCGAGCGGTAGTAGTCCCCGGGCCGCCAGTCGATGCCGTCGGCCGTGATGCCGTAGCGTGGCGGATCCGGATGGTGGCCGTGATTGGCGACCAACACCGGAAAGCCGCCGTCCCGATGGCCGTGTCGCGGCGTGGCGACGAGGGCGTGGATCGTGAGCCCGGCCGATACGTAGGCGACAAGCTGCGCGTCGAAGGAGTCGCCGCCCTCGACATCCCGTACCCATTCGAGGCGCGTGTCGAACGTCTTGGCCCGCAGCTCGTCGATGGTCAGCGGCGGCGGCTTGGCAACGGCGCCAGCCGCCACCAGCGAGGCCACGGCGATGCACGACGCCCGGCATCCGGCCGGCAAGATGGGCATTTCGTCGTCTACTCCGGTTCAGCGTGCCGGCGATTCTGCCACGTTGAGACGCGGCGTTCCGGCTCGCTCTAGGTCCTATCGATATAGATGCGACAGGCTGTCAACAGACGGACGGTGTACGACCAATTCTCGGTGGCGCGGTCGACCGCGAGGGTGAGGGCTTCGATCGGGTTCTCGCCCCGTCGCTCGGTCGACCCATTCTCCGGGCACCGCATCAAGCGCGACCCCTACAGATCCGACGGTTCAAGGCCCGTCTGTCGGCCAATGCGGGCAAGCATCCTCGGTCCAAGCTCTTCGCCGTCGCCAAAGGCGAACACAACCGTGCGGTCACCCTTGGTCAATTTGCGGTGTGAGCCCCGCCGGCCCTTCTTTACGGTCCATCCCTTGCTGCGAAGAGCGGTCAAGACCTTGCGGGCCTTGACACTCGGCCACGCTACGCGGCCGCGTCGATGCCCACCGGGTGAAACGTCGTCGCCCCCTGCAGACGTTCCTCCACCATCTCGGCCAGGATCCGCAGAGCCAAGGCTTGGACTCGAGCCATCGCCTCTTCGCGCGTTTCGCCGTACATCATCACGCCCGGAAGCTCTTGGATCTCGGCAATCCATCGCCCGTCGACCTCCTTTTCGGTTTCAATCCGATAGACCTTCATGACTCACCTCCGGGAGAACACCTCGTCGGAACCTCGAGGAACTATGGATATAGATGCGATAGGCTGTCAACAGACAGAAGGTGTACGACAGATCTTCGTGACGTGGACGGCGCGTCATACGGGCGACCCAATCGTGCCCCGCAGGGCGCGCGGTCGCCCGCGTCGATCCCACCGACGCCCGTGTTCGCCAGGACGGGACGCCACAAGGGCGTCCCCAAGGGCGTCCCCTACAGGTCAAACCCGCTGCCGCGGCTGTTCCGTCTCGAACAGCGCCGCCAACTGCTCGGTCATCGCGCCGCCCAACTGCTCGGCGTCCGTGATCGTCACCGCGCGCCGGTAATGGTGCGTGACATCGTGGCCGATGCCGATGGCGATCAATTCCACCGGCGAGTGGTCTTCGATCATCTCGATGGCGTACTTCAGGTGCGCTTCGAGGTAGCTGCTCGGGTTGACCAGGAGCGTTGAGTTGTCCACCGGCAGGCCGTCCGAGATGACCATCAGGACCTTGCGCTGCTCGTGGCGGACCACCAGGCGGTTGTGCGCCCAGATGAGCGCTTCGCCGTCGATGTTCTCCTACAGCAGCTCCTCGCGCATCATCAGGCCGAGGTTGCGCCGGGCATGGCGCCACGGGTCGTCGGCGGCCTTGTAGATGATGTGGCGCAGGTCGTTCAGGCGCCCGGGATTCGCGGGCTTGCCGGCGTTGATCCACTCCTCCCGCGACTGGCCGCCGCGCCAGGCGCGGGTGGTGAAGCCGAGGATCTCGACCCGCACCGAGCAGCGTTCCAGCGTCCGTCCCAGGATGTCGCCGCACACCGCGGCGATGGTGATCGAGCGGCCGCGCATGGATCCCGAACTGTCGATCAGCATGGTCACCACCGTGTCCCGGAACTCGGTCTGCTTCTCCTGCTTGAACGCGAGCGGGTTCATCGGATCGATGATGACCTGCGGCAGCCTCGAGGTGTCGAGGATCCCCTCGTCGAGATCGAACTCCCAGGACCGGTTCTGCTTGGCCAGCAGACGGCGCTGCAGGCGGTTGGCGAGCTTCGACGTGGCGTGCTGAAGCGACACAAGCTGCTGGTCCAGCAACTGCCGCAGGCGGATCAGTTCGTCCGGCTCGCAGAGCTCCGCGGCCTTGATGACCTCGTCGAACTCCTCGGAGAAGGCGGCGTAGTCCTTGTCCACCCGGATGCGGCCCAACTCGTCGGGACTGAAGTTCGGCGCGTCTTCCGGTTCCGCCTCGGCGCCAAGCTCCGAGAGGTCCATGTCGGCGTCCATCTCGACCATGGTCGCCTCGCCCTCGCCGTCCTCGTCGCCGAGCGAGTCCTCGTCCAACGCCACGTCCTCCGGCGCGTACTCGGCCTCGGGTTCGGCGGCGTCCTCCATCGACTCGACGTCCTGGTCGCTGTCGTTGTACTCCGGCTGATCGTCGAGTTCGGCGGCGAATCCTAGATCCTGCAAGATCGAACGGCAGCCCCGCGCGAACTCCTTCTGATCCAGCACGTAGTCGGCGAGCGCCTCGATGTGCTCCCCGGCGCGTTCCTCCACGAAGTCGCGCCAGAACCGCACCACGTTCTCCGCCGACGGCGGCAGTTCGCGACCGGTCAGGCGTTGCCGGACGATCAAGCCCACCGCCACCGACAGCGGCGCCTCGGTCTCCGCGGTGACGGTATCGAATGCCGCCTGCTTGCAGATCGCCTCAAGCGAGGCCTCCAGGTTCCTGGCGACACCTTCCATGCGCATCGAGCCGATGGAGGCAACCCGCGCGTCCTCCACCCACTCGAACATCTCCTGGGCCGGCCCCGCCCGCGGCTGGCTGCGCCGGTGCACACTCTCGTCGTGGTAGCGGAACTTCAGCGCGAACTCGTCGCCGACGCCGCGCAGGGCGTTCAGTTCCTCCTCGCTGCAACCCAGGTTCGGCAACGGCACGTGGATGTTGTTGCCGCGCACGCCCGCAGCGCCCTTGCCGAAGGTGACATCGAGCTCGTCGTTCTCGGCAAGCGCGCGCAGCGTCGCGCTGGTGGCCCGCTTGTAGACCTCAAGCGGTTCGCTAGGCTCCGTCATCCGATCTCAGACCTCGGCGCGTCCCGCGTGGCACGGCCCACATCCTCGCCCGTGCTCGCTCGGCCACAACAGGCGACGCGGGAGGTTCCCGGCTGCTACCGCGCGCCGACGGCAGTCAGGCGCCTGTCGGGCTGAAGCGAGGAAATCGCGGACGTTCATTTCGGTCCTCTTGGTCCTGACGAGGAGTTCGGGGCCTCAAGCAAAGCTCTCCCGACCGGCGCATCGTACAGATTGGGTCGGGAACATGGCCGAGGCGAACCATAGCGGTAAGCGGCGTGAACGACAAACCCTTGGGAGACCAACGGGACTCGGAGATGGCGTACGTGCGGATCGTTGGGGACGGGCTTGTCCCGTCCCGGCGCGCCCTTAGGGCGCGATTCCGGAATGCTGCCGTATTCTCGGCGTGGCATGATGGGCTCGGCAAGTTCGAGAACCGCGGGTCCATGAGCGCAAACTATCCGCGCATCCCCTACGGCGAAGCCGACATCCGCCGCATCCGGCTGTGGGGCTGGCTGTACGTGGACAAGACGCGCTTTCTGCGCCGCCTGGAAGACGAGCGCTACGCGTTCCTGATCCGCCCGCGCCGCTTCGGCAAGAGCCTGTGGGTGTCGGTGCTGCGGCACTACTACGACCGCAGCATGGCCGAACACTGGCACGGCGTCTTCGACGGCACCGACATCGGTCGGGCGCCGACGGAGGACCGTTCCCGCTACGTGGTCCTAGGCTTCAACTTCTCGGCCTTCGAGAACACGCTGGAGACGCTGCAGGAGCGCTTCGAGACCCACTGCGAGATCGAACTGGGAAGCACCTTGCGCGTCAATGCCGATCTGTTCCCGGACGATGCCGTGCGCCGCATCCTGGCGCCCGCGTCCATCGACGGGAAGCTGCAGGCATTGTTCGTCTATTGCCGCGAAAACGGTATCCCGCTGTACGTGATGATCGACGAGTACGACAACTTCGCGAACACGATCTTGGCGCACCGGGGACCGGAAGCGTACGAGTCGTTCACCCACGGCGGCGGCTTCTACCGCAGCTTTTTCGCCACCCTGAAGGCGGGTGCCGGGCAGGGCGGCGGCGGCATCGAGCGGCTGTTCATCACCGGCGTCTCCCCCGTCACCATGGACGACGTAACCAGCGGCTTCAACATCGGCGCCAACATCAGCCTGAACCGCCACTTCAACGAGA
>CAZJRX010000006.1:0-32074 GCA_964548145.1 uncultured Pseudomonadales bacterium | reverse complement strand
CTGCCGTACCCGGCACAAAGACTTTTGTTCAGGACACTAGAGTGGGATAGGTTCGGCACCCTGGTCGGTCAACTGCCACAACTCGGGATTGACCACGCCCCGGTCGATCTCGAGGAAACCGATCGTGCCCAGGCGCAACGATTTGTTGTGCGGCAACGTCGGTGAACCGGGATTGACGCATAGCAGACCGTCGACCCGATCAACGGACTCGATGTGCGTGTGCCCGTAAACAACGACATCCGGGGAGACACCGGGAAAGCGCTGCCGGACACGATCGAGAATCAGTTCCGGTCGTGGATCATGGCGATGGTGACGCCGTCGAAGCTCATCACGCACCGATCCTCCAGGCGTGGATCGTTCTGCCCGAAGTCGCCGTTGCCCCGGGCAACACGAACGCTCGCGACCTCTCCCAGTTCGTCGAGGAGTGCCGGCGACCAGACGTCGCCAGCATGCAGGATCGCATCGACGCCGGTGAAAGCGTCGAACACCTGCCGCCAGAGTTCGCCGCTCTTGGAGATGTGCGTGTCGGAGATCAGTCCGATGCGCATGAGGTGGCCCGACGACGCAACACGTGCGCTTCAGTCGACCTTCACCGGGGCGAAATTCGGTGGCCGGCGCTCGACGAAGGACGCAACGCCTTCCTTGAAGTCGCCGCGGGCGAGACTCTCGTCCATCCAGCCGTTCGACTCCTCCATGGCCCGGCGCAGCTCGACGTTGAGGTGCCGGTAGACCTGCTTCTTCATCATCATCAGCGAATTGGGGGCCGCGACCTCGGCGATCTCACGCAGGTAGGCACAGGCGTCGTTAACGCATTCACCCGGCTCGCAGACCCGGTTGGCGAGCCCGATCCGCCCGGCCTCCTCGCCGTCGAACTTGCGACCGGTCCAGAGGATGTCCAAGGCGTTCGCCGGCCCGATGAGGCGCGGCAGTATCCAACTGGTCCCGTGCTCGGCGATCAATCCGCGCTGCGAGAACGAGGTGGCGAACCGCGCCGTCCGGTCGACGAAGCGCAGGTCGCAGAACACCGCGTAGCTGAATCCAAGACCAGCGCAGGCGCCATTGATGGCCGCGATCAACGGCTTGCGCAAACCCAATAGGTAGGTCGCGCCGATTTCGAAGTTGGGATCCCGGTCCGGGTTGCCCGGGTCCGCCGCCAGGTCCGCATGCGCCGCACCGAGTCGACGCCCCGCCTCGCTCATGGCACCCAGGGCGTTCATGTCGACCCCCGAACAGAAACCACGCCCCGCACCGGTAAGCACCGTGCCGACGACCTCTTCGTTGCGCTCGGACTGGTCGAGCGCGTGGCGGATTTCCGCCTGGGTCCGGTCCGTCAACGCGTTGAGCGTCTTCGGCCGGTTCATCGTTATTAACGCGACGCCGCCGTCGACGTCGTAGATGATCTCTTCGTACATTGGCCGTTCCCCGTGAACCCACAACCCACCGTGCTGGTGGCGTCCCAAGCGACAATCTACTCGATCCGGTTCCCGGTATGCACGCGCTCAGAGACCCCGTTTACTGGTCAACGTCACCTCGACGCCCCGTACGCCGGACCCGGCCACGACGGGAAACGCCACGTCCAGGTGGTACACGAGGGCTCGGTTCGTGCGGGTCGATTCGAACCGAACGCCCAACCCGAGGTTGGCCAGGATCGGGTTGTCGGTGAACGGTCCCCAGGCCCGGCCCACATCCACGAAGCCCGCGAGCGCAACGCGCATCACCCGAAACGGATAGAGATCGGTGTAGAACCGCTCTTCGGCGGTCAACCGGAACGCCCGCTCGCCCGCCTGATAGCGGTTGGGGTAGCCGCGCAGTCCCGAGCGACCGCCGAGGAGCAGTTGTTGGTCAACGGTCAGGGCGTCGGTTACCGTGGCCTCCCCATCCAGAATCAAGCCCCACTGCGGCGTCTGGCGGTGCCGGTACCGGGCCCAAACCCGGGCAACGGCGTTCTCGGGCCGACGCGTGGCGGTGTTCCAGTATCCCGAGGCACGCGCCCCGTAGCGGAGAATGCCGTCCTGGCCGCGCCGATGGCCATCGCCGAACTCGGCGGAGACAATGACGTGGCCATCACCTTGAGGCGCGTATCCGAACAGGATGTCGTAACGGCGTCCGAGATAGACGTCCTCCGTCGTCTGCACCCGATCGACGTTGCGTACCTGCGCATAGTCGTCCTCGATCCGATGAAAGGACACCCAGGGGTAGGCGAATCGGCGGCTACGAAGCGCCGGTGGAGTCTCACCATGCCGCGGCGGTGACAACCGCCAGTCTTCGAGCGTGAGCCCGCCGACAAGGCGGTCCACCCAGCCATCTTGCCTACCCCGGGACAATCCGGCGGAAAGCTGTGCCAGCCGATAGTCGCGCCGGAAGGATGCGATCCGCTCCCCGCCCCGGTAGAGCCCCTGGCGCGTATTCGATCGGAGGATGTACGCGTTCCAGGACCGGCGTGCGGACAACGCATAGAACGGCTGGCCGATGCCCGCCTCCACCAACTCGCCGTCGTCGGTATCGTCGTAGCGCAATCGAACGCCAACCCGGCTTCGACCGAGATTGGCGTCCGTGAAGCTCGCGCTCACACCTCGGCGGTCCAGATCGTCGAACAGCGTAAGGTCAAGGTGGGAACCGCTACCCGCCAGGTTGATCTCCGAGATACCGGCGCGCAGACGTTCCTCGCCCCCCGTCCGAGTGATACTGAGTTCGGGCGACAAGGACCAGACGTCGCGGGTGACGACCACCAGATCGATCACGGCGGTCGCCTCCCGCTCGCCATTCCCGGCGCACACCCGGTTGGCGACGATGCGAGCGTCGTAGAGGTACGACTTGCTCCTGAGCACTCGCTCGCTCTCGGCGATCGTATCGGCCGTTACCACATCACCCTCCCGAAACAGCAGCAGTCCGCGAAGGAGGCCCTCCCGGCTCAGGATGTGCCAACGGTTCGCCAGCCGAAAGGCGGCGTTATTCTCTCGGGGATCGTCGGTGTTGAAGACGTCCTGGCGAACCACCGCTATCGACCCAACGCGATAGGTTCCGGCGGGGGCTAGCGACCGACCGGCAATCTCCTCGATGGCGACCGTTCGCAGGTCCGCCGGCGCATGTAGCGGCGTGCAGTAGTCCTCGCCGACGGCGGCGGCATGCGTACTGCAGGCGATACTCGCCAGTCCCAAGACGACGCCCCGCATGGGTCACCCCGTGTTCCGCAAGCCGCTCGCAATCCCTGCCATGGTCACCTTGAGGGCCTGGTTCACCCGCTCCGAGTCGTTGCCGCCCCGGCGCCTGGCAAGCAGTTCGGCCTGAAGGAGATGCAACGGATCCAGATAGGTATTGCGCACCGTCATCGAATCCCGAACCTGATCCGCGTTGGCGAGCAGTTCGGTAGCTCCCGTGAGATCCAAGATATCCCGCGCAATCTGGGCAAGGCGTTCGAAGATTGCTTCCGCCATGGCTTGCTGGTCGGCGTTCGCAAGGCGTCGCGCGTAGTACCGCGCCAGGGTTGCATCCGCCTTCGCCACGACCATTTCGAGCATATCCGCCTGCATGGCGAAAAACGGCCAGCCGCGCAGCAACTCGAATGCACCACGGTCGGCACCGAGTTTGGCCATCGCGCGTTCCGTGCCAAGCCACGCGGGAAGCATGAGCCGTACCTGCGTCCAGGCGAAGACCCAGGGTATCGCGCGCAGGTTGGCGAGATCGGCGTTCGGCTGCCGCCGGGCGGGCCGGCTACCCAGCGAGAGACTCCTGGGCCCGGTACTGCGCCCACGCCGCGGCAAGCTGGCCAGCGTCCTTCGCCGAGTCCGAATAGCCGATCATCACCTGGATGCGTTCGCCGACATAGGTTCGATACCAAGGAACGGACAGCAACGCGTCGACGGTCTTGGCGGCGCGGTCGAGATCGTCGAGCGTTTCGAACAGGGGTACGATCGGCACCCGTTTACGGACGCCCGCCTCCTTGAGCAGGAGCGCCACAGCCAACACGTCGCTGGGGTTCGATGCCATCGAAACCACATAGGCGGCGACCCCCGTGGCGTCGTGTTCGGCGATGGCGCCACAGGTGTCAATTACCTCCCGGGATTCGTCGCTGACGGGCCAGGACGATGGGAACAGCGGCCGGCGGCTCGCCAATTCGGCAACAAGCCACGCCGTTCGGCGTTGTTCATCCCATGCCCCGTAGCCCTCGCCATCCTGCAGATAGGCCGTAAGTTCGTCGAACAACGCGGTATGCCGTTCGGCATGCTGGCGTATGTCGATTCGGACCAGGTGAACCCCGAAACATCGGGCTCGGCGAATAGTGTCCAGCAGCGGACCATCGGCAATCTGCGGCATGCCACACTTGAGAAGCGAGTCGCGGCACAAGAGGAGCGGCATGACCAAGTCCTGATCGGCGAGGATTACCGCCGGCCCCGGGCGACCACCGGCTTCTGCCCATGCCCGCGTTGCCTCGAGCCTGTCGCGCAGGACGCCGAGAACCGCGCGATAGGGTTCGGCCGCGTCGCCGGTCTGCCTCCGAATGGCGTCGTTTCCCGCAGACATCGAGAGCGACGCTGCCAGACCGGTGACGTCACGGAGAAACAGATCCGCCGCCATCCAACGCGCCAGCAGAAGGACTTCCCGCGTTACGGCAGCCGTGACGTTGGGATTGCCGTCGCGGTCACCGCCCATCCAGGACGCGAAGGCGAACGGCATCACGTCAACGGGCAAGGTTGAACCATGCACGCCATCGAGTTCCCGCATTGCCTCCGGGACCGCCTGCCAAAGCGAGTTCTCGACAACGGCAAAGCCCCACTTCGCCTCGTCCTGGGGCGCTGGTCGTTCGCGGCGGATCTCGTCGGTGTGCCAGGCCTCGGCGATGAGGCGTTCGAGCTCTGTCTCCAAACCCGGGCGTTCACTCCTCGGGGCTCGGGACCGCGCTTCCAGCACGGCAGCGATGGCGTCGTACTTCCGGATCAGGGTCCGTCGGAGGATCTCCGTCGGGTGGGCGGTGAGGACGAGTTCAATATGCAGCCGGCGTAGCACGTCGACCTCGACCGAGCCGGGCCAAGTGGCGTCCCGAGCGGTCTGCCGCTGGTCGGCGATATTGGCAAGGTTCAGGAACTGATTGAACGCCCGCGCGATGTCGATCAATGCACTCTCGGGCAAAGCGGCCAGTGTCGCGCTCAGCCTCTCCCAATCCGTACTCGTCCCGCGCCTGGCACGTTTCGCCAGTGCCCGGATGGACTCGATGCGGTCCACGAACCCCGAACCCCGGTGCCGGGCGACGACGCGGCCGAGCAATGCACCCAGAAGTCGTACGTCACTCCGCAACGCCCGGGGTAGGCCGGAGAGATCGCTCCGTCTGGTGGCGGCGTGAACTTGTCGCGTCATCGCTTCGACTATAGCGCAGCGACAGTCAAAAACCCGCTGGCGACTGGGCTATCATCGCCGACACGTCGACGAAGCGAGGCACGTCGAGGCGGTGCCTAGGAGGCTGCCCCAAGAGTCCAATTGCGCCGGTCTGCCCACACGCGCGGGTGGGAGGTTTGGGGGCCGGGGAAGGCTCATGCAGTCGTCAGCGGCACACTGCACGATTGCCGCCATCCTGACCTTCGGCACGGGGTGGGCGGCACAATCCTTGGCAACGGACGACGATGCGGCGGCAGCAGATTCCGCCGACCAGTCGGACAACGTCGCACTATGGCGCATCCTGAGACACCGTTGGTGGCGCGAACTACCCGATGCACCCGGTCTGCCAGTGGTGGCAGCCGTCGGCACGGATAGCCTGTCGGTCGGCTGGAACGTTCCCGACAGCACCACCGACATCGGCAGCTACGACGTGGAGTACCGCGCCGGCAACGCGACCGAGTTCACGCCTTGGCTACATGACGATACGACGACCGCGACAACGGTTACCGGTCTGGAATCGTCAACCGCGTACCACATCCGCGTCCGCGCCGTGAACGACGCCGGCCCGGGGGAATGGTCGCCTACGGGTGAAGGCACCACCGCCAATGCGGCCCCTTCGTTCATCGATGGCACCTCAACGACTCGCAGCCTGCCGGAGAACACTCCCGCAGGCCAACACGTCGGCGCACCCGTCGCGGCAACAGACGCCGAAGGCGGTCCCTTGGAGTATTCGCTTGCCGGCGAGGACGCATCGTACTTTGACCTCGAAAGCGCCAGCGGCCAAATCCAGACCCGAGAGGGGGTCGACTACGACCACGAAACCAAGTCGACGATGGCGCTAACCGTAACCGTCGTCGACGGCCAGGGCGGCACAGCCAGCATCGAGGTGACCGTCTCTGTCACAGACGTCGATGAACCACCCGGTACGCCGGCGCCCCCTATCATCACCGTGTTGTCGAGGACCTCCCTCCAAGCAACCTGGTCGGCACCGGTAAACACGGGTCCCGGGATCGTCGACTACGACCTTCGCTACTACGTGGCCGGAACGCGCGCCTACTCCCTCGACGCCGACCAGGACGGCAGGTTTTTCGCAGCGACACCCTCTGACCTCGAGCCGGACACCGAGTACGACATGCAGGTGCGGGCCGTAAACTGGGAGGGCATAGGCAATTGGTCGGCGCCCGCACGGGGCCGGACGCAGGCGAACCGACCGCCGGTGTTCGACGAGGGGACCACCGCCAAGCGGTCCGTCGCGGAGAACTCGGCCTCGGGTTTCGACATCGGCGATCCACTGACTGCGACCGATCCGGATGACGATGCGCTGACCTTTGAAACGACGGGAGAAGGTGCGCGTTTGTTCACGATCGGCGCTTCGAACGGCCAACTGCGCGTTGCTAGTGATGCCTCGATCGATCATGAGAACGCTGCCACCCATGAAGTCACGGTCACGACCACCGACGACTTCGGCGGCCAGGCAAGCATCGCCGTCGCGGTTGCCGTGATAGATGTGGACGAACCGCCTAACGCTCCCGAGCCGCCGACGGTAGAGGCGGCTGGCAACGGTGCCCTCAACGTTACTTGGTCCGCCCCCGACAACCCGGGGCGGCCCGCGATCACCGGCTACGGCCTACGCTTTCGTGGTTCCGACGGCCCGTTCAACCCGTGGACCGGGACGCCGACCGGTACTTCCGCCAGGCTCACGGGTCTAGTGGCCGACACTTACGAAGTGCAGGTGCGCGGTCTCAACGATGAAGGGCAGGGGGCTTGGTCCGGGTCCGGTTACGGCACGGTGAGCAATCAGGCGCCCACGGTCGATGACAGTCTCCTGGACGATGTCACCATCACCGTCGGCGACGATAGGCTCGTGCCAGTGCGGGCAGCGTTCTCCGACCCGGACGGCGACGACCTGACGCTAGATGCATCCTCAAGCGACACCGACATCGTTGCGGCCACCATGTCCGGCGACTCGGTCTCGCTCGACGGCCTGGCCGAAGGCGTCGCCGACGTCAACGTGACGGCAACCGACATCCACGGTGCCACCGGAACCGGCTCATTCAAGGTCACGGTCGACGCCACTGCGCCGCCACCGCCACCGCCGCCACCGCCACCGCCACCAACCACCTCGCCGCCAGCGCCAAGTCTGAGTCTAAATGCGTCCGAAACCGAACTGGCCGTGAGGTTCGGTGTCACGTTGGCCGCCCAGGAAACCAAGGCATTCAGGATCCGGATCCGGTCGAAAGCGCAGACATCACAAGCGCGTACCTACTGCTTCTCCCTGGCTAACACCGGTACCGAGGAAGTCCAGGGGACGATAACCGCAGACCTCTTCATCGGCGGTTTCGTGCTCGCCAGTACCACCTATCTCGTCGACTACCGTCATATCGGGGTTTCCTGTTCCGACACGGCAACGGCGCCCTGGTCCCATGCCGCCGAGTTCACCACCAGCGCAGCCGCGACGGGAGGCGGCTTCGACATCGATATCGCTTTCGTCGGTCAACCGTCGGCCGCAGTGCGTTCAGCCGTCAACTCCGCCGCTTCGACATGGGAACGGGCCATCACCAACGACCTTACCGACATCGACTACTCGACGAACCCCGCCTCCAACGCATGTACCGACAGCGACTTCGACGGGATCGTCGACGATTTGAGGATCTACGTGCACCTGGTGTCCATCGACGGTCCCGGCGGCACGTTGGGGTCGGCCGGCGTATGCACCTTCCGTTCCCTTTCCGGGTTTCCCGTGATCGCACGCATCCAGTTGGACTCCGCCGACATGGACACGCTTGGCTCGGGCACCTTGTATAGGGTGGCCCTTCACGAGATGGCGCACGCGCTCGGATTCGGCATTCAATGGGGCAACTTCCTGGTCAATCCGTCACTCAGTGCCGGCAATCCGATCACGCCGCCGCCCGATACGCACTTCGCAGGTTCGAACGCCATCGCGGCATTTGACGACGCGGGCGGGACCAACTATGAACGCGGGAAGGTGCCGGTTGAGAACGCACAGGGCGGACAAGGTGCCCAGGACAAGCACTGGCGGAAGTCAGTCTTGGGCAGCGAACTCATGACGGCCACCCTCGGCAGCGGTTCGGCATTCAGCGCCATCACCATCCAATCCATGGCGGACCTTGGCTACAGCGTCGACGACAACGTCGCCGACCCATACACCGTGTTCAATCTCGCGGGCCAGGCACCTGCCCTAGCGGCAGATGCGATCAAGACGACGAGGCCCCACTGCGTCGTCGACAACACGGCCATCGAGCTCACGCCCGAACCAGCGCCCATCATTCTGCATCCCTCCGTCACCGAGATGAGGGTCCTCCACGCTGCCATCGAGGAAGGGACCTTCCCGCAGCACCGTTTCACCACCCCCCGATTGCGCACCCAATGAACGCGCGTGCCTGTGACAAACCGTTCCGGGATAATCTGTCGATGCTCGATGCCGCGCAAACCGTACTCCACGACGTATACGGCTACTCGGACTTCCTGCCGGGCCAAGAGGGCGTTATCCAAGCCGTTCTCGACGGCCGCGACTGCCTCGTCCTGATGCCGACCGGCGGCGGCAAGTCGCTCTGCTACCAGATACCCGCGATCGTCAGCCCGGGCACGGGCATCGTGGTCTCGCCCTTGATCGCGCTGATGCAGGATCAGGTCGCCGCACTCCGCCAGATGGGCGTTGCCGCCGCGTTCCTCAACTCGACGCTGCCGTGGTTCGAGCAGACCGAGATCGCCAACCGGTTCGCCGCCGGCGCTTTGGATCTGCTCTATCTAGCCCCCGAACGCCTCCTTCAGGAAGATACGCTGGCCCTGCTGGCGCGTTCCCCGGTGAACCTGGTCGCTATCGACGAGGCGCATTGCGTATCCCAGTGGGGACACGACTTCCGTCAGGACTACCTGGGTCTCCACGTGCTTGCCGAGCGCCTGCCGGGCATTCCCCGACTGGCGCTGACCGCGACGGCGGATGCGCGAACGCGTGCCGAGATCGTCACCCGCCTCAGGCTGGCTAAGCCTGCCCGGTTCGTGAGTGGCTTCGACCGCCCCAACATTCGCTACTCCGTGCGCATCAAGACCAACGCCAACACCCAGTTGCTGGACTTCCTGGAGGATCACCGTGGCGAGACCGGCATCGTCTACTGCCTGTCCCGCCGCAAGACCGAAGCAACAGCCGAAATGCTGCGCGGGGCCGGCCACGACGCCCTTCCCTACCACGCCGGACTCCCTGCGGCGCTTCGCAGCAGGCACCAGGAGCGGTTTCTGCGCGACGACGGCGTCGTGATCGTCGCCACCATTGCCTTCGGCATGGGCATCGACAAACCCGATGTTCGCTACGTTGCGCACGTCGACCTGCCCAAGAGCGTCGAGGCGTACTATCAGGAGACGGGCCGCTCGGGACGCGACGGGGAGCACGCCGACGCGTGGATGATCTACGGATTGCAGGACGTGGTGCGTCTGCGGCAGATGCTGGACGAGTCGGAGGCGGGCGAGGAGCACAAGCGCATCGAGCGTACCAAGCTCGATGCCCTGCTCGGCTGGTGCGAGATCACGACGTGCCGACGCGCCGCGTTGCTGCGCTACTTCGGCGACGATCCCCCCGATACTTGCGGCAACTGCGACGTCTGCCTCGCGCCGCCCAAGACCTGGGACGGAACCGTGCCGGCCCAGAAGCTGATGTCCTGCATCGTCCGAACCGGCCAACGTTTCGGTGCCGGCCACGTCATCGACGTGCTGCGGGGCAAGGACACCGACAAGGTCCGCCAACACCGACACGAGCGGCTGTCCACCTACGGCATCGGCGATGACCTCGGTGACAACCAGTGGCGCTCGGTACTGCGCCAACTGGTCGCCGGCGGCTACGTCCGATCCGACCCGGCACGCTACAACGCCCTGACCCTGACGCCGACCTCGAGGCCCCTGCTGCGCGGCGAGGTGACCCTGACGTTGCGCGAAGAGACCAAGATCGCCAAACGAGCCCGGGCGCCCGCCAAGGATCGGGACGACGGCTTCGAGATCGCCGCCGGCGACACCGCGTTGTGGGAAGCGTTGCGCGAGACGCGACGCCAGATCGCCGAGGGGGCCGGATTGCCGCCGTACGTCGTGTTCCACGATACGACGCTGAAGGAGTTCGTGCGCCTTCGCCCCGATTCTCCCGACGCCATGTTGCGCGTTCACGGCGTCGGGCAGGCGAAGCTCGAACGCTACGGCGAGGCGTTTCTCGGGGTCATCGCGGCGCATCCTCCGGGGCCGTTGCTTCTTCCAGCCACTGCCGCATCAGGTTCTTGATCTGGGTCTGGTAGCGGACCCCGCCAAGGCGCGCCTTGGTCTTGAACGCGGCCAACAGGGGTTCGGGCACTTTCAAGCTGATCAGCCGCGAGCGCGACTCCCGATTCGCGTGGATTCGTTTGAAGTCGTCCAGGAAACGCACCACGTCGGCTGGAGAGAGCTCGCGACAGCGCTCGAGGTACTCGTCCGAGAAACGCTGCACGGGACGGTCTGGCTGCTCGGGCCTCGTCACAGCCGCTCCAATGCACGGACGTCCTCGATGTCCTGGGCGCGGCCGCTTGCACGTTTCATGGCGATCAGCTCCGCGACCGACAACACCTCCACCGGTCCCGAAGGCAGGTCCACCCGCCGCGTCCGCTTGCCGGTCAAGTCGTAGTTGATGACGATGTCCACCTGTTCCAAGGGGTCGTCGGGATTGTGGAAGTTCCAAGCGATGAGGTTTCGGTTCTCGATGTACTCGTCCCGAAACGCATAGACGTCTGCCGCGCTGACCGGTAAACGGGACTCCAACCCGATGCCGTTCAATGCCGATTCCGCCTTGGCCAAGGTCTGCCGGGTCCAGCGAAGCACCAAGTCGATGTCGATCGTGCCGCGAACCGCACCGTGCAACGCCACGGCGTGTCCGCCGACGATCGCGTAGCGCACGCCAGCGTCACGTAGCGCGCCGCAGATGCGCTCGAGTGATGTCATGGCCGAAGTATATACCGATATATATTCCAAGGTGGTCCCCGCGACCCGTCGCGAGCGGCGCATGTAGAATCCGGCCGTTCCAAGGGAGACGCGTTGATGTCTGCACCGGACAAGCCTGACTGCGATGTCGTTGTCGTGGGTGCCGGATTCGCCGGCCTCTACATGCTTTACCGATTGCGGGACGCCGGTTTCAACACCCGCGTCTTCGAAACCGGCGCCGGGGTTGGCGGTACCTGGTATTGGAATCGCTATCCCGGCGCCCGGTGTGACGTCGAGAGCATGGAGTACTCCTACAGTTTCTCCGAGGCGTTGCAGCAGGAGTGGGAGTGGACCGAACGCTACGCGGGACAACCCGAGATTCTTCGCTACACCAACCATGTCGCCGAGAAGTTCGACCTGCGCCGGGACATCACTTTCGACACCCGCGTGACGGGTGCGGTCTTCGATGAAGACGAGAGCCGTTGGATGGTGACGACGAACACCGGCGAAACGGTGTCGGCAGCCTTCGTGGTCATGGCGACCGGGTGCCTGTCGTCGACCAATTATCCCGCAATCGAAGGCCGCGACAGTTTCCTAGGCAAGACCTATCACACCGGTCGCTGGCCGCACGAGAGCGTCGACTTCAACGGTAAGCGGGTCGGCATTATCGGCACGGGTTCGTCGGCCATCCAGGCGATACCGATCATTGCCGCCGAGGCGAAACGTCTGACGGTCTTCCAGCGCACGCCGAACTATTCGATCCCGGCCCGCAACGAGCCGCTGGATCCCGACTACGTCCGCGACATCAAGGCCGAGTATCGGCAGTTGCGAGCCAACAATCTGCGCATGCATGCAGGCTTCGGATCGAGAGTTCATCACAACGACGCCCCCGCCCGATCGGACAACGCCACCCGCCGTGAAGCCAACTACGCCGCGCGATGGCAACGTGGGGGTTTCACGTTCCTGGGTGCCTACAACGACCTGCTGCGAAGCCGCGAGGCCAACGAGACCGCCGCCGAGTTCGTGCGCCAACGCATACGCGAGACAGTCAACGACCCCAAGGTCGCCGAACTGTTGTGTCCCGACAACGTAATCGGCTGCAAGCGCCCTTGTCTGGACACGGGCTACTTCGAGACCTACAACCGGTCGAATGTCGAACTCGTCGATGCACGGGAACGCGCGATCGAACGGATCACTCCCGACGGCGTGGTCGCGGGCGGGCGCGAGTTCGAACTCGACTGCCTCGTCTTCGCGACCGGCTTCGACGCCATGACCGGTGCCGTCCTGGGCATCGACATCCGGGGACGCGGCGGCACCACACTCAAGGAAAAGTGGGACGCGGGGCCGCGCACCTACCTTGGCCTCTGCACGGTCGGCTTCCCCAACCTATTCCTCATCACCGGCCCGGGCAGTCCGTCTGTTCTGACCAACATGATCGTATCCATCGAGCAGCACGTCGACTGGATCACCAACTGCCTCGACGACCTGCGCCGGCAAGGTCGCGCAACGATCGAAGCCAGCCAACATGCTCAGGACGACTGGGTGGACCACGTCAACGCGGTCGCCGGGGTGACGCTGTACCCGACCTGCAACTCGTGGTACCTCGGCAAGAACATCCCCGGCAAGCCCCAGGTTTTCATGCCGTTGATCGGGTTTCCGCCGTACGCGGAGAAATGCGCACAGGTCGCCGAGAACGGGTATCAAGGCTTCGATCTCGGCTGAGACAGCAGATCCACTCCGTTCAGTCGATGTTGAAAATCGCCCACGCTGTGGGCGACAATCGCTCATACCATGAGCGGTTCATCATACGTTCCCCGTTACGCCGCCCGCTTGCTAGGCAGAGCATTGGACGTCTCGCCCGTCGTCGTGGTCATGGGTGCCCGCCAGACCGGCAAGAGCACGCTCGTGCAATCCGAACCCTCCCTGGCAAACCACCTCTACCTCACCCTCGACGATCCCGACGTCCGGGAACGGGCCCGTCTGGCACCGGACGAACTGATTGGCAGTTCGCCTCGGCTGACGTTGGATGAAGTCCAGCGGGAACCGGACCTGCTGTTCGCGGTAAAGCGCGCCGTAGACACCGACAAACCGCGCCGCAACGGTCGTTTCGTACTCACCGGGTCCGCGAACCTGCTCTTGATGCACCGCGTCTCCGAGTCCTTGGCCGGACGGGCGACATACATCAATCTCTGGCCGTTCACCCGTCGCGAACGACAGGGCAACGCGACGCCGGGTATCTGGTCGGACCTGCTGTCCACGCCGGCGGCCGACTGGCCTGGGGTTGTGGAAGCCCAGGATGACGCATCCGTGGATTGGCGAGCGGCCGTTTGCGAAAGCGGCTACCCCGTCCCCGCCTTCGAATTGCCTGATCCCGATGCGCGGGCGCTCTGGTTCGACGGCTATGTCCGCACCTACTTGGAGCGCGACCTCCAGACGCTGTCCGCCGTCAGCGACCTGGTGGACTTCCGGCGGCTCATGCGGGCCGCCAGCCATCGCCTCGGCGGTCTGGTGAATCAAACCGAAATCGCGCGCGACACGAGCATCCCCCGCGCCACCGTGCAGCGCTACCTCAACCTGCTCGAGACCTCGTTTCAGGCGATCCGCCTACCAGCCTATTCGGTGAATCGGACGAAACGCCTGATCAAGGGCCCGAAGCTCTACTGGAGCGATCCGGCGTTGGCAATTTGGCTGAGCGGCGCCACCGAACTCACCGGCGCGCATCTCGAAAACCTGGTACTTGCCGACCTCCTGGCATGGCGCGACGGCCAAGTGCCCGCGCCGGTAGTGCTCTATTGGCGTACGACCACGGAGAGGGAGGTCGACTTCGTCATCGAATCCGGCGATCGCCTGCTGGCCATCGAGGTCAAGACCGCCGCTGCCCGCTACGCGGACACGACGGGGCTACGCCTATTCCGGGAGGAGTACGCGGACCGGTTCGCCGGCGGGCTACTGCTGCACGGTGGAGACGAGACCCATCAGATGAGCGATGGAATCCTCGCCGTTCCCTGGTGGCGGATAATGTAGGCTTCGCTACCGACTATGAACCAAGCCGAAGACACCGCCGAGCCCGGGCACGCCCAGCTGGACGTCAGGGACTTCGGCCCCATCGCCCGGGCGTGCATCGATCTTAGACCGTTGACGGTCTTCGTCGGCCCGAGCAACACGGGAAAGTCGTACCTCGCAACCCTGCTATACGCTTTACACCGGTGCTTTAGGCAACCAACATCGTTGCAACATCAACAGCACCCCGCCTGGCTGCGCGCGCTCAAAGACACCACTAGCGCTCCCTTGCAGTGGTTCATCGAGACATTCGCATCGACCGACCCTGCGGAGCCGCCGGAGAGCATCACCTTCCCGCCCAACACGACCGACCTCCTGATGCCCGCCTTCGCGCTTGGTGGCCACGAGGGCGGCACAAGCGAAATTTCCGCTTGTTTCGGTCTTGATGAGGGTGATCTCGTGCGCCGGCAGGCAAAACAGGCAGAGGCCGTTTTCCGCCCACCGGCAACCAGCGAAAGCACAGGTTTCGAACACAAGGTCGTTCTGGGCGCCCATTCTCACCGCAGCAGCGCACCCACCCGCGTAGGTTCGATGAGGGTGTCACCTGGACACGACGCCACAGTGGACCTATGTCTCCTAGCGCGAAGCCTCCGAGGTAGACCGGCCAACGCGGAGTGGTACGCCCGGGCCGGTCGTCTCGTAGAAATCCTTCGGGTGGCCACGCTGCCGCAAATCGTGTCGCCGATGCACCTTCCGGCCTTCTACGTGCCAGCCGACCGAATCGGAGCGATGCGCACGCACAGTGCCGTCGTAAGCGGCCTCATCGGTGCCGCGTCGCGCAGTGCAACGAGTCCGCCCGTACTCACGGGCGTACTCGGACATTTCCTTCAGGAGCTATTGCAACCCCGAACGACCACTACTGACGCGTTCTTCCATCCCCATGCCGCTCGCATCGAAGCGACCATTCTCAACGGAACCATAGTTGTCCAACGCGACACCGACTCCGGGTATCCGACTTTCTTCTACCAGCCGGACGGCTGGAGCACCAAGTTGCCCATCAAGAACGCCTCGGCGATGGTAGCCGAGCTCGGCCCCATCATCCTTTACTTGAGGCATCTCGTCGTCCCCGGTTCGCTCCTCGTCATCGAGGAGCCCGAAGCGAACCTGCATCCTGCCATTCAGGTCGAGCTCATCCGTCAGCTTGCCTCTCTCGTCAACGCCGGTGTCCGTGTGCTGTTGACCACTCACAGCGAGTGGGTACTGGACGAACTCAGCAACATCGTACTCTCCTCGGCACTTTCAGCCGAGGGGCGTTCCCAGGTGCCGGCCGGCCAAGTCGCACTCAACCCCGAAGATGTCGGCGTCTGGACATTTCGCCGCCTAAGGAGACCAATGGGTACGGTTGTCGACGAGCTTCGGCTCCACCAGTCCGGCGATCTCTACTCCGCAGGCTTTGACGATGTTTCGAAACAGACATACGACCACTGGGTGCGAATCGGCGGTCTCGCAGCCAACGACCGTGACACTCCTTGAACGCCTCTGCGCATCTGTCGACAGCGCATGCATCGTCCGGCGGCTTCGCAAAGAAGGTTGTACGGTTGGCCTCGACGGTACGCATGACCGCCGACTGATCCTCGACTTGGACAGACCGGCCTCGCCTCTCGGTACCGACGAAACCCGCTGCGACTACCTGGTGTTCATACAACCACCGGAAGCACAGATGTGCGTCGTTCCTATCGAATTAAAAAACGGTCCCGCCCGAACGCACGTCGTCGACCAACTGCAAGCCGGGGCGAAGCTTGCCGACCGCCTGCTTCCCGCCTCGGCGACTGCGGTCTTGAGACCCGTCCTTGCCTATCGGAGCATGCCCACGGAAGTCTCCAAGGAGTTACGCCGACGGCCGATACAGTTCCGCGATACCCGAAACTACGTTGGCCGAATCAAGTGCGGTACGGCCTTGGCCAATGCGATCCGCTGAGAGCCGGTCGCGGTAGCGACGAGCCGATGGTGACCCGGGAGTCCGTCGACAGGCAGACCTCCCGTGTAAGAGCGATGCTGGTCTTCACAGTGTTAGAATCTCCGCTTGAACATAACGAACGCGAAGGTGCGCTGCCACGCGAATCAACGCGGCAGATGAACCTCAATACAACGACGCACGTCCGTCCCTTGGGCGTCCAAGGTCACGACGGACAGATCAGTTCGCCGGTACCGCCTTCGGCGTGGAGAGACCTGGTCTGGTCCTCACCGCCGCTCACGTCGTGCAGAACGCGACACCTGATCGCCTCCATTTGGAGACCGCGCGCTCGACGACCGCGAGTGGCACGAGGTTTCGGAACCCGCGTTCCGTTACGGTTCACCCGTCCGCTGACATTGCCCTTCTCACGTTCGACGAGGTCGACGCTATCCCACACTTCGAACTGGCCAAGCCGCCCGAAGAGATCGGCGAGCTTCACTTGGGAACAGAGGTCTTGTCTTATGGCTATCCGCGGCGTGTTGAATCTCCTAGCCGGGTCTCCCTCGAAGCTCGCCTGCTAACCGGCCACATACAGAGGGCGTTCCGCCATCAACGGGCGGGTCTCCGTTATGGCGCATATGAGCTGAGCTTCCCTTCTGTCGATGGGCAGAGCGGCTCGCCGGTTCTCTTGGCCGACCAGGTCAAATCCGTGGTCGCGGTAGTTACTGACAACTTCGAATCCTCAATCGTCGTCGACGAGCACGAGGAGCACGACGCCCAGGGTCGGCTCGAAAAGCACACCGTCAAGAAAGTAATCGCCTACGGCGTGGCGCTGGCCTTATGGCCGCTTGCCGATTGGATTCTGTCAGCCTGACGGCAGGTCCGACGCGGGGTAGTGTATCAGTTTGACTAGACCCCTGTATGCCTGCTTAGTAGAGTTGTAGAGTTGCCGTAGTGCCTAGTGCCTTGGGCATCATGCGTAACGTCGAATACGAGGAAACCACACCATGCCAACCGGACCAAAGGGCGAGAAGCGTCCAGCGGACGCCGTGGCGCAAGCCGTCATGATCGGGCGGATCGCCACAGGCGACACCGACGAGCAGTACGTCGACAAGGCCAAGAGCGAAGCGGGGCGCAAGGGCGGGAAGGCCCACGCCCAGTCAATGACCGCCGAACGGCGAAGCGAGATCGCGCAGGAAGGCGTGGCCGCTCTTTGGGGATAGCCCCTTTATGATCGCGAAGCTGTGGCGGGGTGACTACAGCCTCGTCGTCACGTATTGGGTGTTCGGCGTCGTGGTCGGTGTGGTTCTCAACGCCGCCCTAACGGCGTCAGCACGAACCCTGCCCGTAGCGGTCTATTTCGCGTTTCTCGCCGCAGTGCTCGCCTACAGCATCTTGGTATGGGTCGGCATCTGGCGGGCCGCCACCAAGTATCAGGGCGACCGGATTTGGCCGACATTGGCTAAGTGCATGGTCGTCGCCGCGGTTCTGATGCTGATTTGGGGGCTGGTAACCGGATGAGTGCGCAACGCGGAGACAAGCCCGCTCGTAGGGAATTTCTGGATCAAATCCCATCCACCGAAGGCCGCTTCAACAAAAACCGGGTGGCGTCCGAATCCGGCCACTCCGGCAACGACAAAGACGCAGCTCACGAGCGTGCGCGACGCGCATTGGTTAGAGTGCCTCCGGTTTCCGCCGAGATCACACCCGGTCGCCAAGGCCAGCCCAGCCACTCGACGAGCGTTCTTTTCAACCAAGATGCGCCCGACATAGCCTCGTACCAGCTCGGATAGCTGCGATGAAAACGGGCCTCCGCCGTGCAATCGATGAACACACTGCCGACCTCTGCATCGTCGAACGGATGTCTCCGCAAACGGGCACCGTCACCTTCGTTGACACGCCAACGTCCGCCAACGCGTCCAGAGCAGCGGATATCGATGCAGTCTTGAAACCCGGTGGCCAATCGTTACGCATTGCAGACTGGCCTAGCCAGCCTAGCCACTCTGAAGGACCAGCCCAACCAACCACGTCGGTGGCGTCCGAAGCCCAGAATTCCACGACGCATCGCAAACGACCTCACCGTTTCAGGCGTTTCGGTAACCCCCGCGATACCCGTAATCGTCTTGACCTCTCCAACCGCGTTCGCCTCGGAACTGTTCCGTCCCTGTGCCTTACCAAGCTTGATAGCGCACCGAGGTGCCCTAAGAACAACGCCGCACTCGCGAGATTGAGCACGGACCATATCTCCCGCGAGAGGTGGACGGGCATCACCGGGTTGTAGAGCAGCGCCAACCCGCCGAACGCGACGACCCAGCCGCTAACTGCATCGTCATGCTTCCACTGCTCGTATGCAATCCAGCCACTGACCACGCAGACGGCCAAGCGCAGCAGCTGATAGTAGCCATACGGCCAAGGCAAGAGCGCTGCACCGAGGAGAACGGTCGGTACCATCCAGAGAGACTTATGATGGCGCAGCGACCAAGCCGCGACTCGCACGGCGATACGCCGCTGGCCTTGCGATACGAGGACACCTCACGCCGCGAAGCGAGCACGGGATCATCTCTGCCCCTTCGTTGGTCCGCCGGAAGGTGTCGCTCGCCAGCCATCAACGCAGAATGCCACCTGTACGTCCCACAGAACAAGCATTGCGCTTGCGACTCTTGCGACTCTTGCGACTGCGATGCTCACAGGCGGATTGCCGATTGGCACACTACGGACGAACCCAAACCTCTCAAAGCACTGAGCACCACGCCGCACATTGGATGCCCTTGGCATTTGCAGAGACGGCGCGGCACTGGTACCTATCCAACCCGATAGTCGTATTCGGTCGCCGCATCTTCGATCCATCGCCTGAGGTAGTCGGCATAGCTCCGACGAAACGCGATGTCGAAGGCGCCGTCTTCCCTCGCTGCGACAAGCGCCGTGGCTTTCGCGAACACGGTCTGTACGCAGCGACCGGGCGGGAAAACTCGGGGATGGAAGTCGTAGGGGCTCGACTTCTGCAGTACCTTTCCAACGTCGGGGCCGGACAGTTCCACCATAACCTGCGCACCGGTCACATCTGTCACCGAGAAACGACCGTCGAGGGCATCGCGCAGCGGCCCCTCAATCTCCAGTCCGTCATTCCCCGTGACGACGAGGAGCCACTCGTCGGGACCAAGCCAATAGGCCCGTGAACGATCGGCATGATTCCACGTGCCCGGCTCGCGCGGTAGCGCCACACCCGCGACCTGCTCCGCTGCGTTGCGAAGGCGCGCCTTCCCGGCATCGCCGCGAACATTGACAAAGGCCCGATCCGGGCACTCGCGGCACACCACGCCCGGACCATCAGACATTCTGCCGCTCCCCCTTCGGGTCGTAGAAGACGGAATCGACGATCGTCGCCCCGAGAACCCCGCCGTCGGCGAGGGGGCAGTAGACGGTTTCGCCCTTTCGTTTCGCGCCGCCCTTCACCATGCCGAGTGCAATGGGACGGGATAGCCGGGCGCTGTAGTAGCTGGAGGTCACATGCCCGGCGATCGGCACGGGCAGCGGGCGTTCGGGATCGTCGACCAACTGCCCGCCTTCCGGAAGCACGGTCTTTGCGTCGGTGGTCGCGAGACCCACAAGCTGCGGCCGGTCTTCGCGTAGGTGGTCCGCCAGATCGAGGGAGCGGTCGCCGAGAAACCCGAACGGCTTGTTGCAGCGTACGGCCCAGTCCATGCCCATGTCGGCCGGTGTCATGGAACCGTCGGTGTCTTGGCCGACGATGATGAAGCCCTTCTCGGCGCGCAGAACGTGCATGGCCTCGGTGCCGTACGGCGTGATGCCGTATTCCGCCCCGGCGTCGATCAGGGCGTCCCAGACCGCCCGGCCGTGCTGTGCCGGAACGTTCACCTCGAAGGACAGTTCGCCGCTGAAGCTGATGCGGAATATCCGGGCGGGAACCCCTGCGACGGTGCCTTCGCGAACCGCCATGAACGGGAACGCCTCGCCGGCAAGGTCAACGTCCGGGCAGACTTTTGCCAGCACGGCCCGGGACTTCGGGCCGACCAGTGCCGAAGTGGCCCAATGATCCGTCACGGATGTGAAATAGACGGCAAGTTCCGGCCACTCGGTCTGGTGCCATCGCTCCAACCAGGCGTAGACCACTTCCGCGTTGCCGGTGGTGGTGTGCATCAGGTAGCGGTTGCCGCCCAAGCGCGCCGTCACGCCGTCGTCGAAGATGGTGCCGTTCTCATGAAGCATGAGGCCGTAGCGACACCGCCCAACACTCAGTTTGCGGAAGCCGGTGGTGTAGATCCGGTCCAGGAACTCCGCCGCGTCGGCACCTTGGATATCGATCTTGCCGAGGGTCGAGGCATCGATGATCGCCACGCCGTCCCGGGCCGCCAAGCATTCGCGGTTCACCGCCTGTTGCATCGCCTCGCCGGGTTTGGGGTAGTACCAGGGTCGTTTCCAACGCCCGACGTTCTCCCATTCGGCGCCTTGAGCCGTGTGCCATGCGTGGATGGGCGTGTGACGCTCGGGATCGAAGAACCCGCCCACGTCGCGTCCGGCGATGGTGCCGAAGGTGGCCGGCGTGTAGGAAGGCCGATACATGGTCGTGCCCACCTCGGCGATGTCCCGGCCGAGGGCTGCGGCGAGAATGGCGACCCCGTTGACGTTGCCGAGTTTGCCCTGGTCCGTGCCGAAGCCGAGGGCCGTGTAGCGCTTGACGTGCTCCACCGACTCGTAGCCTTCGCGCGCCGCGAGTTCGATGTCCGCGGCGGTGACATCCAACTGGAAGTCCACGAACTGCTTGGGTGCACGGCTCACGGGCTTCGGATGGGGAACGAGGAACAGCGACCGCGCCGGCGTCTCGGACGGTTCATCGACATCGGGCGCCGCTCGCGTCGCTCGGCCACTGCCGAAGCCGGCCCGGGATGCGGCGGTGGCGCCGGCTAGCGCCCCTTGCTCCAGGCAGCCGCGCAGGGTGGGTGTCCCCGCCACCGCACCCGCACAGAGCGTGCGTTCGCCTAGGTCGCCGGGCAGGAATGCGCCCGCCGAGTCGCTCCAGCGCGGTTTGATGCCGGTCTGCGAGCCGAGATGCAGCGTCGGACTCCAGCCGCCGGAACTCGCGATCAGATCGCACGCCAATCGGCGAGACCCCCCCGCGAGCACGTTCGCGTCGGCGGACAACGGCCTAATCACCGCACCGGAAACCCGACCCCGGCCGAGGGCTTCTGTGACCGCATGGCCAGATATGACCTCGATACCCGCGTCCCTTGCCGCCGCTACCCATCCGCCGTCGGGATTCTCCCGGGCATCCACAACCGCCACGACCTCGCGACCGATCCCGTGCCAATCCAACGCGGTGCGATAGCCGTGGTCATTGGTAGTGAAGAGCAGCAGCCTCTTGCCGGGTACGACCCCGTAGCGGTTGAGGTAGGTGGACACCGCCGACGCCAGCATGATGCCGGGAAGGTCGTTGTTGCCGAACACCAGCGGTCGCTCGATGGCACCGGTCGCGAGCACCACCTGCTCGGCGCGAACGCGATGCAACCGCTCCCGCGTTCCCGCCGAGGAGACCGCCCCCAAATGGTCCGATCGCCGTTCGACGACGGTCAGGAAGTTGTGGTCGTAGTAGCCGCTGACCGTGCTCCTGGGTAGCATCTCGACATTCGCGGACGCGTCAAGCTCGGCCAAGGCGCCGTTCCGCCAAGCCGCGGCGCTTTCCCCACCTAGCGGCCGCGTTTCCGCCAATAGGCTTCCGCCGAACTCCGACTGTTCATCGGCGAGCAGCACGCGGGCCCCGGACCGTGCCGCCTCAAGGGCTGCGCTCAAGCCCGCGGGGCCAGCCCCGACCACCAGCACGTCGCAGTGATGGTTCATCCGGTCGTAGGTATCGGGGTCAGCAGCATCCGGGGCCTTGCCGAAGCCCGCGACGTGGCGCAGCACGCGTTCCCAAGTCATCCAGGCCCGTGGCGACGACATGAAGGTCTTGTAGTAGAACCCTGCCGGCAGCAAACGGCCGAAGGCGCCAACGGCGCGCTGGAAAACGGACGACCCGGTCGAACGGGCTTCCAAACCGTCGTAAAGCTCGACCTGGGTGGCGCGCAGATTCGGCACGCATGATGCGCCGGCACCTACCTGAACGATCGCGTTCGGCTCCTCGGCGCCGTGGCCCACGATCCCGCGCGGGCGGGCGTACTTGAAGCTCCGGGCAACGACATCCACGCCGTTGGCGAGCAGCGCCGAGGCCAGGGTGTCGCCGGCAAAGCCCTGAAGGGCCCGACCGTCAAACGTGAAATCCAGGACTTGGTCGCGGTCGATCCGACCGCCGGCAGCCAAACGGTGAACCTGTCCGGCCACTAGCGTGACTCTCGCTGCCGACGCGGTTCTTCGTCCACCAGGTACACATCGAGGATCTCGTAGCTCACGGTGTCGCGCAGGACATTGAAATACCTTCGGCAGCCCGCCGTGTGAACCCACATCTCCCGGTGCGGGCCCCGGGGATTCGTGCGGGTATGCAGGTATTCGCCCCACTCGGCGTCCGATAGCGAAGACGGATCGGGGGGTCGCGGGATATGGGCTTCGCCGGCGTAGCTGAATTCCTCCTCGCTTCGCGTCTCGAGACAGTAGGGGCAGCGGATTCGGAACATCAGTGGGCGACGCCGGCGGCACCGTGCTCGTCGACCAGCGCCCCAGTCGCGAAGCGGTCGAGGGAGAACGGCGCGGCGAGAGGATGGGGACGCTCGCGGGCCAGCGTGTCCGCGAACACGTAGCCCGAACCCGGCGTTGCCTTGAAGCCGCCGGTGCCCCAGCCGCAGTTGAAGTAGAGACCGCGAACGGGCGTCTCGCCGATGATCGGGCAGGCGTCGGGGCAGATGTCCACGATGCCGCCCCAATGCCGGTTCATGCGCACCCGGCTGAACGCGGGGAACAGCTCGCAGACCGCCTGCAGCGTGTGTTCGATGACCGAGAACGAGCCGCGCTGCCCGTAGCCGTTGTAGCTGTCGGTGCCGGCGCCGATCACCAGGTCGCCCTTGTTCGACTGGCTGATGTAGCAGTGCACGCCGCTCGACTGCACGACGACGTCGAGACACGGCTTGAGCGGTTCGGAGACCAACGCCTGCAGCGGCCGCGACTCGACCGGCAACCTGAGCCCGGCCATCGCGGCCAGTACTCCCGAATTGCCGGCGGTCGCGCACGCCACCTTGCGTGCGCCGATGAAGCCCCGGGATGTCTCGACACCCGCGACCGCGCCGTTGCGGCAGCGAATGCCCGTCACCTCGGTGCGCTGCAGGATGTCGACCCCCTGCGCGTCGGCAGCCCGGGCGAAGCCCCAGGGCACCGCGTCGTGCCTAGCGATCCCTCCGCGGCGCTGCAGCGAGGCGCCGAGAACCGGGTAGCGCGCGTCCGGCGAGCAATTCATGAGCGGCACCAGTTTCTGGACCTCCGCCGTGGAGAGCAGTTCGGCATCGATGCCGTTCAGGCGGTTGGCGTTCACGCGACGTTCGATCTCGCGCATGTCGTGCAGGTTGTGGCCCAGGTAGAGCACCCCGCGCGGAGAGAACATGACGTTGAAGTTGAGCTCCTGGCTCAAACCCTCCCAGAGCTTCAGCGAGAACTCGTAGAGGTGCGACGATTCGTCGCGCAGGTAGTTGGACCGCACGATGGTGGTGTTCCGACCCGTGTTGCCACCACCGAGCCAGCCCTTCTCGACGAGGGCGACATCGGTGACGCCGTGTACCTTGGCCAGGTAGTAGGCGGTCGCCAGGCCATGGCCGCCGCCGCCGACGATCACGGTGTCGTAGGCCTTCTTCGGCGTCGGATCGCGCCACGCCCGCTGCCAGTTCTCGTGGTAGTGCCTAGCGTGACGGACCAGGCCGAGGAGCGAGTACTTTTCCATTCGGGGATCGACCCCCGCTCTAATCGTTTCGCATTCGGCAGGTATTTGACCATAATTCCTTCCCGTCAACGGGGCGGAGAACCGACCCATGAACCATCCAGATGCGACTTCCGTGAGCTTCACCCGCATGGACCAAGGCACAGCCGCCGACTACGCGCTCTTGGACGATCTTGCGAAACCGTATATCGCCAAGACCGGCGAACGCGTCCTCGCCTACCTCGAGAACCTCAAGGGCGGCGGGTTCCCCGGCTACCAGGTAGACCGCTACGAGCACTCCCTGCAAACCGCCACGCGGGCTTTGCGCGCGGGCGAGTGCGAAGAGATCGTCGTCGCCGCGCTGCTCCATGACATCGGCGACGACCTGGCACCGGAGAACCACTCGGAAGTGGCGGCCGGCGTGCTACGGCCCTACGTGGCCAGGCACACCTACTGGATGGTGCTGCACCACGGCTTGTTCCAGGGCTACTACTACTTCGACAAGGTAGGCGGTGACGCCAACGAGCGGGAGCGGCACCGTGGCCACCCGGCGTACGAGATGACCGTCCGGTTCTGCGCCGACTACGACCAACTGTCGTTCGACCCCGACTACGACACCCTGGCCATCGACCACTTTGTGCCGTTGGTCGAAAGGGTTTTCGCACGCAAGCCCTGGGGTGAGCACACCGAGCGGGACTGGCCGTAGGGCGATCTAACATTGAAAATTGGACGTAATGCGTCCAATTTTCATAGTAAGATTGCACCATGATTCCGCGGAGCGAGCATCTCAAGGCAGTTCAGAGATTGCTGCGCGATAACCCTGTTGTCGCGTTGATCGGTGCCCGCCAAGTCGGCAAAACGACGCTTGCAGGGCAGGTTGCGCAGCGTCGAAGCCGGACACATTTCTTCGATCTCGAATCGTCGGCGGATCGAGCGCGTCTCTCCGATCCGCTCCTTGCGCTGTCATCCTTGACCGGTTTGGTTGTCCTCGACGAGGTGCAACGTCGACCCGAACTTTTCCCGACCTTGCGCGTATTGGCCGACCGACGCCCCATTCGCACGCGATTCCTGGTTCTTGGTAGCGCTTCTCCCGCACTGCTCCGCCAGAGTTCGGAGTCGCTCGCCGGTCGCATCGCATACTACGAACTGCCGTGCCTCTCCCTCGCCGAGACGGGGCCGGACAGTGCAGACTTGCTGTGGCTGCGGGGCGGTTTTCCACGTTCCTTCACGGCCCGGAGCCATGTGCAGAGCTATCGTTGGCGCCAGGATTTCGTGGCCACCTTCCTGGAGCGCGACATACCCGGACTGGGCATCGCGATTCCCAGCAATACGATGGACCGTTTCTGGACCATGATCGCCCACTACCATGCCCAACTCTGGAACGGTTCCGAGCTAGGCCGCGCCTTCGGCATGTCCCAACACGCCATGCGTCGCTACCTCGACGTCTTGGAAGCAACCTTCATGGTCCGCGTATTGAAGCCCTGGAGCGCCAATCTCGCCAAGCGTCAGGTCAAGACACCCAAGGTCTACATCCGGGACTGCGGGTTGTTGCACAGGCTACTAGACGTGAGAGACCGAACCGCGCTCGAACGTCACCCCAAGGTGGGCGCCTCGTGGGAAGGCTTCGTCATCGAGAACATCGTACGAACCCTCGGCGTCGACGACAGCCAATGCTACTTCTGGGGCACGCACTCCGGCGCAGAGATCGATCTTGTCGTTCAGGGACGCGGTGGAAGGCTGCGCGGATTCGAGATCAAGCGCACGAGTTCGCCTGCCGTGACGCGTTCCATGCGTACGGCGATGATCGATCTCGGTCTGCGATCGATCGACTTGATCCACGCTGGCGACGAGACCTTTCCGCTCGCCAAGGGAATCCGAGCCGTGGCGGCGGCGCGCCTGCTCGACGACCTGTAGAGGCAGAACCGACGCGAAGAGCTAGGAGTCGCCCGCGCCGGCGACGTCGGCAGCATCACGCGGTCGCTCCATGGTATCCAGAAGGAACGCTGAGTCGTCGATATCGACCCCTAGGTGCAGACCGCCCTCGCCTGCGGTGAATAGCTGACCAAGCTCCCGCCGCGAGGTCGGGGACGACGCCAATCGCCGCAAGGACTCCTCGATGAGAGGGCTACGATCGCAGCCGTTCATTGTCCGGATCCCAAGGGCTTTCCTCGACTACCTGCGCGGGATAGCGCTCGCCCAGGATGTCGATCTCCAGCGCCGTGCCCTTCTCGGCAAGTTCGGGTCTGACCATCCCCAGGGCCAAAGATTGCTCCAGGCGGAAGCCGTAGTTGCCGCTGGTTGCCCGACCGACCATCTCGCTGCCGACGTACAACGGGTTGTTGCCGATGGGATCCGCATCGTCGGGCCCTTCGACCGTCACGGTCACGAAGGCGTTCGCGAAGCCCCGCTGATGCCATGCCAGAAGTCCTTCGCGACCGGTGAATCCTTCCTTGTCCAAGCGCACGAAGCGGTCGAGGCCCGATTCCAGCGCCGCGTATTCGATGGATAGTTCGGTGCCGATCATCCGGTAGGACTTCTCGACGCGCAGGGAGTCCATGGCGCGGATGCCGAAGGGTTTGACGCCGAGGTCGCCGCCCGCGTCCATGATCGCGTCGAAGATCGTGTTCTGGTATTCGATGCCGTGGTGGATCTCCCAGCCGAGTTCGCCGACGAAGTTGAGCCGCATCAGCTTGACGGGCGCGAGCCCAATGGTCGCATCCTTCCCGGTCAGCCAGCGGAACGCATCGTTCCCGAGGTCGACATCGCAGATGCGGGACAGCAGATCCCGCGATTTGGGCCCCGCCACCACCAGAACGCCCATGGCCCCTGTCAGGTTCTCGAAGTGGACAGAACCGTCGGTGGGCATCTGGCGACGCAGCCAGTCGTGGTCCAGGCGCTGGAAAGCGCCCGCCGACACCAGGTAGAAGCGGTCGGCGGCTTCCCGGTGGATCGTGAACTCCGAGTGCACGCCGCCCCGGCTGTCGAGCGCGTGGCAGAGGCCGATGCGACCCGTTCGCGGCAGGCGGTTGGCGACGAACCGATTCAGGAACGCCGCCGCGCCGGGGCCGCTCAGCCTGGCCTTGGCGAACGCCGTCATATCGAGCAGGCCGACGTTGTCCCGGACGTTGCGGCACTCGTCACCGACGTGTTCGAACCAACGGGATCGCCGGAACGACCAGTGATCCTCCCGTTGCACGCCTTGTGGCGCAAACCAGTTCGGCCGCTCCCAGCCGAACTTCTGTCCGAACACGGCACCCAGGTCGCGCATGCGTTCATAGCAGGGCGCGGTGCGCAGCGGCCTTCCCGCCGGACGTTCCTCGTCCGGATAATGCACCGTGAAGACGTTGGCGTAGGCTTCCTCGTTCTTCGCTTTCAAGTACGCGCCGGTGGCGTAGTCGCCGAAGCGGCGGGGGTCGACCCCAAGCATGTCGATGGTGGGCTCCCCCTCGACGATCCACTCGGCAAGTTGCCAGCCGGCACCCCCCGCCGCGGTGACGCCGAAACTGTGGCCCTCGTTCAGCCAGAAGTTCGGCAAGTCCCAAGCCGGCCCGATGATGGGGCTGCCATCGGGCGTATAGGCGATGGCACCGTTGTAGATGCGCTTGATGCCGAGTTCCTCGAAGACGGGCACGCGGCGGATCGCCGACTCGATATGTGGCATCAGCCGATCGATGTCGCCATCGAAGAGCTCATACTCGCTATCGGGGTGCGGCCCATCGACATAGCAGGCCGGTGCGCCCTTCTCGTAGGGACCGAGCAGCAGGCCGCCAGCTTCTTCGCGCATGTACCAGGATCCGTCCGACTCGCGCAGGACGCCCATCTCGGGAAGCCCGTCCTCATGGCGTGCCACGATGGCCGAATGCGCCTCGGTGACGATGTATTGGTGCTGGACGGGAAGAACGGGGATGTCGAGTCCCACCATCGCGCCGGTGCGTCGGGCGAAATTGCCCGTGGCGGACACGACGTGCTCGGCGAGCCAATCGCCCTGGTCGGTCTGCACGCGCCATTCACCGCCGGCCGTCCGCTCGATTCGAGTGACGCAGGTCTGGCGATGGATGGTTGCGCCCCGGGCACGGGCACCGCGCGCGAATGCCTGGGTGAGATCCGCAGGTTGAATGTAGCCGTCGTCCGGATGACGAATGGCCCCGATCAGCCCGTCCGTGACCGCCAGCGGCCATATCTCCCGGACCTCGTCCGGCGTCAGGAACTCGACGTTGATGCCGATGGTTTGCGCGACGCCCGCGTATTGACGGTACTCGTCCATTCGATCCGGCGTCATCGCCAACCGGATGTTGCCCACGGTGCGCAGTCCCACGTCCTGACCGGTTTCTTCCTCGAGGGTGCGATAGAGTTTCACCGAGTACTTGTGGATCTGTCCCACGGAGTAGCTCATGTTGAACAGCGGCAGCAGGCCTGCGGCATGCCAGGTCGAGCCGGAGGTCAGTTCCTTTCGTTCCAGAAGGACGACATCGGACCACCCCTTGCGGGCGAGGTGGTACAGGGTGGCGACGCCGACGACGCCGCCGCCGATCACCACGACGCGTGCATGGTTGGTCACTAGAACAGACCGAATACCCGCCCCTCGTCGTCCACGCCGATATCCAACGCGGCGGGACGGCGAGGCAGACCGGGCATGGTCATGATATTGCCGCAGATGGCGACCACAAAACCGGCCCCGGCGGACAGGCGAACCTCCCGCACCGGCAACACGTGACCGACGGGAGCGCCCAACGCTTTCGCGTCGGCGGAGAAGCTGTATTGCGTCTTGGCGATACAGACCGGCAGGTGGCCGAAGCCCAGCCGCTCGTACTCCTCGAGTTGCTCGGCTGCTTCGGGCTCGAACGCGACCTCACGAGCGCCGTAGATGCGCGTGGCGACGGTATCGATCTTGTCCCGTAGGGCGAGTTCGTCGGGATAGAGGAGTTGGACGTTCGCACCATCGTCGAGGCTTGCCATTACGGCCTCGCCGAGCGCCTTGGCACCGGCGCCACCGTCCGCCCAGTGGGTCGCGGGAATGGCCTTGACGCCGTTCTCCTCGGCGACCGCTTGCACCATCGCCATTTCCTCCGCGCTGTCCGTGGCGAAGTGGTTGACCGCGACCACCGGCGTGAGACCGAACCGCTTGAGATTGGCGATGTGCCGCGCCAGATTCGGCGCACCGGCGCGAACGGCCTGGGGGTCCGGTGTGGCCAGATCCGTTTGTGCCATCCCGCCGTGCATCTTCAGGGCGCGCACCGTGCACACCAAGACCACCGCATCGGGGCGCAGACCCGATTGACGGCACTTGATATCGAGGAACTTCTCGGCGCCGAGATCGGCCCCGAATCCCGCTTCGGTCACTACGACATCCGACAATCCGAGGGCAGCGCGGGTGGCGACCACCGAGTTGCAGCCGTGGGCGATATTGGCGAAGGGTCCGCCGTGGATGAAGGCCGGGTTGCCTTCGAGACTTTGCACGAGGTTCGGATGCAACGCATCCGTCAGCAACGCGGTAAGGGCGCCCTGGACACCGAGGTCGCGGGCGGCAACCGGTTCGCCGTTGCCGTTGCGCGCCAGCACGACATCACCGAGACGGCGCTCCAGATCCGCACGGTCGTGGGCGAGACATAGGATCGCCATCACTTCCGATGCGGCGGTGATGTCGAACCCCCCCTGGCGGTGGGCGCCGCGGCCAAGCGTCAGGTCCACCTCACGCAGTGCCCGATCGTTCAAGTCGATGGCGCGTCGCCAGGTAACGGTCGCCGAATCGATGCCCAGGGGATTCTTCCAATACATGTGACTGTCGAGCACTGCGGCCAACAGGTTGTTCGCCGCCGAGATGGCGTGCAGGTCACCATTGAAATGCAGGTTGATATCGGCCATGGGCGCGACCTGTGCCCAGCCGCCTCCCGTGGCACCGCCCTTCATGCCGAAGCACGGACCCAGCGAGGGTTCCCGCAGACAGACGGTCGAACGAACGCCGAGGAGGTTCAGAGCATCGTTCAACCCCACACTCGTGGTGGTCTTGCCTTCGCCGGCAGGCGTCGGCGAGATGGCCGTCACGAGCACCAGCTTGCCGTGGTGCGCGGACGCCACCGAACCCATGGCATCGAGGTCGAGCTTGGCCTTGTAGTGGCCGTAGGGTGTCAGGGTTTCGGCCTCGAGCCCCAGCCGTTCCCGGGCGAGGGGAACGATGGGTTGGAGTGGCACGGACGCCGCGATCTCGCCGTCCGATGCGTTCGGCGGCAGGGTGGGTGCCTTCATGGTCGTTGGGTCCTCTATTACGCTTATCACGCTCGAACCCGGTGTGAGGCTTCTCACTCGAGTCAAGTCTCGATGCCGCATTGTCGCCATCACACGCCGACTACACCAACTTTTTCGTAGGCGGCCACAATCTGGCCGCGATGAAGCGCCCCTATTACCGCCCGCCGTGCGACTTGATGCCGTGGAAGTCGACCACCGGGGCAGGACCGACGCCAGCCGTGTCCCGCAGCCAGCGCGAAGTTTGCGGCAAGCCACCGAAGGTGAACAAGTGAATGCCGGACAGAGGCGAGCCGATGGCATCTACGCGATGCCGCGCCAGCGCGCGTAGCATCGAATCCGGCGTCCAGTTGTTCAACAGGCGAACCACACTCGGCCGACGGGCCAACACCCGCGCCGACGCACCGACGCCGCAGCGTGCGGCGAAGGCGAGCAGCGTCTTCAACCGCGCGGGCCCCGCGACGCCGATGCGGATGGGGAGCGGATCCTCCATCCGCCCCATCGTCTCAAGCCAGCCGAGAACCCGCGCCGGTTCGAAGGCGAACTGCGACACGATCGACATCTCGGTACCTGTCGCAGCCGCGTATTCGCGTTTGCGGGCCAAGGCGACAGCCAATGCGTCGGCATCGAGCAGTGGGTGCCCTTCCGGATACCCCGTGATACCAAGGCGTTTCATGCCATGGTCGGCGAGACGACCGGTATCGAGGACATCCAGGGTGTCCCGAAACGGACCGGCCGGCCGGGTGCGGTCACCCGCGACCAGCATGACTTCTGCTACACCGGCACCGGCGAGATCATGCAGCCGGCCGTCCAAATCCCGTGTGTGCAGCAACGAACGGGCTTCCAGGTGCGGTACCGCGCGCATGCCATCGACATGGAGTCGCTCGCACGCCCGAACCGAGTCTTGCCAATCCGCTCCCGGCACGAAGGGAACGTAGACTCGCGTGCCGGGCCGCAGATGCACGGCCAAGCTATCCACCGCCCCCACCTGACGCGGGGACAACTCGATCGATGCCTCCCGGGCAAGCTCGTATGCGGCATCCGCAACGGCATCGAGAAGCGGCGCGGTATTTGTTTCGGCGGCCACGAGTCGCGACCCGCTAGTCGACGCTGTCACGCCCTTTGCTGCGCGCGACCTCCCGCGCGTTCGGATTGACCGAAGGTCGAAACGGCACGTCGACCACCTCGGCCGCGACAGGTTCGCCGGGGCGCTCGGCATACTCCGGGGGCAGGTGTACCCGCAATTTGGTGCCGACACCGCGCATCTCCCAGGGCACGTAGGCGAGAGCGATGTTGGTCTCGAGTTCCGGCGAAAACCACGGCGACGTGACGTAGCCGACGGGGTCGCCGCCGTCGGCACCGGCGACGAGCCAGAAGTCGTTGGCGTAGTCGGTCACAGGGCGGCCGCCGAACACGAGTCCGGCCAGCACATTGCGGAACGGCGGCGTGCCGGCGTCCATGGCTTCACGCGCGGCTTCGAGCGCCTGCTTGCCGACGTAGTCCGCCTGTTTGCGGCGCGGTACCTGGTAGCCGAGGTTGCATTGGAACGGCAGCGTTTCCTGGTCCAGGTCCTGTCCCCAGGAGAGAATTCCCGCCGCGATTCGCCGATGATGGGCGGGTGCCGTCACCATGAGTTGATGCCGCTCCCCGGCTTCGAGCACGCCGTACCAGAGATCCTCCGCGTAGAGGGTGGCGTCTTTCAGGTAGATCTC
>CAZJRX010000005.1:0-32955 GCA_964548145.1 uncultured Pseudomonadales bacterium | reverse complement strand
CAGCATAACCCTACCGCCATCGTATGTAAATGCATTTTAGAGACGGTACACTAGTCGCAGCCAGCGATGAGTTGATCGCCGAGGTCGCGGTTCCTTTGCACGTCGCCGGACTCGTCACCAGCGGTCAGGATCTGCGTCTGAAGTACGAACGGCTACCGTTCGGGCGCCAAGGCGTGCAACAGGGCATCGTGACGCATGTGTCTAGGACGCCGCTCGCGCCGGAGAACTCCGATGGGGCAATGCCGGCCACGGATCCCGTCTACCGTGCCCGAGTCCGCCTTCCCGCCCAGGAGATCCATGTCGGCGGCGTCAGCGTGGGTTTGCACGCCGGCATGCGCCTTACCGCGGAAATCCCAGCCCCTCAACGCACCCTCCTTCAAACGCTGTACGAGACGATCCAGTGAACCCATGACGCGCCTCACGCCTGTGCTGCGAGGGCTCCTGCGCAGGTCCCGCCTACCCGTCGTCAGGGCGGCGGAGGCGGCGGAGTGCGGACTTGCCTGCATGGCGATGGTCGCGAGGTACTCGGGACACGATGTCGATCTGAACGGCATGCGGCAGCGGTTTCCCGTGTCGCTGGCTGGCACGAAGTTGCGGACGCTGATGGATCTCGCAGGGCAGTTCGGGCTCGCCACGCGCGCGCTACGGGCCGATGTCGACGCGGTGCCGAGACTGCGGATGCCCGCCATCCTGCATTGGGACCTCGACCACTTCGTCGTGCTCAAAGCCGTTCGTCGGGGGCGTGTTGTCATCCACGATCCGGCGCTTGGTCGCCGGGTGCTGAGCATTGCGGAGTTCTCCAAGCACTTCACCGGTGTCGTCCTCGAGTTGGCGCCAACCGCAAGCGTGGAACCGGTCGTTGCGCGAGCACCCACCCGTCTCAAGCACCTATGGTCGCGTCTCGAGGGGTTCTGGCCGGCCTTGGCCCAGGTACTCGGTCTCTCCGCACTGCTGCAGGCTGCCGTGTTCGCGGCACCGTTCTACCTGCAACTGAGCGTCGACGAGGCGATCTCGACGGGCAACGTCGACCTCCTTGATGTCCTGGCAATCGGCTTCGGCGGTCTGGTTCTCGTGCGCGTCGGCATCACAGCGCTACGGTCGTGGACGCTGCAGTCGATCGGCTTCCTGATGAGCTACCAGATCGTCGGCAATCTGGTCCACCACCTACTGCGCGTGAGGGCGGCCTTCTTCGAGAAACGCCATGTCGGCGATATCCTGTCCCGGGTCGAGTCGGTTCGCCCGATTCATGAAGCCTTGACGCAAGGGGTGGCGTCCACCTTCATCGATGGGTTGATGGCGCTCGTCGCCGCCGTGATCCTGTTTCTCTACTCGCCACCGCTGGCCATGCTTGTCGTCGGGTCCGTGATCCTCGGACTTTTGTACACCTACGCGCTCTACCCCGCCCAGCGACGGCGCACCGAGGAGCGCATCGTCGCCGCCGCCAAGGCGCAATCGCACCTGATCGAGAGCTTGAGGGCGTCGACCGTCATCAAGCTGACGGGCCGCGAGGCCGAACGCGAGGGCATGTGGCGCAATCGCTATGCCGACGTGATGAACGCCTCGTTCGCGGCAGGCAAGCTTTCGATCGGCATGACAGCCGGGCAAGGCGTGATTACCGGTCTCCAGATCGTCCTTGTCGTGTATCTGGCGGCGAAGCAGATCGTTGCCGGCGACGACTTCTCCATAGGAATGCTGTTCGCCTTCATGAGCTTCCGCCAGACGTTCACGGATCGGAGCCTGGCGCTGGTCAACCAGGTCGTGCAGTTCTCCTACCTGCATCTTCATCTCGACCGGCTTGGCGATATCGTGCATGCGGAACGCGACGCGCCGAGCGTGCGGGCCGAGATAGCGAGCCCGGTACGGGGGGGCATCGCTTTGCGGAGCCTGTCGTTTCGCTACGGAACCGGCGAGCCGCTTGTACTCGACAATGTCGACTTCGACGTGCCGTCCGGCGCTTTCGTTGCATTCACCGGTCCTTCCGGCGGCGGCAAGAGCACGCTCCTCAAGCTGATGCTCGGCCTCTACCCGCCGAGCAGCGGGGATATCCGGCTTGACGGGGCGTTGGCCTCGCCGGCGGTCTGGCCGTCTTGGCGCAAGCATGTCGGCGTGGTCACTCAGGACGATCAACTGCTGTCGGGGACCATTGCCGACAACATCTCGTTCTTCGATCCCGAGATCGACATGGAGAAGGTGCAGGAGGCGGCGAAGGCGGCCAAGGTCCACGACGACATCGTGGGCATGCCGATGCAGTACCTGTCACCCGTCGGCGACATGGGCAGCACGCTCTCGCGCGGCCAGCACCAACGTGTTCTGCTCGCCAGAGCCCTGTATCGGGATCCGCAGGTACTCTTCCTGGATGAAGGAACGGCGAACCTCGATGCCGAGACCGAGGCGAAGATCGTCGAGCTTGTTTCCTCGCTGCCGATCACACGGATCATCGTCGCGCATCGGCCGGCGCTGCTCGAAGCGGCCGACATCGTGTATCGCGTGGCGGACGGTAACGTGACCCTCGTGCGGGATCGGTCTCAACAGCGGGCAGCGGGTTGATTGAGGCTCTTGCACGAAGCCGCCAGACGTTCGCCAGCACGCAAATCCCGCTGCATGGAACAAGCCTTCAACTCGTCGAATTCAATGGTGAAGTTGTTGGGAGACCCTTGTGGTCGGCCGTGTTGGAAACCGGTCGCTTTGGCAACGGGACGGGTCGCCGGTTTGTCTTCGGCTTCGATCGTTTGCCACGAGAATGCGGAGCATTCTCGACACGCGCCCGAAGGGCGCGCCGGGACGGGACAACGCCGCCAGACCGCTCGCACGCGCCCCCAAGGGGGCGCACTCGCCGTCTGGCCCCAGCCCCCACCGCCCGAGGACTCCGCGCCTTGCAACGGCACTTCGTGCCGTTCTGCGGCGCAGACTCCTCGGCCCGTCCCCTACGACCGTTGTTCCCTGCACGTCCGCGACCCGGCCCCCGGGAAAAATCAACACATCGAATGATCCGATTTTCGCTGGAACGCGCCGAACCATTGGATCGACAATGCGCTTCGACAACGCACGGAGACTCAATATGGGGGTAAAACGGCTGCACGACGGGGCGTCCCCCCGCCGAGACAACGCGAATCCGGGCGCACGACGCGATCCGGCGATGGATTCCGGCGCGCTCGGGCTCGCGCTGCGTTTCGCCGACACGTCCTTCTCCCACGTGGTCGTCGCGGCGTTGCTGTTGACGGTGGCTGGTGCGCCGTTCCTCAAGGGGATTCTCGCGGGATTCGCCCTCGCCGGCGCTGCGGCGGCCGTGCGCAACATGCTCGGCGTATGACCACTCGACTGCGGCGGCGTCGCCCCGTGGCGCTGCATTGGTTTCCGTGACCGTGAAAAAGAGACTTGAGCAAGTGATTGCGGCCGCCACCGCGCTGATCCAATTGCGGGGCGACGGCGTTGAACGACGCATGTCCGCATTCAACCGTTCCGTCCTCTTCATCGTGTTGGCGGTGGCAGCGGGGCGGTCGTTGTACGGCTTCCTGCAATCCCAACCGCCCGCAGGCGCGACCGGCGTGGATGGCGCCACCTGGGTGTACCTCGCGCTCGCTGTCATTACGGCCTTGTCGTTGGTGGCCTATCAGAGGCTGCCCGCTTTCCGCACCTGTGCGTTTGCTCTCCCCACATTGGCCCTCGGCATCTCCTTCTTGGTGTTGGACTTCCGGACGCGACTGGGTTGGACCATCGTCGTGGGCACCGCCGTCGCGTCAGCGCCGCTGATCGCGTTGGAGTTGCTTCGAGCCCGGGCACCACGGGAGTTCGACGTTCCCGAAGACGGCTAGGCTGGCAGTAGGAGGTGAGACCGGACAGGGGCACCGTGAAGTGCCGCCAAGGTGCGCCGTCGCCCGTGTCGGGCTGGCAACGCCTGCGTTCATAGAGACGGGACGCCACAAGGGCGTCCCCTACGGGCCTTGTAACAGCCGGGTGTCGTAGCGCTTGAACCAAGCCCGCCCTTTTGCGATAGACTGATCCGTCCTGCGGTCCGAAGGGCCGCGAAGGCCGACATTTACCTAGATAGAGGGGAGAGATACGAATGGCCGTACGAGATGTCGTTGTTGTAGACAGTGTCCGCACGGGCCTTGCCAAAGCCCACCGCGGCAGCTTCAACCTGACGCGTTCCGATGACATGCTGGCCCACCTGATCGATTCGCTGCTCGAGCGCAATCCGAAGGTCACGCCGGACGAGGTCGAAGACGTCGTGGTCGGCGCTGCCAACCACACCGGCGAGCAGGATGGCAACCTGGCAAGATTGGCGGTGGTGCTGTCCAAGCTGCCGATTAGCACGGCGGGCATGACCATCAACCGGTTCTGCTCCTCGGGACTGCAGTCCATTGCCATCGCGTCGAACCAGATCGCCTCCGGGCAGACCCAGGTCGCCATGGCCGGCGGGGTCGACTCGATTTCGATGGGCGCGCGCCAGCAGCCCGGCAAGTCGAAGCGCAACCAGCGCCTGCTCGACGAGAAGCCGGCGATCTTCATGGCCATGGGCAACACCGCGGAGGTCGTCGCCCGACGCTACCAGGTGACCCGTGAAATGCAGGACGAATACGCACTGCAGAGCCAAGTGCGCTACGCCAACGCGCAGTCGTCCGGCTGGATCGACGACGAGATCGTCCCGATGAAGGCCACCATGAAGAAGGTCGACCGGGAGACCGGCGAAGAGAGCTTCGAGGAAGTCGTCGTCGACCGGGACGAGTGCAACCGTCCCACCTCGACGATCGAAGGCCTCGCCGGACTGAAGCCAGCCTTCGAGGAGGACGGCACCGTGACCGCCGGCAACGCCTCGCAACTCTCCGACGGCGCATCCATGACGCTGCTGATGAGCGCCGAGCGCGCCGCCCAGCTTGGCGTCGAGCCGATGGGCATCTACCGCGGCTTCTCCGTTGCGGCCTGCGAGCCCGACGAGATGGGCATCGGGCCCGTGTACGCGATCCCGCGCATGCTGGAAAACGCCGGGTTGCGCAAGGAAGACATCGACCTGTGGGAACTCAACGAGGCGTTCGCGTCGCAGTGCGTGTATTGCCGCAACGAGTTGGATCTCGACAACGACAAGTACAACGTCAATGGCGGCAGCATCGCCATCGGTCATCCGTTCGGCATGACCGGCTCCCGTTGCACGGGGGCGGTCCTGCGCGAACTCGAGCGTCGACAGGAGCGCTACGGCGTTGTCACCATGTGCATCGGTGGCGGCCAGGGCGCAGCGGGACTCTTCGAACGCGCCTGATCCGCTTCAGGACCCGTCGCCCATCCGGCGGCGGGTCTTGACGCAACCTCTTCTCGGCGGACCCGATTCGGACATACCCGTATCGGGTTCCGCTGACGCCGAGTTCATCGAACCCGAAACCGCGTATTGTCGACGGCAGAAACCCGTTACATTTTGATACCCCGCCCGGCTTGGCCGCGGCGACGTTTTTGCGAGAAACTCGAACGTGGGGCGACTTCGGTGGTTGGCATTCGCAAGCATGGCAATCCGCAACGATTTCGGCAGGCGCTGCTTCGTGGCCGCGCGTTGCTGCGTCTGGGTCGTCGCTGCGGCGTCGCTACCGGTGGCCGGGGCCGAACAACCTCGTTCATCCGATGGCACCGTCAAGGATCGGCCCAAGGACGGTGCAAACCCGTATTCGCAACTCGACAACAAACAACTGGACGCGCTGTTCGGCGTCTTCGAGGATCTCGATCGTGACCAGCGGCGGTGGTTCCTTACCGAGGTTCGCAAACGGATGGCGGACAAGGGCGAAGGTCCCCGTATCCGCGTCGGCGACAACCACCGGTTCGGTCGGGTCGTACACAAGATCGGGCGGACCGGCGACGCCTCCGGTGTCGCCCGAAGACCGGGTGGCACGTCGCCGTCCACCGAAACCGTCGTCGAACCGACGAAGGCGTACGGCACCGGGACCCGATCCAATACGCTTAAGGCCTCGGATGCTCCGGTACCCGTTTCCCCGCCCGAGGACGCGCAGAACATCACCGAGTAGCCGCCGTGAGTGACGGCGCAAAGCTGCTCGTCGTCGACGACGACCCCGAGCTTCGGGAACTGATCACCGCCTACCTGACCAAGCAGGGCTATGACATCGTCGCGGTCGGCGACGGTCGCGCCATGGACCACGCGCTGGCGTCCGGTGGGGTCGACCTGGTGATCCTCGACCTGATGCTACCGGGCGAGGGCGGTCTCGACATCGCGCAAAGACTCAAGCAGTCGACCGATGTGCCGATCATCATCGTTTCCGCCCAGGGGGAGGAGGTCGACCGGATCGTCGGTCTTGAGGTCGGGGCCGACGACTATATCGGCAAGCCGTTCAACCCCCGCGAACTGCTCGCACGGGTACGCGCCGTGCTTCGTCGCGTCCGGGGTTCGGGAACTACGGGGCCGATGGCGCGAATCGTCGAGTTCGGCGATTTCCGGCTGGACCTCAATGCCCACCTGTTGTCCAAGAACGGCAGCACGGTGCCACTCACCTCGGGCGAGTTCGACCTGCTTGGCATCCTCGTCCGCCACCCGAACCAGGTTCTCGACCGGGATCGGATCCTCGATCTATTGACCGGGGCGGAGCGGTCGCCGTTCGACCGAAGCATCGATGTGCGGATTACGCGGCTGCGGAGCAAGATCGAGCCCGATCCGTCGTCGCCCGTCTTCATACGAACGATATGGGGCAAGGGCTACATGTTCTGCCCGGACGTGCTTTGAGGCCGGCTCAAGAAGGCGGTACGCGACGCAAATCCTCGTCCTCGCTGCTGGCTCGGGCGAATCTCGTCCTTGGAATCTCCGCGTCGGCGATCGCTCTGACGTCGATCATCGCGCTGGCGGTGTTCGTCATCCTGCCGATCGAGGATCGCTCGGCCGACGACGAAGCAGGCCTGATCGTGTTGTCCGCAAAGACCTGGGTGGAACTCGATGCCGCGAGACGCCCGGCGTTCGAGATCGAGATGCTGCAGAACCACGACCTGATCGTTTCGGCCGAGACCCGGGATCTGCCCTACGTCGAAGCGGGCAACCGCTACTACGATCTGTTGGCCGCCAAACTGAGCGAAAGGCTGGACGGTCCCGTTCGCTTGATGGAAAGCGACGATCTGCTCTGGGCGAACGTTCCCATGGGTGGCTACGTGATGCAGGTCGGGCTCTCGCCCCAGCGCCAGGATATCGAACCCGTCTACGTCGGGTTCGTCATCGTCCTGTTCGGCGCCATCATCGTGTCGGTGACGTCGGGCTTCATCGTCCGACGCGTCGCGCAGCCGTTGTCACGCGCCGCACAGGCGGTCGAGGCGTTTCGTGGCGCCGGGGGATTCCAGCCACTGCCCGAGGAAGGGCCCGAGGAACTGGTGACGCTGGCTGCCAGTTTCAACGCCATGGCGAGAAACGTCAGTGAACTGCTGTCCAACCGAACCACGCTGCTGGCGGGGATTTCCCACGACCTGCGCACACCCCTCACGCGGATGCGTTTCGCGTTGGAGATGCTGCCCGATACCGTTGACAGCGAATTCAGGGCGCGATTCGAACGCAATCTCACCGCGATGGAAGAGCTGATCTCCGATGCGCTGCGCTTCTCCCGGGGCGCGGGCGAAGAGCCCAGCGACGTGGACTTTCGCGACTACCTCGAGACCGTCGTGGCCGATATCGACGAGGACGTCGCCATCGAATGGCGGGACGAACCCCCGTCGCCCGTGCAGATCGCGACCGGCGCTTTCCAACGCGTCGTGGCGAACCTCGTCAAGAACGCCCTGCAACACGGCGGTGGCGCGCGGTTGGCCGTGGACTGCGGCGACGATCTTCTGCTCCACGTCGTCGACGACGGCCCGGGCATTCCCCCGGCCCACCGGGACAAGGTGTTCCAACCGTTCTTCCGTCTGGAAGGCTCCCGAAGCCGTGCCACCGGCGGTAGCGGACTGGGTCTCGCCATCGTCGCCCAACTCTGTCAGGCACATGGCTGGCAGGTTCGTCTCGGCAGCGGCCCGAGCGGGGGAACCGACGCCCAAGTCGTGGTTCCGTTGACCAGGACCGGTGCGACTCACGTAACAAAATGACACGATCGGGGGGCGTGGGGGAAATCAAACGGTAACAGTGGCGGGAGTACGGTACGGCTGCGTGTCGGTCGCTGCATCGATGCGCCGGAACCATCCCGATCCCCTCTCCGGATCTGCGTTCCACTGACGGGACCCCTCACGAGGGGTCCCGTATTTCTTTTTGCGGCCCGCTCCTGCCGATGGCCGTGTACCGTTGGGTTCGTGTCACACTAACGGCACATGCCACGCCGAGGAACCGCACCTTGAGCTACCGAGAGATCCGCTACGACATCGACGGCCCGTTGGCACTCGCCACCATCAACCGTCCGGAGAAGCACAACGCCATCTCGCTCGGGACGTTGCGCGAATTGCGGGAAGCCGTCGAGGCGGCCGCCGCGAACGACGACGTGAAGGTCATTGCGATCACCGGCGCCGGGGGCCGCGCCTTCGCCTCCGGTTCGGACCTTTCCGAAGTGTTGGACCGGGATCTGCAGAAGGCCCTCGAACCCATTGTCCAAGGACTCGCGGATCAGCTCGAACGGACGCCGAAACCGACGATCGCAGCCATCGACGGCATCTGCATGGGCGGTGGACTCGAGGTCGCACTCGGCTGCGATCTGCGAGTCGCGACGCCGCGTTCCCGGTTTGCGACCCCTGAAGGCAAGCTCGGCATCATCCCCGGCGGCGGGGCGACCGCGCGGCTGCCGCGGCTGGTGGGTCGCGCCTGGGCCATGGAGATGATGCTGATGGGCGAGGCCATCAACGCCGAACGGGCGCTGGCGATGGGGCTGGTGACGCGCCTGGTCGAACCCGAGGAGCTTATCCCGGAAGTGCGGCGAATGGCCGATCACCTGTCAAGCTTCGCGCCGTTCGTACCCCGCACGATGAAGGCGATGGTCCACTTCGGCATGGAGGCGAGCATGGCCGGCGCGCTCATGTTCGAGAAGTACGCCCAGGGAGCGCTGGTGCAGACCGAGGACAAGCACGAGGGAATCACCGCCTTCCTGGGCAAGCGCAAGCCGTCCTTCAAGGGCCGCTGAGAGAGGGTCTCCCGGTCGCGCCCTCCCGGTCGCGTTTCGCAGAGTGCTCCGTCGCGCGCGCCATGATTAACGCACGGTCTTAGTTTGCCAGCACGGGCGGGGACAAGCCCCGCCCCTACCGCGCGGACCGCCCGCGTTGTTCCCTAGCGGTCCCTGTCCAGCGTGATCGCCATCCGCACCAGCTCTGCCAGGTTGTTGGCCATCATCTTTCGCATGACACGGCTGCGGTGAATCTCGACCGTGCGTTCGCTGATGCCGAGATCGATCGCGATGGCCTTGTTCGCCTGACCCCTGGCGACGCATTCGAAGACCTCCGCCTCGCGGGGCGACAAGGTCTTTACGCGACCCTGGATCACGGCACGTTCATGGCGCTTCGACCGACGACGCTCATCTTCGTCCAGCGCGGCCGCAACCCGGCTCAGAAGCTCTTTGCCGTCGACAGGCAACGGCACGAAGTCGACTGCCCCGCCCTTCATCGCGCGCACCACCGTCGGTATGTCCCCGTAGCGCGTCATGAACACGATCGGGAGATCCACGCCCTTGCGCACCAGATCATCCTGCAATTCCAGGCCGCTCATTCCCGGCATCCGGATATCCAATACCAAACAGCCGCCGATGTCCCCGCCGCTGTCTGCGAGTACCTCCAGGAACGCCGCCGCAGACGGAAACGTGCGGCAGGCGATCCCCGCACCCTTGACCAACACGGACACCGCGTCCCGCATCGCGTCGTCGTCGTCGACCATGAACACGACCGGATCGGATTCCTGGGCGCCGACGCCTTCCATCAGCTACTCCGCCGGCACGGTAACGCTGAAGCTCGCGCCGATCGGCTCGCCGTCGCTCCCCACGATGGTTTCGCAGTCGAGACTGCCACCGTGGTTTAGAACGATGGTTCGGCTGATGGCGAGCCCGATGCCGAGGCCGCTCGTCTTGCCGGATTGGAAGGGCACCGAGATGTCGTCGATCGTCTTGCCCTCCAAGCCCTGCCCGCAGTCCCGGATTTCGATGCGGACGCCGCCGCCGGAGTCTACGGTGCTGACGCCAATAGTCCGTCCGTTTCGTCCGTCGATCTCCAGTATGGCCTCGATCGCGTTTCGCAGGAGGTTCCATAGCACCTGCTGGATCTGAACGGGATCGCACGCCAAGCCGGGCAGATGTGCGGCGGGAACGTACTCTATGACGATACCGTGCGGGCGCGCGTCCGCGCTTGCCATCTCGACCATCTCCGCCACCAGCGCGGTTGCGTCGACCGTTTCGACCTGTGCTTCTTCGCCGTGGAACAGCCGGCGCACCTTCTCAACCGCCAGACCTGCCCGCCGCACCTCCCGAACTATCTTGTCCAACGCCGAGGCAACCTCTGGCGATACCGGCGCGGTCGACGCCGCCTGGCGTGCTGCTTCCGCGTACACCGCAAGAGCGGCAAGCGGTTGATTCACCTCGTGCGCGAGCGCAGCCGCCATCTCCGCCATCGCACACAAGCGTTCGGCCCGGGCCAGCCGGGCACGCAATTCGCGGGCTTCAACTTCGACGGTGGCGTCGTGCAGGATCGCCACGAACCAACGGTCCCCCCGGGACCTGAACTCACCGACGGATAGGTGGATCGGAACCGGCTTTCCGCTTCTATGCACAGCCACCACATCGCGACCGATTCCTATGATCCGCTTGTCGCCAGTCCTGAGATACCGCTCGATGTAGCGTCGATGGTCGGTTTTGTCGGGTTCGGGCATCAGTAGACCGATGGATTCGCCGACAGCCTCCTCCTCGGAATACCCGAACAGGCGTTGTGCCGCGGCGTTGAACGCCTGAATGACGCCCCGGCGGTCGGCCACGACGATACCGTCCACGGCGCTGTCCATGATCGCTTGCGCAATCGGGGCCGTTCGATATGCGCCATCGCCGGTGGCTGGTCCGTTCACTTGCTTCCGATACTGGGTTGCAGACGCAATTACGCGTCAACCCCGCCCCTTCACTGTACCGCTGGCGATTTGGCAGCCCACGGAGACATCCAAAAAGGTGAACAGGATCGCCGTTTCGCCGTACCCAACGATAGGTCCGGTACGGCAACGGTATCTGACATCATTGCAGCGGCCAACGGCAGGGTTTGGATATAAGGGATTCCCGAGATAGGGGCGGTCATAGGGGTTCATCGGCAGACGGGGCATGGCGCAGCAGAGGCGTCAGGGCAGGGTCCCGAGCGGCGTGCGCACCGCTGCCGTCCGTTGGCCTTAACCAAGTGGCGCGTCTTTGTTACTTTAGCCGGTAGGCACCGAGTCCAAACGGCGCCGGCTAATGGTGTTGAAACACATGGGGAAAGCAATGGCTGTTGACAAATTTCCGGTGGAGGCGAGCCACATTATGATGTTCGCTCGCTCTGTTGGGGACGGTAATCCAATCTACTACGACGCAGAGTATGCGGCAGGCACCGAGGCCGGCGGGGTCATCGCGCCGCCGACATTCGTCCAGGCGAGCGCCCAATTCGATCCGCACTATGGCCTTAGGCCGAAGATCGACGGCGACGGCTGGTTCGGCTCCGGCGGTGGTGGCGGCGGCGGTGGCGGCGGCGGACTGCACGCTGAGCAACGCTTCATCTACCACCGTCACGTGAAGCCGGGCGACGTGCTTTCGGGTACGACGAAACCAGGAAAGACCTGGGAAAAACAGGGCCGGCGTTCCGGCAAGCTGGTGTTCAGCGAGTCGGTCACCGAGTACCGCGACCAGGACGGCGAACTGGTCGTTACCGCAATCGGCGTCGGCGTGCGGACGGAACGTCCCGTCGATCAGGGTTGAGGGAGGCACAGATGGCATTGAAAGCGAATGAACTCAGCGTCGGCGACAGCCATACGGAGCGGCTCGTCGAAGACTTGAAGCGCACCCAGATCGTCATGTACGCGGGCGCATCCGGCGACTACAACCCGGTCCACACCGACGAGGTCTTCACCACCAAGGTGGCCGGCTACCCGAGCGTCTTCGCCCACGGCATGCTGACCATGGGGATGACAGGCAAGATGCTCACCAACTACGTCGGCGACGGGCGCTTGACCGAGTACGGCGTCCGCTTCACGAGTCAGGTGTTCCCCGGCGACACGCTGGACGCGACGGCTACGGTGACCGCCGTGGCCGACGGCATCGTCGAACTCGACATCACCACGGTGAACCAGAGCGGCGCGGAGGTACTCAAGGGTAGCGCCAAGGCACGGGTCGACTGACCCGCACCACGGCGCGGTCAGTCCGCCCCGAGGGCGGCGCGCAACGCAGCACACGCATCCGACATCGCTTCTCGGGTAGCACCGATCGTCTGCGTGTGCGCCAGGAAACCGTGGATGAAGCCGTCGTAACGGATCACCCTGGCGTCGACGCCCGCCGCCGTCAGGGCGTGCGCGTAGGCTTCGCCTTCGTCCCGTAGCGGGTCGTATTCCGCCGTCATCACCAACGCCGGCGGCAGCCCGGACAGATCGTTCGCCAATAGCGGCGACGCGTACGGATTGCGGCGCTCCTGCGGCGTCGGTGCATAGTGGTTCCAGAACCAGTGCATCGACGCTGCGGTGAGCAGATAGCCATCGGCATTGTCCCGGTACGACGGCCTGTCGAAGTTGACACCGTCGGTCACCGGGTAGACGAGCAGTTGGAAGACGATCTCCGGTCCATGCCGGTCCCGCGCCATCTGCGCGACCACCGCCGCCAGGTTGCCGCCTGCGCTATCACCGGCAACGGCAAGCAGACTCGGCTCGCCGCCATGTTCCGGTGCGTGCGTCACCGCCCATTTCGTAGCCGAATAGCAGTCCTCGGCGGCAGCGGGAAACCCGTGTTCCGGGGCAAGTCGATAGTCCACCGAGACGACCAGGACACCCGCACCGCGGCACACTTCCCGACTCTGACAGTCCGCCGTGTCGAGGTCGCCGATCACCCAGCCGCCGCCATGAAACATCATAACGACAGGGAACGGCCCATCACCTTGCGGGCGATAGACCCGAACGGGCACCCCGTCGGCCGAAATGTCCTCGACCGCAGCCACTTCGACCGCCGGTGCCGCAGCCTGCATGGCGCGGAACATCTCGCGTCCTACCGCCACCGGCATCTCGACCAGCGACGGCCCTCCCATCGCGGCGAGTTGACGCAGCATCTCCTCGTATTCCGGATTCAGCGGCATGGCGAAACCCAATGTCACGGTGGGCGTTCTAGGGTACCAAGGCCGACCCCCAACGCGTCCACTGCTTGCCCTGTCAATGGCAATTGAAAACCGCTTCTGGGTTGACTAGCCAGCGTAATCCCATCACACACACCGCACCAAGCCACCAGCGAGTCCGTGTGATCTTCGCCAAATTCGGCCTCCAAGCCAGTGGCGGTGCGGGGTCTGCTAAACACGCGGGCGAGCTGTGATGCCCACCACTCAATTCCGGTAAGATGGCGCGCTTTCGCTGACGAGGATACCCATGGGCGACGATGCTCCCGACGGTGCCAAGGAGGCCGCCGAGGCCGCGCGGCAATTCGCCTTCCTCGAGAACACGCTGCTCAAGAACCGGACGCTGACGATCTTCGGCGAGATCAACAAGGACGTCGCACAACGCACCACCGAAAAGCTCCTCGCGCTGTCCTACGACAGCGACGATCCGATAACCGTATTCCTGGGCTCGCCGGGCGGGCATGTGGAGTCCGGCGACACGATCTTCGACATGATCCGCTTCATCAAGCCCACCGTTCGAACCGTGGGGACCGGCTGGGTTGGCAGCATCGCCACCCACATCTACCTCGCCACCGACCGGAACCACCGCTTCGCGCTACCCAATACGCGTTTCCTCATCCACCAACCGGCGGGCGGGTTCGGGGGCGACGCCTCGGACATCGAGATCCAGGCGCGGGAGATCGTCAAGACCAGGGAGCGAATCAACCAGATCATCGCCGACGAGACCGGGCAGCCCCTCGCGCGGGTGACGAAGGATGTGGACCGCGACTATTGGATGAGCGTCGAGGAGTCCATCGAATACGGCCTGGTGGGTTCGATCATCACCTCGGTGGCGGATCTGCCCGCGTGAGCCGCGACCTTCGCGTCGACGTCGGCGAGAGCAGCGTCGGCGCACTGCTGGTGCCGGCCGAGGGCACGCATCGGGCGACGCTGACCTTGGGTCACGGCGCCGGCGCGGGAATGACCCACCGGAGCATGGAAGCCATCGCGGCGTCATTCGCCGACATCGGGGTAGCCACGCTGCGCTACAACTTTCCGTTCAAGGAAGCGGGGCGATCGAGGGTCGACGCCCAAGCCGTATCGACGGCGACGGTTGCCGCCGCCTTCGAATGCGCGCGCCGCGAGTCTCCGGGGCCGCATCTTCTCGGCGGCCACAGCTACGGCGGTCGGATGGCCTCCCACGCCGTCGTCGAACACGACCTCGACGTGACCGGCCTGGTGTTCTGCTCGTTTCCACTGCATACGCCGGGCAAGCCCAACGTCAAGCGCGCCGAACACCTCGATGGAATAGCCGCGCCCATGCTGTTCCTTACGGGCACCCGCGACGGCATGGCGCAGCCGGCTTTGCTGAACGACGTGGTCCGGCGCGTCGACGCAACGGTGAACTACCTGGACACCGCCGACCACGGCTACAAGGTACTCAAACGAACGCGGTCGCGGACCGACGACGTATTCGCCGAGATGGCCGATCACATGAACGCCTGGCTGGACACGGTGCTTGCCGCCGAATCCACCGAACAGGAAGGACCAACATGAAGCTCTGCACCTTCACGCACGGCCAGCGAACGCGCATCGGCGTCGTCGTCGGCGAACTCGTCATCGATCTACCGGCCGTCGCGCCGGGCCTGCCCGACGACATGATTTCGTTCCTGGCGGCCGGCGACGAAGCGATGGCGGCTGCTCGCGAGGCACAGACCAAACCCGACGTGGCGTTTCCCGTCGCCGACGTGACCCTCGAAGCGCCCGTCCCCCGGCCCGGCAAGATTCTCGCCATCGGTCTCAACTACGCCGATCACATCGCGGAGACCGGCGCACAACCGCCGAGTGTGCAGATGTGGTTCAACAAGCAGCGCAACGCGGCGAACCGGCCCTACGGGTCGATCAACAAACCCGTGGTGTCGGACCTGCTCGACTACGAGGGCGAACTGGCGTTCGTCATCGGCAAACGCGCCAAGCACGTACCGAAGGAACGCGCCCACGAAGTCATCGCCGGCTACTGCTGCGGCAACGACGTAAGTGTGCGCGACTGGCAGGCGGCGGCGCGGACCATGCAGATCGGCAAGTCATTCGACACCCACGCGCCCTTCGGCCCGTGGATCGTGACCCCTGACGAGGTGGGCGACCCGCACAATCTCGGCATCCGCACCGTCGTCAACGACGAGGTCCGCCAGGACTCGAACACGAAGCATCTGATCTTCGATTGCTTCGACCACGTCGAGCACTTGACCAAGTCGTTCACCCTGGACCCCGGCGACGTCATCTTCACCGGCACGTCGTCGGGCGTTGCCGCCGCCATGGACCCGCCCAAGTGGCTGAAGGTCGGCGACGAGGTCCGCATCGAAATCGAGCACATCGGCTTCATCGAGCACACCGTCGCGGAGGAGGACGCCTCCACCGTCATCGGTTGAGGCGCGCGCTACGGGCGCGCTCGGGAATGCTGGCGCATGCGCGCCCTTCGGGCGCGTGTCGAGAAGGCTCGCATTCTCGTGGCTCTTTGGCTTGTCTCGTGCCACGCCGGTCCCAGGCGAATGGCGAGACGCGCGGAGACAAACCCGCCCCAACGAACCCGAACGCATGCGCAGGGGACGGGCTTGTCCCGTCCCGCCCCGGTCCATGAGGAATCGTGATTGGGCGGGGACAAGGCCGGGAAAGCGCCGCCCTACGAGGTACCGATGGACAGCAGGTTCTCGACCGGTTGGTAGAGTTCCTCCAGGTAGTCGACGAGTTCGGCATCAAGGGCCATGGCGCACGCCTCGACCAGTTGATCCAGTTGTTCGACCCGGGAGACGCCGACAACCGGGGCCTGGACCTCGGGTTTGCCCGCCAACCAGGCGATTGAAACCTGGGCCGGGGTTTTGCCGAGTTTCCCCGCCACCTCCACTACGCGGTCCGCGATCTCGAAGGTGGCGGCGCCGCGGTACAGCCCCTCGGTTCGAACGCGATCACGGCCTTTCGATCGATCCGTCGAGCCCGAGCCGAAACCACCTTTGTACGAGCCGGCGAGGATGCCCCGCGCCAGTGGCGACCACGGCGTCAAGCCAACGCCGGTGTGGGCGCAGTAGGGGTTCATCTCGCGTTCCTCCTCGCGGTAGACGAGGTTGTAGTGGTTCTGCATGGAGATGAACTTGGTCCAGCCGTTGGCCTCGGCCGTCATCTGCAGTTCGGCGAACTGCCAGGCGAACATCGACGACGCACCCAGATAGAGGACCTTGCCGGCCTTCACCACGTCGTGGAGCGCCTCAAGCGACTCCTCGATGGGGGCCTGGACCTGTCCAGGAACGCCATGGGGGTGACGATGGATCACCAACTGGTCCACGTAGTCGTGGCCCAAGCGCTTCAGGCTGGCATCCACCCCTTCGAGGATGTGCTTGCGTGACAGACCGCCCTGGTTCGCACCCCGCCCCATCGGCATCGACACCTTGGTGGCGAGAACGTACTCGTCCCGGGATGCCAGTTCGTTGAGCAAGGCGCCGACCACCCGTTCGCAGGCGCCGATGCCGTATACGTCGGCGCAATCGAAATAGGTGAGCCCATGGTCCAGGGCGGCGCGAAAGATCGGGCGCGCCTCGTCGACGCCGAGGGTCCAGTCGCCCTGGTGGCCCCGACCCGGTTCACCGAAGTTCATCGTGCCGAGGCAGAGCTCGGATACGCCCAGGCCGCTGTTTCGTCCGAGTTGAACGGGTTTCAGCATGGCGGGGTGTTCTCCTTGGGCAAAGGGGCCACTATCCGACAACACTCGGGCAGCGTCAAAAGCGCATCCGGTGTGAACTCGCCCGTTGGCGGGCTACACGGTCAGAACAGGGCTTCGCAACCGGTGCCGTCGAGGATGCCGTCGACGAACTCACGCTCCGCCCCGTCGAGCCGGACGTATTCCTGCCGGACCCACTGCAGGCACTTCGCCTGGTACGGGAACGGGCGCTGCACCCAGGGTCTTCCATCGACTTCGGCCTCCACCTGTTCGGCACCCGAGTCGATCGCGCTCGCATTCGCCAGCATTACCGGCACGTACGTTCTCCCAACCTCGGCAAGCAGCGGCTTCAGCGTCTCGGCAACCTCGTCCCGGCCAACCCAGTCCGCCTCCGCCGGCTCCAGACCCGAGAGGTCCTCGACGGTCTGCACCCAGGCCAATACGCGCGGCGCCATCTCGACCGTGAGCCTGGTGGGCGTGGGGTCGAAATTCGTCAGTTGCGTCAACTGCCCGAACAGGCCGAAGTCCGCGGCCGAGGGGCGGCCGCCGAACAGGAACGGGCCATTGCCGATGTGATCGTCGAAGAGATTCAGGAATCGACGGTAGCTGTTCTCGATGGCCTGCCCGGTCACCTCGTTGCTGCCGACGACGTAGAGCCGGCCGATCTGACGCGCCCTGACTGCCTCCGCCCGCGGCGCGATAACGCCCGGGGCGGCCGTCAGGTCGCGCCAACGCGGCAGGATCTCGCCCGCCTGCTCGATGTCCGCCGCGTAATGCCAGCGGTAGTGGAACATCGCCTTGGTCAGCCACTCGTCGGCGTAGTCCTCCAACAGGTAGGCGAGGAAGTCCAAGGCCGGGTCGTCCGGGATCACCGAGCGACCGAGGTACTCGTCCTCTAGGCGCCGGATGATCGGTGTGGAATCCACCACCGCCTCGACACCGTCCGTCGACTCGAAGAAGAACGTGGGCAGCAGGTCCACCTTTGGTTTCGGCAGGCCATCGTTCCCGGCCCAGAGGCTGACGAGAAAGCGGTACGGAATGCGTCGGTAGCGCAATACGGCAAGCATCTTGCGGGTATAGGGCGAACCGGGTGCGCCACGCAGCGCGATGGAGTCCGTTTTCGGCATGGTTTGGGTATTTGGGAGGTACCGGAACAGGATCGTTCAATTCTCGTGCAACGGCAATGGGATCGATTCCAGTACACTCGCTGACTTTTCGAGCGTGCCGCGCCAAGGTGCGTCGGTCTCGACAACTACGGGGGAAGCATGGGCATCCGCATACTCTGGCCGCGCGCGGGCCGCGACAACTCGGTGGAGGAAGAGGCCGTTGGCGAAGGAGTCGTCACCGAGTTCGCCCACGGCTACGACCAGGTCACCGAGGAGCAATGGCGCAACTGCGACGGCATCGTCGGCGGCGCGGTCCCGGACACCTTCCTGCCGCTGCTCGACAAGTGCCGCATCGTGGTGAAGATGGCGGTGGGCTTCGACGACGTGAACGTCAAGGCGTTCGGCGAGCAGGGCATTCCCGTGTGCAACGTGCCGGACTACGGCACCCGCGAGGTCGCCGACCACGCGATCGCCTTGATGATGACGCTGACCAAGAGCATCGCGTTCCACGACGAGTGCCTGCGCGAAGAGCCCGTCAAGAACTGGCGCCCCGCCCTGAACCCGTATGGACGCCGCCTGTCGGACTGCACCTTCGGGGTCGTCGGTCTCGGACGGATCGGCACGACCGCCCTGCGCCGTGCCAAGGCCTTCGACATGGACTGCGTGTTCTACGACCCCTACCAGCCGAGCGGCCTGGAACTCGCCCTAGGCGTGCGCCGGGTCGATACGCTGCACGAACTGATGGCCGAGAGCGACGTCGTCAGCGTCCACACGCCGCTGAACGACGAGACCCGCAACCTGATCGACGCCAACGCACTCGCGGCCGCGAAGAAGGGCACGATCATCATCAACACCGCCCGCGGACCCTTGATCGACCTTGACGCGCTGCACGACGCCATGAAGGACGGCACCGTGCTCGCGGCCGGTCTCGACGTACTACCCGACGAGCCCGCCAATCTCAACGTGCCGTTGATTGCCGCCTGGCACCGCAACGAGGACTGGATCAAGCATCGCCTGGTCGTGACACCGCATTCGGCCTTCTTCACCCCGGAGAGCGTCCGCGACATACGGGCGTTCGCCGCGCGAACGGCGGCGCGCTATCTGCGCGGCGGGCGGTTGGTCAACTGCGTCAACGAGGAGTACCTGAGTTTCCGACGTTGAACGTCAACCGCTAGCCCGCATTTCTCACCAGTGGCCGCGATGATGGCCGAGGATTTTGGTTCCGTGCGCGTGCTCGCGACCGAAAGCATAGCGGGGACTACGTTTGAGGTCGCATGTGCGCGCACGGGACCAAAAGACCGGCGAGGGCGCGGCCAGCGCAGCCTGTGATCGCTCAAAGCCATGGGCCTAATCCGCAGCCATCTGATATGCAAAGAGTTTCGTCATCGAATTGAGCGGCTGGTGAGAAATGCGGGCTAAGCTGCCAGCTCCAAGAACCGGCTGGCGAGCCTCGGGCCCGCCCCTTCGTCCTCGTGCTTGAAGAAGGCGTAGGCGCGTGCCGCACCGGAATCGTTCGCCCGTTCGATCCAAGTCCCGAGCGCTTGACCGTCGTAGTCGGGTTTGCGCAACCGAAGGTAGAGCCAGTCAGTGGTTGCGAGAACAGCCGGCATCGGTAGTTCCCCGTCTTCGGAGACGCAGATCGCCGCGCCGTGACGTCGGAGGACGTCGGCCGTCTCGTCGTCGAGCCACGACTCGTGGCGAAACTCCAACGCCGCCGGAAACGCCCTGGGCCAGATCGACAGGAAGGCATCCAGCCGCTCTGTGTCCTTGCGCAGATAGGGCGGCAACTGGAACAGCACGCAGCCGAGTTTGTCGCCCAAGGTCAGAAGGCCCGCCGAAAGGTAGTCGACAGGTTCCTCGCAATCCTTGAGCCTCGCCTGGTGGGTGATGCGTCGCGACGCCTTGATCGAGAACCGGAAGTTCGCCGGAACGGCGTCCCGCCAGGTCGCCAGCACGTTGCGTCTCGGCATCCGGTAGAAGGTGTTGTTGATCTCGACGGCCGGCAGCTGGGCGGCGTAGAAGGCCAGCATGTCGGCGGCCGCGATGTCCTCCGGATAGAAGGTGCCCTTCCATTCCTTGTAGCTGTAGCCGCTGGTTCCGGCGAGCCAATCCATGAACGCCCCTCCCTCGACGATGGCCGTGCAACACACCAACGGACACGCGACGCGTCACGGCGAACCCGGCCTGTATTATCGTCGATCCAACGCGGAGACCCACGATGAGGAAGGCCCTGCTTGCCTGCATGGCCCTTGCCATGCTCGCCGGATGCCGGTCGGAGGACAAGATGCCCGAAACACCAAAAGGTCACCATGACGATGCGAACGTCGCCAGCACCACGACCGGGCCGGTTCGCGGCGAAGACACCGACGGCTTGCGCGTGTTTCGTGGCATTCCGTATGCGGCACCGCCCGTAGGGGACCTGCGCTGGCGAGCACCGCAAACACCCGAATCCTGGACCGAGCCCCGTGACGCGCTTGAATTCGGCACGCCGTGCTGGCAGAGCGATATCGACGGCTTCTACAGCCGGGGTCCCATCGACAAGAGCGAAGACTGCCTTTACCTCAACGTCTGGACCCGGGCGCGCCCCGGCGACGGACTGCCGGTCATGGTATGGATCCACGGCGGCGGACTGCAGATCGGCCACGGCCACCTGCCCATGTACGACGGCGGCGCGCTTACCAGCGAGGGCGTCGTCGTGGTCAGCATCAACTGCCGCCTCGGCGTGCTGGCGTTCCTGGCACATCCGGAGCTCTCTGCCGAGTCGCCACACGGCGCCTCCGGCAACTACGGGATCCTCGACCAGGTGGCGGCACTCGAGTGGGTCCGGGACAACATCGCCGCCTTCGGGGGCGATCCCGGCAACGTGACCGTGTTCGGCGAATCCGCCGGCTCCTGGAGTGTCTGCTACCTGATGGCAACGCCGCTCGCGAACGGCCTGCTGCACCGGGCCATCGGCCAGTCGGGCGGTTGCTTCGGCGCGCATCCGTCGCTTACCGAGGACACGGTCGCGGGTCGCTCGGGTCACGCCGTCGGCGAGTCGCTCGGCGAAGCCCTCGGCGGCCTCGACATCGCGGCCCTACGCGCCATGCCCGCCGACGTGCTCTACGCGAAGATCGCCGAGGCGTCCTGGAACCCCGGCGGCCGAATCGTCTACATCGACGGCCACGCGTTCCCCCAAGGCATGTCGGCGCTGGTCCAGGCCGGGGAACACAACCGCGTACCCATTCTCGTGGGATCGAACGCGGACGAGGGCACAACGCTGTTCCCGGCCTTGCCCGAGGTCGACGAGGACACGTTCCGGGCGAATATCGCCGAGACCTGGGGCGACCTGGCACCGGCCGCTCTCGAAGCCTACGCCGCCGACATCGCCGCCGGCACCAGGACGGCGGCGCAGCAGATGCTCTCGGACGAGTACTTCGCCTGGGAGATGCGCACCTGGGCTCGTACGGCGAGCGCCGCAGGCGACCCGGCGTGGCTGTATTTCTTCACCCACGTTCCCGATCTCGGCGGCGAAACCGGCACGTCCTACGGCGCGTTCCATGCGGCGGAGATCCCGTACGTTTTCGGCAACCCCCATCTCGGTTTCGGTGACGGCGGCAATGACATCGAGCCGCGTGCGTCCGACACGGAGGTGGCGCGACTGATGGTGGGCTACTGGACGAATTTCGCGAAGTCCGGCGATCCCAACGGCGACGGGCTGCCAGCGTGGCCGAAGTACGATGCCGAGACCGACCAGGCGCTCGAGATCTCGGCCGAACCGCGAACCGTCGGCGCTCTTCGCAAGGCCAAGCTGGACCTTTTCGACCGACGCGCCGAGGCGGGCTAGCGAAGGTCGTTCTCAACGCGGGCGGGGACAGGCCCGCCCCTACGTGGCTGCGCGCGCCTTGCGGATCCTGGCCATGGCTTCGAATGCGCCGAGCGGGTCCGCGGACCCCGGCGCCGCACCGAATTCCCGGTACAGGGTTGCAACGTTCACCGCGATGCGTTCGGCGTCACCCCAGGAGTCGTAGTCGACCAGCGAGATGTCCATGGCGGCGTCGAAGGCCGACAAGCCCGCATCGTAGCGGCGCTTCGCCTCGTCCCGGATGTACACCAGGTAGTCGCGTACCGCCTGCACACCACGCTTGTCGGTGATCGGCCCGTGGCCCGGCACCACGGTCGCGACGGGCAGGCCGAGCATGTAGTCGCAGGCGTCGATCCAGTTGCCCACCGGCCCGACCCAGAGGATCGGGTGTCCCTCGATGAACAGGATATCGCCGGTGTAGATCAGCTCATCGTCCGGCACGTAGACAAGCGTGTCGCCCTCGGTATGGCAGGGCCCGACCTCCTTCAGTGCGACGGTCTTGTCCCCCACGCGCAGTTCGTGATCGCCGTCGAACGTCGTCGTCGGCAAGGTCGGCGTTATGCCCTCGAAATCGAACGCACTGAAGCAATGGATGAGGAACTCCCCCGCCTCGCCCATGTTGGGGGCCGCGCGCATGATGCTCGCCAGCCGACCCGGCGGTTCCGCTGAGAGTTCACCCGCAGTGGCACTCGAGGCGATGATCTGTGCCTCCGCGACGAGTTCGTTGCCGTTGCAGTGATCGGCATTGGCGTGGGTATTGACCAGCTTGTCGAACGTCCGCGTGGCGTTCGGCTCGGCCGCCCGCATGCCCGCCAGCATCTCCCGGGTGAGCTTCAGGTCGAACAGGGTGTCGACCAACAGGCTCTCGTCGCCGTCTACCACCAAGCCGGCGTTGCTCCACCCCCAGCCACCGTCCGGTTGGACCCACGCGTAGCAGCCGTCGCCAACGTCGTGCAGGCCGTGAGTGAACGGCTTGATTCCGAGTCCCATGGGCACCTGTCCACCTGTCGGTTGCACCGTTGGCCTGCTAGTGTAAACGGCCCAGCTTCACGGAGCGCTCGCAACCATGCCGGTATTCCCCTGCTAGCCGAACCATTGACCGCGGATACGTTCGACGACATCCGACCGTACCGGGACGACGAGGTTGGCTCCGCCCTCACGCGGCTGTCGGGCGACCCGTCGTTCGTGGCGTTCGCGAGCCGGTTCGCAGCACCCGGGGTGCCGGGTGGACTGCGCGCCTTCGCCTATCCGGCGCTGCGCGCGCTGATCCGCCGCAAGGCCCGTCGGCTTCACTCCGTTCACGACTTGCAGACCCTGATGGCGCGCTACCTGAAGATCCTTCTTGAGCGAACGTCCGACGGGATGACGGTCGACGGTTTGGACGCTCTGGATCCGGCCTTGCCCTACTTGTTCATCTCCAATCACCGCGACATTGCGCTGGATCCAACCCTGCTGAACTACGCCCTCTGGCTGCAAGGCCACGCCACGACCCAGGTGGCCATCGGCGACAACCTATTGGGAACGGGTTTCCGCAGCGACCTGATGCGGCTCAACAAGGCCTTCCTGGTCCCCCGGGGCGTCAGCGGCGCAAAGGCGCAACTACGGGCGATGCGGCAGACGTCCGCGTATATGCGCCGCACCCTCGAAGCCGGCGAGTCGGTATGGATCGCGCAGCGCGAGGGCCGGTCGAAGGACGGTATCGACCGAACCGAACCCGCCCTCTTGAAGATGCTGCAACTCGCCTACCGCGGCGATGCCCGGAGCATCACCGACTGGCTAGGTCTCGTGCGGCTGGTTCCCGTGTCGATCACCTACGAGATCGACCCCTGCGCACCCGGCAAGGCCCGGGAACTGTATTTCGCCGCCAAGAACGGTCGCTATCGCAAACGGCCCGAGGACGACATCGAGAGCATCGAAGCGGGCATCGGCGGCTTCAAGGGGCGCATTCACCTGCACTTCTCCCCACCAATCGACGACGCTTTCAGTGACGCCGATGAACTGTCCCGCCACATCGACCGCAAGATCATTTCGAACCTCGTCGCGTACCCCACGCATCACTACGCCCGCGCCCGCCTCGCCGGGACCGACGCGGACTTGACCGACACGAGCCCGCGCGGCCGCCAGACGTTCTTCGACGACCTGGCGACGTGTCCGCCGGAACAAGCGACGTACTTCCTGCGCCAGTACGCCAACCAGGTGGAAAACCAGCTCGCGATCCAGCCGGACTGAACGGATGCGAGGCCACGCGGCGAAAGGCACGGCGATCCTAATCGTGGCGGCGTGGCATGCCGGCGCGGAGCCACGGATCGAGTCCTTCTCGCCCACCGGCTATACCAAGGACGTCAGTCAGGTCGCCGTCCGCTTCTCCGATACCATGGTCGCGCTCGGCGATCCCGGGAGTGCGGACCCGTTCGTCGTGGCGTGCGGCGTTCCCGGCAACGGCCGTTGGATCGACGAGCGCAACTGGGTCTACGACTTCGCCTACGACGTCCCAAGCGCCGAGCGTTGCCGGTTCAGCCTGCGCCGTGGAGTCCGGACGCTGGCCGGGGAGCGGTTGACCGGACCACGCGAGCACGTCTTCCACACCGGGGGTCCGAACATCATCGACGGCCCCATCGAAATTTCCTACACATGGCCACCACGGTCTGCCCACCGTGGTGGCGGATGGCCCGTACGTCGAGGACGCCGAATTCGAGGGAACGATTGCTGGTGACAGTTCCTACCGGGTGGAAATTTCACGCGACGCGACGGGGCCGTTGGTCGACATCGACGGTCGAGCACTGGCAAACAAGGATGACTACCCTGCGGTTGTCCAGATAGGAACGCCCCCCACGAACGGCACGTTCGGGCACGGGAATATGGTCGTACCAACCGGTCGGGATGCAACGGCCCCCGGCGTCTTCTACCGTCCTCCGCCAACACTGCGCGGACGCCGCCTCGCGGTTACCGACGATCAAGATCTCAGCCATTGGCTACAGCAGTTCGAGGACACCCGCCATGGTCAATCAAGCCAATGGGGCGGCTACGAGTCGCCGCTACTAGGGGAGAACGGACCTGGGACGCCGTTTGAACTCACGTTCGAACAAGCGGGCGCTTTTCAAACCGCCGCCGTGCCGCTGGCCGGGCAAGGCCTTGAGATCCTGGAGCTTGAGCTGCCACGCACGGCGACCATCCCCAATACCCGCTATGTGCTCGGCAAGGCCATTGCCACCGATCTCGACGTGCACTTCAAGCTCGGGCGCGAGTCCTCGCTGGTTTGGGTGACCCGTTTCACCGATGGTCGACCCCTCGCCGATGTGGCACTGAGGATCACCGATGGGTGCACGGGGGATTCGCTGTGGCACGGCCGAAGCGACGCGGACGGGTTGGCCCGGGTTGCCGTCCCCCTATCCGATGTCGATGGCTGTTCACGCCCCCATTATCTCGTGTCGGCGCGCAAGGACTCGGACCGAGGGTTCGTCGCCATACCCATCGGACTACCCAGCGATGCGTGGTCTAGAGCGTGGTCTGGCGAGAAAGACAACCTTTCTCTCAAGGCGCACACCATCGTCGATCGCTCCCTGTTACAGCCGGGCGACACGGTTTCCATGAAACACGTCCTGCGGCTCGCGACCTCGGACGGCTTCGCGTTGCCCGACGCCTCGATGAGATCAGTTCGACTGTCGATCGACCACAGGATCCTGGGCGAGGTGCATGCCGAGGACATCGCTCTCGACGCGACCGGCGCCGCAGTAAGCGCGTTCGAGCTACCCGAGGATGCATCGCTCGGCCAGTACGACGTCAAGCTCCGTGTCGACGAAACGGACCTGACGTCGGCCCAGTTCCGCGTGGAACGCTTCCGCGTCGCGTCCCTTCGCGCAGAAGTCACGACGCCCACAGAACCAATCGTCGCGCCAGCATCCATACCGCTCGACCTAGACGTTCAACACACAGCCGGTGGCGGCACCGCGAATCTGCCCGTAACGGTGCGGACGACGTTCTACCGCCGGCACAACGAGGACTTCGGGGATCGGGAACAGCCTGCCCGCGACGAAACCCGTACCACCGATGTCACGTTGGATGAATCCGGGAAGGCACACCTGGACATCGGGGACCTGCCCGAGTCCAAGGATGGTGTCTCGCTGCGGGTGGAAATGGACTACCGGGACGACAACGGGCAGGTCAGGACGGCATCGAAGGGGTTCGACATCTGGCCGGCGGCGATTCGACTTCGGATCGAGGGTAACTCCTCCGGGAATTTGCATGCCGTTGCCGTAGCGCCGGGAACGACCCCGCAGGTGGCCGCCCACATTCGCGCCCGTGACCCGGCCGGCGCGCCTGTCGCCGGCATTGCCGTCGAAGCTGACCTCCTGATGCGTACCAGTCACTTGGTGGACCAGCGGCTGCCTGGCGGCTTCCGTGCTCGCCGCCGAGTCGAGGACCGGAACGTCGAAAGCTCCTGTTCCGGAATCACCAACGCCGAGGGCATCTTCGCCTGCCGCATTCCCGCGCACCTGACCCGATTCGACGAGCAGAGCAACGGGAGTTTCAAGTCCGCCGTGCTACGGGCAACCGCGCGGGACGAACGGGGCCGCGTCACGCGCACGTCGGCACGAATCGATCCAAGGCGTCCGGATCCCATTGTCAGCGTCGTGGGCGATGGCGAGTTCGCGCCCGGCGAAACCGCGCCGATCCGGCTGTCGGTACCGTTCGAGAAGGCAACCGCATTGGTGAGCATCGAGCGTGAAGGCGTCCTCGACGCGTTCGTTGTGCAGGCGAACGGCTCACGCACGATCGACGTGCCAGTCAAGCCGAACTACGCGCCGAATGTCCAAGTCTCCGTTTTGGCCATCGCCAACCGGGGGTCGGGACCCGCGGATCGCTTGCCGGGCCCGCTTGAAGTGGTCGGCAACCGAGCACGATTGGACCTGGCGTCATGGCGGCCCGACAAGGTGACCGCCAGCACCGAGATCGAGGTGAGCGACGAGGCAAACAAGCTCGACGTGGTGGTGGAACCCGAACGCGACTCGTACCGGACGAGGGATAGGGCCCGCGTTCGGATCACGGTGAGGAACCCCGACAACCTACCGCCCAGGGGCGCTGAACTCGCCCTCTACGTCGTCGACGAAGGCCTGCTCGACATGTGGCCCAACCGTTCCGCCGAGATTCTCGAGTACATGATGCGGTGGCGCCCCCCCGACGTCTCATCAAGGAGCAGTTCGGACGCGATGGATGACTCTTTGACGCTACCGGCGGTGGCGGAGAGACCTGTGGGGGATCCCTACCTGCCCCGAGGTGGCAGGCGCCTCTGGATGGCCACTGACGCTTCGGGCTACGTCCCCCATGCCACCGGCGCCACGTTCCGCCGGGAACACTTCGACCCGCTGCTGCTGTGGCGCGGCCGGATCGCCCTCGATGACGACGGGAACGCCGAGATCGAAGTCCCGCTGAACGATCTGGTGTCCGCCTTCCGGATCGTCGCCATCGCAACGGCCGGCGCGCACCTTTTCGGCACCGGCGAAGCCACGATCCGCACGACCCAGGATCTCGTTCTGCACGACGCCCTGCCGCCTCGCCTGCGCGAAGGGGACCGCTTCCAGGCGACGTTTGCCGTGCGCAATGCGTCCGACGCGCCGCAACGGATCGACGTGGTGGCCAGCGCCACAGGGCTGCCGAGACTGCGACGGCGGACATTGTCGTTAGCACCCGGCGAGTCGGATGAAGCCTCCTGGCGGGTCAGGGTTCCAGCCGGCATCGATCATCTGGATTGGGATGTGACTGCCGCGTCGGAGCATGCCAGCGACCGCTTGGGCACGCGACAGGTCGTCGCCCCGGCGATTCCCGTGCGTGTCCAGCAGGCAACGCTGGTCCGCCTCGATCGGCCAATGGATCTCCCCGTGGCATCGCCGGCCAGAGCGCAACCGAACCGGGGAGGCGTCGCCGTCTCGCTGCGAAGCCGCATCGCCGGCGGTCTCGGCGCCATGCACGAATACATGGCCGAGTACCCCTACACCAGCCTGGAGCGACAGGTTTCCACCGCCGTCGCGCTCAACGACCCCAAGCGGTGGTCGAGGGTCATGGGGGACATCGAGAACTGGATGGACTGGGAGGGGTTGCTCAAATACTTCCCAAGCGAGAACCTGGACGGTTCACCCGTGCTCACGGCATACGTGTTGACGATCGGGAGGGCCAATGGCTGGACCGTGCCGGAGCGGCCTCGCTCCCGGCTAACTTCAGGTCTCTGGGCCTTCCTCCAGAACGACACTCGGCGTCACCCGGCCTTCCCCCGCGCAACGTCGAGATTGTCGAGACTCAGCGCACTCGCCGCGCTCGCAGGCCAGAACGTCGTCGATGAGCCCACGCTCGACGACTTCGACCCCGACCTGGAGTTGCTCCCCACCTCCGCACTCCTGGACTGGATCGACACACTCGACCGCGTCGTGCCCGCGCACCCGGATCTCGCCGCCGCCAAGGCCATCCTGCGATCGCGGTTGAACCTGCAGGGCACCTCGCTCGGGTTCTCCACCGAGTACCGGGATCAGCTCGCCTGGCTCATGGCATCCACCGACAGCAATGCCGCCCGTGCCGTCGTCACGCTACTCGACGAACCGGACTGGCAGGCCGACATGCCGCGCCTGATGCGGGGCCTTGTCGGGCGCCAGCAGCGCGGCCGCTGGGACACCACCGTGGCCAACGCCTGGGGCGCCGTGGCGACGTCACGGTTCGCGGCAGCCTTCGAACAACCCGTGTCGGGCACGAGCCTTGTCGAGATGGGTGCAAGCAAGCACCGCCCGGTCTGGCACGACACCGAGCCGCCGGCCCGGATCGACCTCCCCTGGTCCGCCGGGAAGACGTTGAAGCTGGAACACGAAGGCACCGGGGCACCCTGGGCGCTCGTGGAGATGCGTGCGGCGGTGCCGATTCGCGAAGCCGCGTGGCGCGGATACCGCATCACGAGAACCGTAGAGGTCGAGGAGAAGACACGCCGCGGCTGGCGGCGTGGCGACGTCGCGCACGTCGAACTGGCAGTAGATGCGGACCGCGACATGACCTGGGTCGTAGTCGATGATCCGCTGCCGCCTGGCGCGGTCGTGCTCGGCAGCGGCCTTGGCGGTGACTCCACCATGCTCGCCGACCGATATCAGTCGGGCGACCGCTGGCCGGTGTTCACCGAACGCGGCTTCGATAGCTACCGGGCCTATTTCCGCTACGTCCCAAAGGGGAGAACGACCCTGCGCTACAGCGTCCGGTACAACGCCGCCGGCAAATTCCGACTGCCGCCGGCCCGGGTGGAAGCCATTTACGCGCCGGAGATGTTCGCCGAACTGCCCGTTGCGGCCATCACCATCCGCTAAGCAGCCACAAAACGCCGTGCGAGGGTGTCGGAGGGGCCCACGGCAGCGGCGCGTCGTCATAGGGGCGCGTCGGTACGCACCGCCACCGACTTGATCAGGGCTTGTACGCTCGTCCCCGCCTCGAGTTCGAGTTCGTCGACCGATCGCCGGGTTACGCGTGCCAGCAGGGATTGACCATCGCTTGCGCGTATCCTTGCCAACACCGAGTCACCCTGGTCGTCCAACGCGTCGATAACGCCATCGACGCGGTTGAGGATGCTCAACCCGTCGACCGGCGTCGTGGCCAAGCTGACGTCGCGAGCCGGTATGTGCAGCAGTATCCGAGGGCCTGACGACGACAGGTCGCCCCGCACGAACAGCGATGCAGCCCCAAGCGACAGTTCAGATAGCCGGTAGCGCCGGTCGAACGTCTTGAATCGGCACGTCACGACCGCACCCGATTCGTCGCCGAGCGACGGCGAAGCGAAGGATGTCGAGAACTCGCCGACCGATTCCACCCGCGACACCTCGCCATCGACCGCCACCATGACCTGGTCGGCCATCGTCAATACCTCCGCCAAGGTGTGCGAGACGTAGATGATGGGTACGTCGTGGCGGCGGCATAGACGTGCGAGGTAGGGAGCGATCTCGCGTCGGGACGCCGAATCCAGCGCCGACATCGGTTCGTCGAAGAGCCACAGCTTGGCCGGCGACAGCAGGGTCCGGCCAAGCGCCACGCGTTGGCGCTGACCGCCCGAGAGTTCCCGCGGATACTGGCCAAGCAGCGGCGCCAGGTCCAGGAAGTCCACGACCTCGTCGAATCCGAGGCGCGTGCCCGGTCGCCTGGCCTGCTTCGCGAAACCCAGGTTGTCGCGCGCGTCGAGGTGCGGGAACAACCTGGCTTCCTGGAACACGGTACCCACCGGTCGACGGAACGCGGCGAGATTCGCCTCGACGCCTTGCCAGGTCTCGCCGTCCACCTCGACGGTCACCGGAGCATTCGGCTCGAAGCCCGCGACCACGCGTAGCAGGGTCGACTTGCCGGATCCGGACGCACCCACCAGGGCGGCCACACCGTCGAGGTCGACATCGAGGTCGACCTTAAGGCGGAAACCGGTATCGCGTGCCAATTGGCCCTGCACCTTGAGCTTCATGGAACGCGCAGCCAGCGGTAGGTGAACGTCAACACCACCAGCGAGAACACCAGGAGCGATGCCGCGATCACATGCGCACCGCCATAGTCGAGCATCTCGACACGGTCGAACAGCGCGATGGACAGCACCCGGGTTTCACCAGGAATGTTGCCGCCGATCATGAGGACGATGCCGAATTCGCCCACGGTGTGCGCGAACCCCAGGACACCGGCGGCAACGAGCGCCTTGCGGTGCATCGGCAGCACCAGGCGCAGGAACCGGACCACCGGCGCGACACCCAGGCTCGCCGCAGCTTCCAGGAGATGATCGTCGGTGGTGCGGAATGCGGAAGCCAAAGGCCCGGCGACGAACGGCAGGGAATAGATGATCGAGCCGATCACCAACCCCGCGAACGTGAAAGCAAGCGGCGCACCTGCGACAGCCTCCGCGATAGCCCCGAGGGGTCCGCTCGGTGCCATGGCGAGCAGCAGATAGAACCCCAACACCGTCGGCGGCAGCACCAGCGGCAGTGCAACCAGCGCCTCCACCGGCGCTCGCCACCTCGAACCCGTCCGGGCCATCCACCAGCACAACGGCGGCGAGACGACGAGCAGAACCACCGTGGTGGTCAAGGCAAGCAACCCCGTCACCCACGCCGCTTGCACGATGTCAGCGGCGACCGGCACCTAGACTGTCCCCCGCGGTACCAACGCGATTGGTTCCGCCTGGACGTATCTCCCGCATGCGCTCGCGACCGAACAAGCCGCTTCAATGGCCAATATGGGTGCCTCCCAAGCGGTAGCCGGACCTTTGAATCAGCTCCCGTGCCCGTGCACTTCCCAAGTAGTCCAGGAACTTCTTCGCAGCCCGTTCGCGCGGCCCGGCAAGGACCACGCCAACCTGCTCGATCGGCGCGTACAACGCCTCGGGCACGACCCAGTACCGCGCCGGGGCCAAGTCCTGGTCCACCACCTGCGCGAGCGCCGCGAAAGCGCCATCCGCCGCGCCGGTGGCCGCGAAATGGAAAGCCTGGGCGACGTTCAGGGCGTTGATCCGTTTCGGCTCGGCACCCAGCCGATTCACGACCTCCAATGCGGCTCGGCCATACGGGGCCGTCTCCGGATTGGCCAGCGCCACGCGCTTGTCCGCCGACAGCCAATCCGGCCCGGGCGTACCCCGATTGACGACCAGCACCAGTCGGCCGTTCGCGTAGGTGATCGGCGAACTGGCCTTGCTCTCGGCGACCAGTGCCTGGGGGCGGGCCGCGTCCGCCGAGAGAAACACGTCGAACCGGCGCCCCTGGACAATCTGCGCATAAAGCAGTCCCGATGAACCGAAGGTCGCCACCACATCATCGGGGAAACCCGCCTCCAGGAGCTTCCACGCGCTCTGGAAGTTCGACGCGACCGCCACCTGTAGCGGCTCCGCGGCACCGGCCATCGCCGCCACGACGGCGATCCCCGCGAACGCTCGAGCCGATCCGTACCCCATCCGGGTGACTCTGCCAGTGCGCCGTGGCGAACGCAAAACGGAAGACTAACGCTGGCGTTGTCGGTATTGACGCTCCAGCGCACGCTCGAAACTGACCAGGCGGCGGATCAGCGAGTTGTAGTGGGCGTGCGAATCGGCGACCCCGGAGCGGCCGATGGCATCGTAGAGGGCGTGTTCCGGTTCCGTGGGCCATCCCGGTGTCTCGGGAACCGCCAAGCCCGCCGCCCGCAGCCGGCGGGCACCCACGGCCACCAAGAGCGCTTCGACGGTGAACGCCCCGCGGCGCAGATCCTCGATCCCCGTACCGACCAGATCCGCCCCGGGCAGTTGGTCCGCAACCGACGTCATCCGCTGTTGTCCTCCAACATCGCAACGGCGGCGAGAACCTTGGCGCGGAAAACCTCGGGATCGATGGCCGGGTAGCGCAGCAAGCCCGATTCGATGGCGTCGAGAAACGACGGCAGGCGATTGGCGTCGATCAACCGATGGGTGTGCATGGCCGCGACGTCCTGTCGATCCAGTTCATGTCCTCGCTCGATCTTTGCGAGAGCCTGTGCGTAGAAGTCGTAGTGGTGGAAATCGACCGCGCCATGACGCGTGATGAACGGGCTGCGGGCCTGCCAGTCCGGGAGCGGTGGGATGAACTCGTCCGGCGCCGCCAGCTCGATGTTGATGGCCAACGCGTCCTTCGCACGGGCGATGGCTTCGAAGACACCCGGCGGTTCGGGGTCGAGTTTCAGGTCGACGTCCAGCGTGGTCGGCCGCCAGCCGATGGTCACCGCCGAGGCACCGCCCACCAGGAAGACTCGGCCCGGTCCTCGGGCTTCTTCGCCGAGGCGCCGCATGAGTTCCCGCACCTTGGCGGCGTCGCTGCTTCCCCGGTGCATGAGCGCAGGCTCGATAAGCTTCGTCTGGGCGAGTATGGGCGGCACCCGATGGTAGTCAAGGTGGCCCTGTGCGACACGTCAACTTGGGATGCGCGTTCGTATCGAAACCGGTAGTGTCGTGAACCAATAGCGCTCCAACTACGCTAAACGGTCAGGTTCGCCTGGAAGGGGGAGTTAGCGATGTCCAAGTCTAGCCCGCATTTCTCACCAGCCGCTTGGTGCCATGACGAAACTCCATACGAATC
>CAZJRX010000004.1:26854-33285 GCA_964548145.1 uncultured Pseudomonadales bacterium | reverse complement strand
GTTCTTGGTCAGCAAGGTCAACGTCGCGAAACTACCCGCCGCCAGCGCCGCCACCGGCATGGCGAGATGCCACAGCCGGTCGCCGACACGTTCCCAGAAACCGAGTTCCGAATAGTTCTCCGATATGAGACCGCGCAGCGGGAACCAGTCGAGGAACTCGCCGCCGCAGAACACGATCACCAGCAACATGGCCAGGACGAAACCGGGAATGGCGTACGCGACGAGAATCACCAGGCTCGTAACAACGTCAAACGACGTGCCGTCGCGAATCGCCTTGCCGATGCCGAGGGGCAACGACACCAGGTACACGATCAGGAGCGTCGCACCGCCGAGCGACAGCGACACCGGAAGCCGTTCGATCACCAGGTCGACGACGGCGACGTCCTGGTAGAAGCTCGTCCCGAAGTCGAAGGTGAAGTAGTCGCCAAGCATCTTGAAGAAGCGGACGTGGGCCGGCTTGTCGAAACCGAATTGCCGTTCGAGTTCCTCGATGAGGTCTGGATCGATCCCTCTTGCGAACTCGTAGCTGCTCGGCGTACTGGGATCAAGCGCTGCGGGTCCGCCGTCACCGCCGCCGCCGATCGCCGCGGTCGCGGCCACGCCCTCCCCCTGCAGGCGTGCGATGGCCTGATCGACCGGACCGCCCGGTGCGACCTGGATGATCACGAAGTTGACCAGCAGGATGCCAATAAGGGTCGGGAAGATGAGGGCGATCCGGCGAGAGATGTAGGACGACGCGACGACCGATGCGAACGTCTTCAAGGCATCTAGGGTGCGTCGCCGTCGCGTTGCCAATCTACTCGCCCTGTCCCGCTAGCCAAGCATCCACGCGTGCGCTCTTGGCGGCATCGAACCACCACAGGTGCGGGAATCCGGTCCAATTCATGTGCTCGATGCCTAGCGGCGGATGGCCGAAGCGGTCCCAATACACGATCTTGCGCCCCACCGGGTAGCCTTCCGGAATCAAGTAGAAGCTCCACAGCAGCACGCGATCGAGCGCCTGCCCGGCGGTGTTCATCTGCTCTTCCGTGGTGGCAGCAATGACCTTCTCGACGAGGATGTCGACAACGGGGTCCTTGATGCCCGCGTAGTTGGTCATGTTCGGCGGGTCGGCGTAGCGGGATGTGAACTGGCTTCGCAACCGGGCCGGTTGCGGAATCTTGAACGTGTAGAACTTCCGGATCGTCGTGTCGAAGTCGTAGGTGCGAAGCCGATTGATCATCAGGTTGTTCTCCATCCTGCGCAGGACAGCATGGATGCCGAGCCGTTTCAGGTTGTCCACGAACGGAACCAGCATGCGTACGTGGGCGACCGAGGAGACGGCGAACTCGAACGTCAACGGCTCACCGGTCTTTTCGTTGACGCGTACGAAATCCCGCACCACCCAGCCCGCGTCGTCGAGCAGCGCATGGGCCCTGCGCAGTTCTTCGCGGTTCCGACCGAATACGCGGTTCTTCGGCAACTCGACGGGATGGGTGAACACGCGCTCCGGAATCCGGCCGCGGAACGGTTCCAGGAGTTCGAGTTCCGCTTCGCCCGGCAACCCCTTGGCTTGCATACCGGACAGCATGAAGTAGCTGTTGTTGCGCGCCATGCCGTTGTGCCAATAGACCCGGTTCGCCCACTCGAAGTTGTAGGCGAGCGTCAGCGCCTCCCGGATCCGGATGTCCTTGAACAACTCGCGCCGCGTGTTTAGCACAACGCCGTAGTGCATGCCGTAGGACGGGCCCATCGTGTAGGCCTCTTTGCGAAACAGGCCCCGGCGATAGCCCTCGAAGTCGTAGGCGGTTGCCCACGTGGCCTCGTTCTGGTCCCGGTAGTAGTCGAAGACGCCAGCCCGCATCGCCTGGAGCATGACGTTCTCGTCGAAGAAGTAGATGACCTCGAAGCGGTCGAAGTTGAAGTGGCCGACGGAGATGTTGAGATCCCGGGCCCAATAGTCTTCTACCCGTTCAAAGGCGATTTTGTGACCGGGGTCGATCCTGCCGATGCGATAGGCTGCATTTCCCAACGGCGGCTCCAGGGTGGTCGCCCCGAAGTCCCGGTTCTCCCAATAGTGCTTCGGAAGCGTGGTGAACCCGGTGGTCTGGACGATGAGGTGCGGTGTCTTTTCCGCATCCTCGCTGAACACGAACTTGAACGAACGCGGTCCTACGCGTTCGAGGGCGGCGATTTCGCGGTAGCCGCTTCGCCAACTGATCGACGCGTCGGTCTTGAGCTTCTCGAACGTCCAAAGGACATCGTCCACGGTCACCGGCTGGCCATCGTGCCAGTATGCGTTGTCGCGCAACGTGTAGGTGACCCAACCGTAGTCGTCGGCGACTTCGACGCTCTCGGCGAGGAGACCGTAGTACGAAGCCAGTTCGTCTTCCGAAGCCTTCATCAACGGGTGGTAGATCGCCGAACCGATGCGCGGGTCCATGAAGTAGGGGAGGATGCCCTTGTCGACGTATGGGTTTAGGTTGTTGAACGACCCGATGGCTGGCAGCCGGACCGTGCCGCCCTTCGGCGCATCGGGATTCGCGTAGTCGAATCGGGCCATGTCCTTCGGGTATTTCAGGTCGCCGAAATACGCGAAACCGTGGCTTGGTTCGCTGCCGACAACGGGCGTCGAACCGAAGACAACAAACCACGTCACCAGCGCCGCACAGGTCTGGACGACAGAACGGCAACGCCCCGTAGGGGACCGGCTTGTCCCGTCCCGCGCAGCCGAACGGCACGGCTTCAGAAAGCGGCACAGACCCGTAGGGGACGGGCTTGTCCCGTCCCGAGCGTCGAAACCGCACGGCTTCAGAGAGCGGGCGACCGCGCCTACGGGGTGTGAACCAAAGCCGTGGCGGTTCACTACAGCGGTCCGGGTCCGTCCCGACCCTGCAATATCCAGCGGATCATCGGCAGGTGCGCCCGGCCGACGAACACCTGCTCCTCCACCAGGTATGCGGGCAACGTGTGCACCCCGCGGCCTTCGACCGACGCCCGGTGTGCCGCCAGCGTGACCTCGAAGTCCTGACCGCTGAACCCCGGCGCACCAAGTTCGTCCAGCACGGCGGCAAGGGTCGCTGGATCTTCGATGTCCAGGCACTGCTCCCAGAACTCGGCGAATACGAACCGGTGGTAAGCGTGGGCAACACCGTGTCGTTCCGCCCACAGGCCACCGGCACAAGCCAGGGCCGAATCGACGCCCGCGGCGTCGCAGTTGATCTCGATCCCCTGCCACCGCGCATACCTGGCGGCGTCCATCGCGTAGTACTCGGCACGAACGCGGCCGTGACGCTCCGCCACGGACTCCTCCCGCCGCGTCGGTCTCGCCGGTCCCGGGCGACCAATGCCGGGCATTGGCAGCCATTCGATGGCGATGCCGAACTCGTCCGCCAAGGCGCAGGTCGGCCCGAAAGCCAACAGCGATGCAATGCTGGTGTAGTCGAACGCGAAGCCGATCATGAGCCAGACTCGAAACGGTCATAGGCGATATCCGGGGCCACCCCCCGGCGCCCACCAAGGATCCAGCGGATCGCCGGCAGGTGCTCGCGCCCGAAGAACACCTCGCCGTCGATCACGTAGCTCGGAACACCGAACAACCCGGCACCGTGCAGTTGCGCCTGCAGGGCATCGTGCTCGCGACGTCCCTCCCCCGCCAGGAAGCCGCGATAGCCTGCCGCGTCGCCCCCGGATTCGGCAATCAACGCCGCCACGACGTCTTCGTCTTCGATGTCGAGTTCCCGTCGCCAGAACCGTTCGTAGACGCGATCCATATAGCCCTTCAGGACATCCCGCCCGGCGCGTTTGGCCCACAGCATGCCGATGCCCGCGAGCGACGAGTCCCAGATCTTCCGCGGCCCGTAGATCAGGATTTCGTTCAAGCGGGCGTAGCGCTTGGCATCCATGTAGGCGTAGCGCACGCCCTGCCATTGCCGGGGCGTGCGGTTCTCTTCGACGACCTTGCCGGTCTCGTTCACCTTGGCAGAACCCAGGAAGCTCGGGATGTTCAACGTCAGCGGACGCCAGTCGATGGCGATGCCGAAGTCGTCCTCGAGTTGCCGGGTGGGATCCTTGGCAAGGTAGGCGTAGGGGCTCTTGATGTCCATGTAGACGATCAAGGGCTTGTCGGATTCGAGTGGGTGCACTGCGCAGGGTCTCCACACTTCAGCGGGCGCGTCCGGTTATTCGGCATAATAACCACAACAACGCATTTCCTTGGGGGAAGAATCGTGAAGTCACCGATATGTGACATGCTCGGCTGCGAGTTCCCGCTCGTCGCCTTCAGCCACTGCCGCGATGTGGTCGCCGCAGTGAGCAACGCCGGCGGATTCGGCGTACTCGGCGCCGTCGGCCATTCGCCGGAGACGCTCGACATCGAACTGTCCTGGATCGACGATCAGGTCAAGGGCAAGCCTTACGGCATCGACCTGCTCGTTCCCACGAGCTTGGACAGCAAGGAGGAGTCCCTCGCCGCCGAGGAGATCCGCGCCCGCATCCCGCCGGAACACAAGGAGTACGTGCGCAACCTGCTCGCGCAATTCGACATCCCCACCGACGACCTCTACGTCGAGCAACCCCGACGGGGCGTGGGCGACAACATGCGCGAGAAGGGGGCGTCCATCGTGCTCGACGCGGCCTTCGCGCATCCCATTAAGCTGGTCGCCAATGCGTTGGGGGTCCCGCCGCCGTTCATGCTTGAACGCGGCAGGCGGGAAGGCGTACCGGTCGCCGCGCTTTGCGGTGCCCGGGAGCACGCCATCAAGCACGCCGAGGCGGGTACCGACATCCTGGTGGTGTCCGGCACCGAGGCTGGTGGTCACTGCGGCGAGGTGTCGACGCTGGTGCTCATTCCGGAGGTCATCGAAGCGACCAAGCCCTACGGCGAGATCCCCATCCTCGCGGCAGGCGGCATCGCCACCGGCCGGCAAATGGCAGCCGTGATGGCCATGGGTGCCCACGGCGCGTGGACGGGATCGGTCTGGTTGACCACCGCCGAAGCCGAAACCGCGCCCGCCGTAAAGGAGAAGTTCCTGGCCGCCAACTCACGCCAAACCGTGCGTTCGCGAAGCCGCACCGGCAAGTACACGCGCCAACTGCGTTCGCCATGGACCGATGCGTGGCACGCCGAGGAAGCGCCCGATCCGCTCCCGATGCCACTGCAGCAACTGATCAGCGAGCCGGCTCTCGGCAAGATCGCGCGCCTCGCCGAAACCGGACATCCCGGCGCGAAGCAGTTGACGACCTATTTCGTCGGCCAGGCGGTGGGCCTCATGAATCAGGTGCAGTCCGCCCGTCAGGTGGTCTACGACTTCATGGAGGATTTCCTCGAGGCCACCGAACGGCTTAACGGGTTCATGGAGGACGACGCGGCGTAGGGCGACCCGAACGTGCCCGATGAGCACGCGCTCGCCCGTACCCGAGCCTTGCCCATGTTTCGAGCGGACGCGGGCGGGGACAAGCCCCGCCCCTACGCGACCGCCCCGCAGGCATGGGTAGGGGCAGACCGATGAGCTGGGAGAAGGACGTCGACGAACTCCGCGCGCAAACGGAGTTCGCGAAGGAGATGGGTGGCGCCGACAGCGTCGCCTTCCACCACTCTCGGGGTCGTTTGACTGTCCGCGAGCGCATCGCGCTGCTCGAGGATCCGGGCACGTTCCACGAAGTCGGCGCCATCGCCGGCACCGCGCAGTGGGAGGACGACACCGTCGTTGGGCTGAAACCTGCGAACTCGGTCGCCGGAACAGTCCTGATCGACCGTCGCAAGGTGGCCGTCTCCGGCGGCGACTTCACGATCCGCGGCGGTTCCGCCGATGCCGCGATCGGCAACAAGGGCGGCTTCGCGGAGCAGTTCGCCCGCCAGGCGCGAATTCCCTACGTGCGCCTGCTCGACGCCACGGGCGGCAGTGTCAAGACCTTCGAGAAGATGGGTCGGACCTACCTGCCCGGGGGCGCCGGAACGAATCTCTCTGCCGAGTTGCTGCAGCTCGTGCCCGTCGTCTCGGCGGTACTCGGCTCCGTCGCCGGCTTGCCGGCGGTGCAGGCCTGCCTCTGCCACTTCAACGTGATGGTGCGCAACACGAGCCAGATCTTCGTCGCCGGCCCGAAAGTCGTCGAACAAGCCACCGGTCAAGAGATCACCAAGGAGGATCTCGGCGACGAGCGTATCCAGGTCAAGAACGGCGTCATCATGAATCTCGCCGAGGACGAAGCGGACGCCATCGGGCAGATTCGCCAATTCCTGTCCTATCTGCCCGCCAACGTATGGGAGGCACCGCCGGTCATCGAGCCGGGAGACGATCCCGAACGCCGCGAGGAATCATTGATATCGGCGGTGCCCCGCAACCGGCGCCGCATCTACGACCCACGACGGATACTCGACGCCGTCCTCGACAAGGACAGCTTCTTCGAAATCGGCCCGTACTACGGCCGCGCCCGTGTAACCGGTCTCGCCC
>CAZJRX010000004.1:21335-26844 GCA_964548145.1 uncultured Pseudomonadales bacterium | reverse complement strand
GAAGTACAACGGCGGGTCCATGGACATCGCCGCCGGCGAGAAGACCATCCGCCTGATCGAACTCTGCGACACCTTCCACCTGCCCCTGGTCTACTTCGCGGACGAACCGGGATTCTCGGTGGGCCGGGCTCAAGAGGAACTCGGCATCGTCCGCGCCGGCGCCCGCGTCGTGACCACGCACACCCAGAGCAAGACACCTTTCGTCTGCTTCGTCCTCCGCCAGCTATACGGCGTCGCCGGCGGCCTGCACCAGCGCGGCGGCAACGCCCTGTATCGCCGCTACTGCTGGCCGTCCACCCACGGCGGCTCGATGCATATCGAGGGCGGCACCGCCATCGCCTACAAGCGGGACATCGAGAACGCCCCGGATCCGGAGGCCAGGCGCCAAGAGATCGAGGCACGGCTACAGGCTATCTCGTCACCGTTCCGCAACGCCCACGCCTTCGGCATCGAGGAGATCATCGACCCTCGGGACACGCGGCCGCTGTTGGTTGACTTCATCGAGGACGCGTGGAAGGTGGTTAAGACGCAGTTGGGGCCGGGGAGCGGGCCTAGCTACCGGCCTTGAGTCGGATCGGCGCCATCCCACGCTGCCGTAAGCCGTCGAGAAAGAAGGAATCGCCCCCAGGAGCCATCTACTTCGGCCAAGCCCGATGTCTTCAACCTTTGGGGGCGGTTTGGCAAAAGCAGGACGAATTTTGGTCAGCGTCCGCCGTTCACCAACTGCAATCACACTATGCTTTCGTCGCTCGTCCCACGACGCGCTCTAGTCTTTCGCGTTCCCCTGGGGTCAATCTTTCGCCCAGATCCGTTGGCCGCCTGTCCACGGCGCGTTGTAGTTCGGCCAACCATTCAAGGTCGGCCCGCTCGTTGCCGTTGGCCAGCCGAACTGCCTGCTCCCACCGTCCGGCAAGACGCCAAGCGCGTAGTGCGTCCGTCGGCAACTCAGCGCGTTCGAATGCTTCCGCCGCCTCCTCGAACCTGCCCTGGGCTTCCCGCACGCGGGCCGTCAGGCTCGTCTCTTCAGGGACGACTTTCGTCAGCACGCGATCCGCAGACTCCGCGTCGTCGTCAATCAAGGTCTCGACTGCCGCAACGCGCAGCCGGCGCGCTTCCTGCGGAATGTCGCCCGGGTACCCCGTCAACCGAAGCCACCCCTCCACCTTCCCGCCGTAGTGCTTTGCTTGACGTGGTGCGGACGCGTGATCCTCTACCGCGCGACGCAATGTTTGTGCGACGGGTGGAAGGGCCGACCGAAGCCAATCGCCTGCATCGTCGAGTGCGAGCGTGGCGTCAAGTAGACCGAACGGTGCCATTGCCGCCTTGTCCGCTGCTGCGCTCCACATCTCGAGTTCCTTGAGGGCGTGTTGGTTTAGTGACGCGGAAGTCGTCGGTGCGCCAGTGCTAGTTGGACCAGGGGCCGTTCGAAGGTTGCTCGGCTCAATCGGGCGACGGTCTGCGGCCACAGGCAAGTCGAGGTCGGCAGCGACAGACCAGGCCACCTCGGTGACTTCATCCCGCGCGACACCCTCGGGAACACCGTCAACAAGGAGGCGTGCCGCCGTGGCGAGCAACGTCGTTCGGGCTCGGTGGCGGATCTCCTTGTCCACGACGCCGTTCGGCAGGTCGGGATCGCCAAGCAGCTTGACGGCCTGGTCCGCCCGTTGCCATGCACGTCCCGGCCGCTCACCAACGAGAGCACGCGCCTCATCGATGCGACGATCGACTCGTTCCTCGACGGTCGTCTCTACATCGGCAAGATGCTCCACCAAGTCTTCCGGTTCGTACCGGGCAGCATCACCGAGCAATTCCCGGCTAAGCTCAAGCGTCCTGTCGTCCGCGTCGACATCCACGAACACCAATGTCTCCGTCGGGCGGCTCAGGGCAACACGGAGCTGGTCGATGGCCGTACGGCGCATATGCTCTCCGAGCCGGGCGGCATCCCTCCCGTAGTTCTCGGCTTCCCCCAATCGCAGCAGGGTTCTACCCGGATCAAGCACGCAGACCGTTTGGTATTCGAGTCCCTTGGCGTCCGCCGAGGTGAGCACGATGTCGCGAAGCGCCTCCGGAACCCACTTCGGAACGTCGGACTCGGGACACACGACGGCCACGGTCTCCAGCTCCTTCAGATGCTCCAGAAGCGCACTGGCCTCGTGTTGGGACACGGCGACGTGGAAGATCTGCGCATCGACATCCCGACCAACCGCCTCCCGCTGTTGCTTCGTCGGTCGCTGAGGCTTGCCTAGGTCAACGTAACGTCGGGATGCACGGTCGACCACATCGGCAACTCTTGTCGGACAGCGCAGATTCCCCGCCAACGGGAACTTCCTCGGCGGGTGTATCCTGCGCGCCAGCAGGTCGTTGACGGCACCCCAGTCGAAACCCGACGGTCGAACCGTCTGACCGTCGTCGCCGGCCAACAGCAACCAAGGCGACCAATCCATTTCACGGGCAATCGCGCGGCAATATTCCACCACGACCGATGTCTCAAGCAGGGTGAGGTCTTGGGCTTCGTCGACGACGACTCGATCGTAGAAGGCATATCCTTCCGGCATTGAATCGTCGCGCAGCAGGTCGACGGCCGTCGAGGCGGCGACCAGTTCCGGGAAGACCCGCTCAACTGTCTCGGGTCGGAGCGCCTTGGCCACCCTGAGCACGCTTGCCACCGCCTTGGCACCTAAGGCGCCGCGGCGGCGCCGACGGTAGGCATCGTCCGTTAGTCGTACGAGTCCTCCCACACGTTGGTGGTCCGATTCGTCGGGAACTACGGCACCGTACAATTCCGCGCGCACTTCCGCGAATAGCGCGTCCTCGCGGTTTCGCCATACTCCCAGCTCCGCCTGACCCAACGCCGTCTTGTCAACGGCCTCCTGGAACATCGCTCGGCTCTCCGACACGGACCGGCGCTCAAAATCCGTACCGCAAATCTCGCCCAGGAAGGTCAGGAAATCGCTTGTTATCACGCTCAGATAGTCTGGCGCGAATGCACGGAAGTGCTCGTCGGCATAGTTGGCCAGTTCCCGTGACCAGGTGAGGTAGAAGACCTGGCCATTGCGCGCTTCGACCGCCTTCCAGAGGGCCGTCGTTTTTCCCGAGCCCGGTTGACCGAGAACCACGCGAACGGGATGTTCGTCGTCGACGAAGTTGAGCTGTTCCTCGGTCCAAGGACTGCCGATCTCGGCGTCGATGTCCGGTGGCGACGGGTTGTGCAGATAGTCGCTGCGGTCGCCAGCGACCAAGGGATCGTTGTCGTCGTGGTGGCGGATGTCCCGAACCACGATGTCCGAAGGACGAAGGCCGTCGACGCCGTTGACATGCCGGTTGCCGTGCACCGTCCACCAAAGATAGAACTGCATCCCGGCGTTGCCGCCGAGTGGTGAACGACGCCAGCCCCGGTTCGTACCGCCGCATCCCTTGACGACCGATGTTCGCCCGTGGGCAGCCAAGCGTTGTACGACTGCCGCTGCGGACTTTCTGAGGTGTTCCCATTTCTCCAGTTTCTCCAGCACGTCCTCGTGAATCCAGAGATCCAGATGACCGAACTCAACGTTCTGGCCAGCCGCTTTGGCATCCAAGGCCATGGACAGCGGCCCGTGGTCCGCAATCACAGCGAAAGGCTCGTCGAATATGTCTTCAGCTGCGGCCTCGTCACGCAACTCGAGCCGGCTGCCGATTACGGCGCGTTGAATCTGAGCACACTGGTGTGCAGTAAGCTTGTACTGCGGATCGCGGGCGCTACCAGCCGGAAGCTGCAGGACTTGGTGAGCTTCCTTGGATACGTCCTTCGGGCTAACACCCAACCGCCGGGCCAGCTGAGCAACCGTGGTCTTGCGCCCCACCGATCCCGGCCGAGTCATGCTCTGCTTATCAGCCATCCACTACCTCTGGCTACTCGTCACGGGCTAGCTGAACGACCGTACCGGGTCAAGGAACTTGGGCCCCGCTAGCGTCCAATGCGTCGCCGATCACGCGCTTGAGTTCGGGTCCCGCGCGTTTGAACCCGAACAGACGGCTCACCTCCCGGATCAGATCCCCCTGCTCTACTCGACCACTCTCGCGTTCGATCAACTCGGCGGCAGCCACGATCTCCATGGGCGGCAACATCGGGGCCTTGTCCGCCCCGCCGGCCGCCGTCGACCGATCACGTACGGGCACCCGCTCGCCCTGCTCAGTTGTCAGCCAGAATCCGCGGCGCTCGAGCAGGTCGCTCCCGCCCTGCCGCTGTGCCTCGCGCAACGCCGCTCGCGTGGCGTCGGCGATTCGCCCGCCGGCCCGGCCCTTGCCGAACGACTCCGCGACCCGACGCGCAACCAGGTTGACGTGAATAGGACCTTCGATCGCGACAATCTCGGCCGCTAGTTCGGCCAGGCGTGATGGTGCCACCTCGTGCGGTTCCAGCGTCGTATCCACCGAGACGTTAGCTTGGCGGTAGACCAAGGGCGCGGTGATCGTCGGCAGTGACAAAACCCCCACATCTACGTCGATCGGCGAAGCAGGTTTCGCTTCTTCAGGTTCCACGCGACGCCCGTCTTCATTGGCGCCGCGAACAGGCGTGTGTTCAACGTGGGCCCTAGCGTCGGCGAGCGCGTGCGCCAAGCGTTGCCCCTCCTGAGCACGGCGATGGAACCAGTCCGTGCTCCAGATCCGGTGGAAGGTCCAGCCGAGCCCCTCGAGCACCGCCTGACGATGCCTATCACGTTCCCGCGCCGATAGCGCGCCGTGGTATGCCGCCCCATCGCATTCGACTGCCAAGATGTACTTGCCCGGCGCCTCCGGATGTCTGACTCCGACGTCGATTCGGAAGCCGGCACTCCCCACCTGATGGTCGGCAAGATAGCCGAGTGAGCGAATGACGTTGGCCACATCCTCCTCGAACGGGCTGTCGGCTCCTCCACCGGAAGGACTGTGTTCGACCGCCTCTCCCGTCTTCGCGAAGTCGAGAAACCGCTTCAGTACCCTCGGACCATTGCCGCGGGCGCGATCCAGATCCATATCCCCCGGGTCGAAAGAAGCGAAGACACGACAACGCGCCCGGGCGCGGGTGAAAAGGACGTTGAGGCGCCGCTCCCCGCCTTCCGCATTGATCGGACCGAAACGCATGCTCCTCAGCCGTCCTCCCGGCTCGGTCGGTCCGTAGCCCACGCTTATGAAGATAACGTCCCGCTCGTCGCCTTGGACGTTCTCGATGTTCTTGACGAAGGCATCTTCCGCATGACCCTCGCGCAGGAAGTCGTTGAGCACCTGGTCCCGACGCCTTTCGAGTTCGAGGAGTTCCGTCACGATGTCGGCCTGCGCCTTGGAGAACGTCACGATGCCGAGCGACATGCCCGGCCACTCTCGCGCGTGAGCCGCCACCGCCCCAACGACATGTTCGGCCTCGATCCGGTTCGTGCCGGGCCGGCCGGCGGCGGCGCTTCCTCTGCTGGCGAAGACTCCGGGGACGCGTTCGAACGACAGTCCATAGGAACCATCGAGCTCCAGCGGAGACGGGGGCAGGATGAGCCGGCTG
>CAZJRX010000004.1:15607-21325 GCA_964548145.1 uncultured Pseudomonadales bacterium | reverse complement strand
CTCTTCGTTGGAGACACGAATCAACGAAGGATCACGCGAGCGGTAGTGCCATTGGAGCATCCGGGGGCTGATGCCGCGCGCCTCGCACAGCGTGAGGACGCTCTCCATCTCGGTAGCGCCGGCTATGCCGTCTCCCTCCTCGTCCTCCTCGTCGACCGGTTCGTCCGCCCCGAGGCGATCAAAGAACGACGTGGGCGGCAACTGCTTCTGATCACCGACGATCACGATCTGTCCGCACCGCGCGATTGCTCCCAAGGCATCCTCGGGTCGCACTTGGCTGGCCTCGTCGACAACCAGCAGGTCGAACCTAAGCGCCTTCGGCGGGAGGAACTGGGCGATGGAGATCGGGCTCATCAAGAACACGGGCTTGATTCGCTGGACCATGCCACCCGCCCTGTCCATCAGACGTCGGATCGGCATGTGACGACGCTTGCGGGCAATCTCGCTTCGAATAACACCCATTTGGCCCGCCGCTCCCAACGGCAGTTGGGCGAGGTGGCGTGATCGAATCAGGTTTTGGACGTTCTCAATGTGCTCGGATTCCAACGCGTCGAACGCCCGGACCAATTCGTGTCGGTCCAAGTCCACGAGACTGGCAAGACCAGGTACCGATTCCGTCGCCAGACCCCAACGCGCTTCCGCTGCGGCATACCCGAACTCGTCGACCGCATCCTCTGGCGCCAGCCGCCCGTCGTCGAGCATCGCCACAAGGGCACCAAGACCGGAACGCGTGAGCTGTTGGACGATGCGCTGGATCTGGCGCCACTCGTTGTACTGCTCCTGACTCTCCACCATCGCTTCGAATCGGTCGTGCAAGGCGGACAGCGATACCTGGTCAACGTGCGCACCGAGCCCGATCTCCTCCAAGTCAAGACCCAGTAGTTCTACGACCGTGCTGACCCCGTCCTCCACAGCCTTTGCTGATCCCGCGATCCTGCGTCCCACGTCCGCCGATTCTGGAAACGCCGCTTCAGCACGCTCAAGATCGCTTGTCGAACTCGCAAAATCTGTCGCCTCCACGTCGGCGATCCAGAGTGCCGCGGCACGAAGCCCTTCGAAGTCGGTTCGTTCGCCGCGCCATGCCGCGCCGAGTTGCGCGAGGAACCCCTCCTCGTTGGCCAGTTCGCGCCGCCGGCGTTGCACGTCCGCGAGTTGCTTGGCCAGTTCGACACGATCGACACTCGCCTTCGGCAACCGACCCGTCACGAGTTCACCGAGAGTTCGGCTTGCACGTCGGTAGCCGCCGCCCAGTCGGGCAAGCATGGATTTCAGACCGGGAGCCGCGCCTCGTTCAAGGTCCAATTGCAGCGGTGCCGCCGACATATCCCACGCATGATCTCGGAAACGAGGGGCAGCATCGTCCTTGGCCTGCGCCCATTGGCGACCAATTTCCAGCGAGTCCGCCAGATCGCGCGCCGATTCCTTGCCGAAGACCGTGTCCATCACCTGAGCTGTCCGTTGCGGACGCTGGCCGAGAAGGTCAAGGAACCTAGCAGCTCTCCGGAGTTCTGCGACGGATTCGGGTCTCGGGAGCCATTCGCCAATATCCGACTCGTGCGTGGCGTCCGGGCGACCGCAAGCAAACGCCCGGCTTGCTGACAACGCGTCGTCGAGGGCGTTGATTGCCGCCGTCAGAGCAATGTCCACGCGCTGCAGCGCGACAGGCTGCAGGTCCAGCTCGCGACAGCCTGCGAACGGATGACGAGAGCGAGGGCCGGTGGCGGCAAGCAACTCGGATAGGCTCGCGATGTCGCGTTCGATTCGACGACGTTGTTCGAGGTCCAGTTCGCCCAAGTTCTCACGACCGAGTTCAGGCGGTCTCCGGTCGCTGGCAATGAACCCCACGACATCGGCCATGGCTTCGAACGGTGTGAAGTCGCGATGCTCGATGGCCGTGTGGAGCAAGTCGGCAATGCGATTCAACTCGTCGCGTGTGATGCGCAATTCCGTCGTGTCGATGTCCGAGGGCTCTCCCTCCTGGCGCGACTGGAGCGTGCGACCGATCTCCTGGAGCACTTCCCGTTTGTTGGCGTGACGGGAATGGAGTTCAAGACAGAGATCCCCGAGGCCGCACTTCCGCAGCCGAACGAGAACCACATCCAGGGCGGCCATCTTCTCCGCCATGAAGAGCACCGTCTTGCCGTCGTGCGCCGCCGCCGCGATGATGTTCGTGATCGTCTGCGACTTGCCGGTCCCGGGTGGTCCTTGAACAACCAAGTTCCTTCCTCGACGAACCTCCTCGATGACCTTGGTCTGTGGTGCGTCCGCGTCGATGACCAGCACAACGTCCTGTGGCGGGAGCAGGGCGTCGAGACTCTTGCCCTCTGGGAAGGGGCTGGATTCCGGCTCGAACCCAGCGTGCATCAAACCTCGGATCGTGGCGTCGGCAGCGAGACCATCCTCGGGCCATTCGGCTTGCTGCAAATCGCGTTGCATGAGCTGCTTCGCGAACGAGAAGAAACCGAGTTGGATGCCGTTGTCGTCTATACGCCAGCGCGGTTTGGCCGTCAGCGCATCACGAACGGCATCGAAGTAGACGGAAGGACTCCACTCGTCCTCGTCGTCGATTTCGGGCAGGGTCAGGCCGAAATCGTCGCGCAGCCTCGACTGGAGAGGAAGATTCGTGACAATGTCCTCCTCTCGGGCCCGGATGTCGTACGTGGAGGTGCGTTCATTACGCACCAGTTCGACGGGAACGAGGATCAGCGGAGCTTCCCGCGGCACGTCGCTTTTCTCGTCCTCGAACCAGCCAAGGAATCCAAGAGCCAGGAAGAGGATGTTGATCCCCTGTTCCTCCTCGGCAGTCCGGGCATCTCTGGCCAGTTGAAGCAGTCGCTTCTGCAGGGCATCCGTGCCCAGGTTGGTGTCGAGAAAGCGGTCGGTGAACCGCGACTCGTCGATCTCGTCGTCGACTCCATCGAACCCGGCTAAGTCGACCTCGTCGAAGTGGACGCCGTCCTCAGTCTCTTCATGGTCGTCGGACGCCGCTTCGGATGCGTGGAATCGCATCTTCCGCCGCTCGGCATAGAGGATTCGGAAGACATCGTCGGCCCGTTCGTTGACGATGTTCAGGAACCGCCCGCGCCCTGTGCGCTTCACGTGTACGAGGCGGTTGCGTGTGCCGGTGTCTACAAGCTTCTTGCGCGCCGCCTCGATGAGTTCGGAGACGCGGTCGCCCGCGACGCCCGGGCCGATGACCTCAGCATCAGACATGGATCAACAAAGCAGCCTCCCGTTCCCATCCTTGGTCTGGCTCGCGAGCAAGAGCGAGACTCGACACTCCGCGCCGCCAGGAACGGGAACGGGGCTATTGAACAGCTTGGTTCGAGCCTTCGCCGGGCGGCAACTCGTCGAACTCCCGGCCCTCACGTTCGGCGGCGACACGGCGTTCGTTCCAACCGCGCCACTGCTCCATGACTTCCGTGCGGCCTTCCTCCTTGTGAGCTTCGATAACGGGTATCACAAGTCGATTAATCACCGCTTGGTAAAGCGACATCATTACCTCTCCTATTCCGTTTGCCGGGCGGGCTAGAAGCATCGAAAGGACTCCAATCCCTATCGCTACCGTACCGAAGTCGGCCAGCACTCCAAGGATGGAATCGCCAACGCATCGCCAAACCTCCTGCTGATCCGCCCCGACCCCCGGCGCCAACGAGTCATCCACCGACTTATAGACGATGAACACCAATGCGACAACCCAAAATGTTCCCGCGATGCGAAAGAACGTCCTTGCATCCCGTTCGCTGACACTCCAGATCGACATATGGTCTCTGGCTCTGGGTGTCGCCGACGACAGCAGCTTGCCCCACGGCTTCAAGTCTCGAACTCCTGCTCAGCGAGGAGGTTCGAGTCTGACCTCCTTCAACGCCGCAAGGTAGTCGGCGTCGTCGGCAATCTGCGTAGGAAATCTCCCCCTCTCGCTGTCAGCCATTGGCTACAGCAAGAGCTACTCGACGCTCACCTCCATCGAATAGCTCCGAGCAGCCGTCCGGTGAAACAGGGCCGCGCGCTCCTCGACCGATAGACCGAGCTCGTTCGCGATCCGTTTGAAGGCGTTCCAAAGATTGCCGTATGAGCACGACAGCTTGTCGACGGGGAAGTTCGACTCAAACATGGACCGCGACGACCCGAAGCAGTCGATGAGGTGGGCGACGTAGGGTTGCCAGGCGCGGGCGAGCGTTTTCGAGTCCGGCGGGGCTTCCTGCTTCTCGAAGCCGAAGCCGTAGGTCACCATGCCGCAGCCGCCGACCTTGACGACAATGTTCGGGCAGCGTGCGACTGTCTCGATTCCCGCCTTCCACTCCTCGAACAAGCGGCCGTCACGCTCGCCCTCGTACGGCCCCATGGCGATGGGTCCGCCGATGTGGTTCAGCACGATGGTGGTGCTGGGGAAAGCGTTGGCCAACGCCGCCACCTCGCCCAATTGGCCGTGGTAGCCCCAGCAATCGAACACCATGCCGAGTTTGTCGAGTACCGCGAAACCCTCCCGGAACGCTGGCATCGCGAGGAGTCCTTCGGTGCCCGCAGTGGGATGGTGGGACTTGGGCATGTCGGGCGAAGCGTGCCAGCCGTGGGCGTGGCGGATGCCGCGGAAGTTGCGACCCGCCGCGCGGTGCGCCAGCAATACGTCCTCCACGGCAGCACCAAGCGTGAGGTCTGCATAGCCGACAATGGCGCCGCAGAAGCGTACGCCTTCGCCAAAGAGTCCGGACGCCGCCATTGCCGCAGCCCCTTGGACGAACTCCGTCTCGCCCACAGGTGCGAGCGGTCCCCCGCTCTCCCGGTACATGGATCGGCACTCGACGAAGACCGTGTCGACGACGTTGTGCCCGGCACCACGGATATCCTCGATTAGGTCGTCGGCCAGGTATCGAAGTTGCTGGCGGGAGTCGCGCGCAAGCTCCGGGCGGGGACGACGGTCCCAGAGATGGTGGTGCGGATCGATGATCGGCTGCTCGGGGTCGATCGCCTGTTCCGGCGTGCGTGCCAGCCAACGCTTGAGGTTCTCGCCGGGGATGTCTCGGGGTAGTTCGGCCATGGCCGGTCCTTCGCATTTGCGTTACGACGATGATAGCCGGAGCTTGGGACTGAGGTCGTTTCCTGTTGTGTTGAACCAACAGGAAGCAGTAGCCTCGCTTCGTGAGTAACAAGCCGTCGACGAAAACGAAGGCCCCTACCCCTCCCGGGCCATCGTTTCCACCCAGGGATGTCGCTCTGGGTTTGACCCGTGCGGAAGATGTGGCCTTTCCCTTGCGTTGGGGAATTGTTGGCACCGGGGAGATTTCCCGCCAGTTTGTTCGTTCGTCGCGTGAATGCGCCGGTGCCACAATGGCGGCCGTGGCCTCCCGGTCTGAAGACAGGGCCCGCGCATTTGCAGACGCGCACGGTGTGGACAGGGCATACGGCAGCTTCGAGAACATGCTGGCGTCCCCGGATGTGGATATCGTGTACATCGGTACGCCCGATGAGTTGCACAAAGAACACTCCCTCGGGGCCATTGAGGCCGGTAAGCACGTACTCTGCGAAAAAGCCCTGGCGAAGAGCGTGGAGGACGCGCAAGAAATGTACGCCGCGGCCCAACGTAACAACGTGATGCTGCAGGATGGCGTATGGACGCGGTTCTTCCCTGCAGTCGAGCATGCGCGCAGCTTGATCGAAGCGGGCGCCATCGGCGATGTGGTCCTGGTTCAGGCTGATTTCGACGCGTTGTATACGACC
>CAZJRX010000004.1:5727-15597 GCA_964548145.1 uncultured Pseudomonadales bacterium | reverse complement strand
CCGCCGCGTGGTATCCCCCCCTGGCGGCCACCCTTCCCTCGGGGGTGTTTGCTAAACCGGTTTGTATTAACGACCGGGGTATTTGGGGGGGGCGGGGTGGGGCGCTCCTCGAGTTTGAAAACAACCGTTTTGCCAACCTTGCGTTCATTTCCTTTCCGAGTGAATTTCCGGAAGTGACGGAAATCACCGGAACCAGGGGCCGCATCACGCTGGAACAACCGGCCCATTGCCCGACTGGCCTGACGGTGCGAATCCCGCCGGCTACACCGTCCCGCTACATGGGCGGGAATACGCCATCACTGCTACAGCGGTTCGAGTATCCCTTGCCTGACTCGATCAGCCTGCCGCGTGCGTTTCCCAACCAGCAGGGCTTCTACTACATGACCGAAGCCATCCATCGGTGCCTGGCTGCAGGTCTGCGCGAATGCCCGCAATTCGACCGGGCCGAATCATTGCATTTGCTGGAAGTACTGCGATCCATCAACAGCCTGCGATCGGACAACCCGGACATGGGCTTCTAGCGAGGCTTCGCCTCAAACCGACGAGACGCGAGGCCATCCCCTAGGAGAGATCGGCCAGCTTGTTGCCTTCGATCAGGTCGAAGTCGATCTCAGCCCCCAGTCCGGGATCGTTGTAGGCGTGGACGTGGCCGTTCCCGTCCAACTCGATGTCGTTTTTGATCGCATGTTTCTGCACGTCATCGGGCAGTAGCACCTCGAAGAACTGGCAGTTCTTCATTGCCATGATCATGTGCAGGTTGGCGATGTTGTTGATCGAGTTGCTGCCGTGATGGACCTCGTAGTTCATCTGCAACGCCTCGGCCAGGTGCGCCGTTTTCATGCAGGACGTGATGCCGCCCTTGAGGAAGACGTCGCCGCGCAGGTAGTCCGTCGCCTGTTCCATCACCCAGGGGGCATACGAAGTGGGACCGGCGGCGGGCAGTTCGGTGGCCATGATCGGAATGTGAAGCGCCTGCTTGAGCTTCACGTACGAGTAGAGATCATCGTAGGCAAGCGGATCCTCGTACCAGTAGAAACCCATTTCCTGAATGGCGACACCGACCCTGACCGCGTCGGGATAGTCGTAGGACCACGTGGAGTCCAGCATGATGCAGTAGTCGTCGCCCACCGCAGCTCGGACCGCGTCGCAGATCCGGATGTCTTCGGCCGCGATGCCGGGTGGATGGATCTTGTAGGCTGCCCAGTTGGCTTCCTTGTAGCGGAGCGCTTCCTCGGCGTAGGCCCCGGGAGAATCAAGCACCGCGGAACTCGCGTAGGCGGGCACGCTGTCGCGGTAGGAGCCCAGTAGCTTGTGCACGGGCACGCCCGCAGCCTTTCCAGCCAGATCGTGCAGGGCAACGTCCACGGTGCCCACCACCGGCAGGCGCCCCCTCGCCCGTCGCATGAGGTTCTGCCAGATACGTTCGCGCGCCAAGGGATCCTCGCCCATCAGCATGGGCTTGACCGCCGAGATCACGAACGGGGCATCGTCCCTCGCAGATCCCAGCGCGGAACCAAGAAAGCCGTTGCCTTCGATGCCGTCGTCGGTACGAATGCGCAGCAGGCCCATCTGCGTGCTGCGGGTTCGGGAACTGGCGACCGTCCGGGTGTATCGGGTAGGCGGAATGTCCTTCCACTCCCACACGGTGACGCTGACATCAGTGATTCTCATGGCCTGGATCTCTTCGGGTATTTGGAAGCGCGGAGTAAAGAGCATTCCCCGTCACCCGGCAACTTGCACGGCGGGCGAGCGGGCGACGGTGTACGTCCATGCGCCCCGAGGCGCGCGCTCGCCCGTACGGGCTGCCAACGCCTGCGTTCGCGGGTAAGGGACACCCTCGGAACGGTACAGCTCTGACGACCTCTGACCGGCACCGACGATCCACGCCGCCGACCGAGTGTTCCCTCGCTTCAGATCTCTCGGCGAACCCTCAGGAAGCTTGCGAACCGGGGAATCCCGTTGGTGGTCTTGCCGTTGAACCTGAAGGTCACCGTCGTCCCAGGGGCCGGCGGCACACGACGGTCTTCGTCCGTGAACCCGCTACCGAGTTTGAATCGACGACCGTCCGGCAACTCGACGAGCAACGAGCCCATCATGCCCTCGTATTTGCCCTTGCCGGGCAGGTGGGCGACCACGACGGCTTCGGCGTCATCGTACATCTTGAGCTTCAAGAGGTCGTCCGACCGACCGGGGCGATATGCCGATCCACCGCGGCGTAGCATCAGGCCCTCGCCGCCCTGTCCGACGACCGTGTTCAGCGCGGCCATCAATTCGGCCTCGTCCGCAACGCGGAACTGACGGACGAGCTGGACGTGGGGTGTCTCGAGCCCATCGATCACTGCCTTCAACCGCGCGAGTCGCTCATCGAAGGTGCCCGCATGGGCCGGCAGGTCGAACACCATGTAGCGGATTGCACGCCATGCCTCGTCATCCGGGGCCGCCCGCCGTACGACACCCGAGAGTTCGTCGAAGGTGCCACGTCCCATCCAAAGTTCGCCGTCGAGGGGCTCTCCCGGAAGCCCCTCGAGGAACCACGCCGGGGCTCGGTACCGATTCCCGCGGCGTGAATAGAACGCGACGCCGTCCCAGTACGCGCGGACACCGTCGAGTTTCTCGCTGACCCAGTACTCCCCGAGATCGATGTCCTCGTGGTAGACGTTGGCCAACGACAGGGCCGGGGCAGCGGATTCCGCGCCCGCGGCAAACGACGGGCCGAGCGCGAAGATGGCGGCCAGGATGAGGCAGCGGCTTACCAGGGAGCGCTTCATTGAAATCCTCCGTTCTTTGGAATGTCCCACTACTTTGCCGCGTCCGACGCAACCTCGGGAGCGGAAGGCAACCCGACTTGGTGTAGGAAATTGCCGCTGTCGGCCGTAGGCGTTTAGCCTGACGGTCTCCGACTCGAACGTAGTGACCGCGTCAAATGTCCGATGCCATCGACACACCACCGCATTTCAGCACCACGGTCGCCTATCTCGAACGCGCCTACGACGCTGGCTACTGGTGGCCGTATGCGGACGAAGCCCTCCGCCGCCACGGTCTTTCCATGGTGGGGGCGGTGGCCGGACGCGGCGGCACGTTCCCGACGCTTGTCGGCGGCGGGATCGCGATCAAGCTGTTCGGTCACCTGCCGTTTTGGGAGCGTTCCCACGCCGGCGAACTTGCGGCACTGCATTGCGTCGCGAGCGACGGCCGTATTCCGGCGCCGAAGCTAATTGCCCAGGGTCGCTTGTTCGACGCCGCAGCACCTTGGCCCTACCTGGTCATGACGGCGATGCCCGGCACAAGCTGGGAAGCTGCTTCATTGTCGCCAACTGAGAAACGAGCGGTCGCAGCCGACCTCGGCAGGACGGTCGGACGCATTCGAGACGTTCCCCCGACATCCGCCCTGGCCACGCCGGAAGACTGGGCGGTCTGGAGCCCCGTGAATGCCGCCCGACGGACCGTCCTGCCGCCACATTTGGTCGAGCAGGTCGACGACTTCGTGGCGACGATCCCAGCGGCCGATCAGGTGTTCGTCCATGGCGATCTGATGAATCGTCATGTTTTCGTATCCAATAGTGGGCTGACCGGCCTCATTGACTGGGGCGATGCCGTCGTCGCCGATCCACACTACGAGCTGGCGCAGCTGCACCTCAACCTCTTCGACGGCGACAAGACCTTGCTGCGGATCTTCCTCGACCACGCCAACTGGCCGACGACGGACGGCTTCGCGCAGCGTACCCTCGCGCAGGCATTTCGTCGGCAAGCCGTTGGTCTCGCGCAGCACACGAAGATGGACGTGTTCTTCAAGGTGCCCGGCCTGGTTCCACTGGATGACGTTTCGACGCTGGATGACTTGGCCAACGCCTTGTTCAGCTTATAGGGGCGACGCTTGTGTACTTGCCGAGATCACGGATCAGGCGACGGCGGCCCTGCGGGCGCGGTAGCGTCGCCCACGATTTACACAAGAATTCAACGGGTTGCGGGCTTGTTCCATGGCAGCGCGTTTGTTGGGTTAGCATCACGAAGCCCAACGCTGGCTAACGGAGTCCCACTTGATCGACACCGCTTCCTGGAGCGACGAGTTCATCGAAACGGCCCTCGCGGAAGCGCATGTGCCGTCGTTGATCAATGCGCTGGTACACATGACAGGCGATGTTTCCCTGATCCGCGGCGAGGATCGACCGCAGAGCCAACTGTTCGGCGATCCCCAGGGCGGAATCTCACCCGAGAACCAGGAAGCCATCCGCGCCCGCGCACTCGATGCCCTGCGCGCGTACCGCGACGCCGGGTTTCCCGATCTACCGCCGCCCTCCCCGGCGTTGGTCAAGGAGATGGTGGATTTCATCACCGGCGTTGAACTCGACGAGGGCTACGGCGAGTTCCTGATGTCGGAACTGAAGATCTTCGACGAGGATCCCTACCGGGTGTCCCTCGATGATCTGCCGGAGGCCGCACGGCGAAATTTCCACGTGCTCGTGATCGGCGCCGGCATGTCCGGAATCCTGGCGGCCATACGGCTGAAGGAGGCCGGTGTCAGCTACACCGTGGTGGACAAGAACGCCGGCGTCGGCGGCACGTGGTTCGAAAACCGCTATCCCGGCTGCCGGGTGGACTCGCCCAACCACACCTACTCCTACTCGTTCGCGCCGGAGGATTGGCCGCAGCACTTCTCGCCGCAACGCGTACTGCTCGAGTATTTCGAACGCATCGCGACCGAACACGACATTCGGGACAACATTCGATTCTCCACGGAGGTTCTGGAAGCCCGCTACGAGGATCCGGGGAAGTGGCGTGTGAAGGTGCGAAGCCCAGAAGGCGAATCAACGCTCGTGGCAAACGCGATCATCAGTGCGGTCGGGCAACTCAACCGACCCAAACTGCCCGACATCGAAGGGCGCGACAGCTTCGACGGTCCCGCCTTCCATACCGCGCAATGGGCGCCCGAGCACGACCTGAAGAACAAACGCATCGTCGTGATCGGTACCGGTGCCAGCGCTTTCCAGACCGTGCCGGAGATCGCCAAGGAGGCGGCCGAGGTCACCGTCTTCCAGCGCACGCCCCCGTGGGTTTCGCAACGACCGGACTACCACGCGCCGATCTCCCCCGCCAAGCACTGGCTGCTGAACGAGGTGCCGTTCTACGGCAAGTGGTACCGGTTCTTCATGTTCTGGACCACCGGCGAGGGCCTGCTGTCCATGGTACGCCGCGATCCCGAGTGGGACGGCAACCCGGGCGGTGACTCGAATGGCGAGCGATCGGTAAGCCCCGCCAACGACCAGCTACGCGCGTTGCTCACGGCCAACGTCGAACGCATGGTCGGCGACGACCCGGACCTCCTCGCCAAGTGCGTACCCAACTACCCACCCGCAGGCAAGCGGATGCTGATCGACAACGGCCACTGGTTCCGGGCGCTGAAGCGCGACAACGTCGAGTTGGTGACCGATCCCATCGCGCGAATCACCGCCAAGGGCGTCGAGACGCAATCCGGGCGGCACTTCGACGCCGACCTCATCATCTACGGCACCGGGTTCTACGCCAGCCGGCTACTGTTTCCGATGAAGCTCTACGGCCGTGACGGCGTCGAACTGCGCGAGCGCTGGGGCGACGACCCGCGTGCCTATCTGGGCATCGTCATGCCGGATTATCCGAACCTGTTCTGCTGTTACGGTCCCAACACCAACATCGTCGTCAACGGCAGCATCGTGTTCTTCTCGGAGTGCGAAGTACGCTACATCATGGGCTGCCTGAGGCTCTTGATCGAACGCGAGTTGGCAGCGATGGACTGCCGCCGGGACGTCCACGACGCCTACAACGAGAGGATCGACGCCGGGAACCTGGGCATGGCCTGGGGATCACCCGATGTCCGAAGCTGGTACAAGAACGAGCACGGACGTGTCACCCAGAACTGGCCGTTCACGTTGCTCGAGTTCTGGAACCAGACCCGCGAACCGAATCCGGCGGACTACACCTTCTCGTAGGGGACGCCCTGGGATCCCCTTGTGGCCCCCGCCGGCGACCGAACCGACGCCCACCGCCTAACCACCGCCGCTGTTTCATCTGGGGGGATCGCGACCGTGGACAGCCGGTGGAAAACGCTCTCCGGCATGTTCGGGATCGTCGTCTCGGCTCGCGGGCACCCGCGAACGCAAGGTGCCCGTAGCCGGGCAGTCGCACCTACCGCCGACGGCGCCTTGCCAGAGGGTCGAAAGGCGTTGCCTCGGACATGTCCACGACCTTCTCGACCTCCTCGGTGAGATCGTCGTAGTTTGCCTCGAGCCCTAGGGAAACGCCCTGATTCGTGAAGGTCTGCGACCGCGAGAAACGCCCGCCCGCGGCATGGATCGTCTGCGCCGACGGCGCGTCCTCGCTGCACATGTAGAGTACCGCCGGGGTCACCAACGCCGGGCTCATCTGCGGTGGCGGCTTCGACATGTCGATGGTGGAACCCGGGACGCTGGCGGTCATCCGCGTCGCCGCGCCGGGCGCCAGGCAGTTGACGCGGACGTTGTGGGTCATGCCCTCGATGGCGAGCACGTTCATGAGGCCCAGCATCGCCATCTTGGCGGCACCGTAGTTGGCTTGGCCGAAGTTGCCGAAGATCCCGGAGGTCGAGCTCGTAAACACCACGCGACCCCAGTTCTTGTCGTACATGATCGGCCAGGCGAACTTGGTCACGTAGGTGGAGCCGCGCAGGTGTACGTCGATGACCAGGTCGAACTCGTCGAGCGTCATGTTCTTGAACGACTTGTCGCGCAGGATGCCAGCGTTGTTGACGACGATGTCGACGGTGCCGAAAGCGGCTACCGCGTCGTCGACGATGCTCTTGGCACCGTCTCGGTCCGAGACCGACGCCTTGTTGGCGATAGCGACGCCGCCCGCCGACCTAATCTCCTCGACCACCGCATCCGCCGCGTCCGAGGCCCCGCCGCCATGAACGGAACCGCCGAGGTCGTTGACGACAACCTTCGCACCCCGTTGTGCGAACGCCATGGCGTGGCTACGCCCGAGTCCATTGCCCGCACCGGTGACGATGACGACCCTGTCTTCGAAATCACTCATTTGACGACTGTCCAGCTTGAAGTGAAGCCGGCTATTTCAAACCATCGGGGTGGCGGAATACAACCTTGCAGCCGGTCTATCCGAAGAGCCATCGCAACGTGTCGGCGAAGATTGCGCCGCCGTGGCGCAAGTTGTGACCGCCGGTGCCGAATTCGAAGCGGTAGTCGTAGCCGGCAAAGTCGAGGGCGGCGGCCATCTCCTGGTTGGCAAGCGGCCAACTGCCGAAGATGATGTTGGCGTCGGCCTCACCGCTTTGCAGGAACACCCGCAGCGGCTTGCGGGGCGTGCTTCGCACCAGGTACGGATAGTTGTGGCCGCCGCGAATGGCCGTGAACGAGCCGCAGTGGCTGATGACCCGGCCGAATAGCTCCGGGCGGTGCCAGGCGGCGTTGAAGGCGCAGATGCCACCGCTCGAGATGCCGCAGATGGCGCGCCGGGCCGGGTCGGTCGCGAAGGGGCGTCCGATGGTCTCCTCGGCGACTGGAAGCACTTCCTCGGCAAGGAAACGCGCATAGTCGTCGGTCACCGAGTCGTATTCGATGCTGCGCTGGTCCCGGCGCGCCGGTTCGCCACGGGCACCGTCCAAGGCGCCCGGCATCACGAAGACACCCACGAGCGGCTCGAGTTCGCCGGCAGCGATCAGGTTGTCGAGAACGCGCGTCGCGCGAACGGCGCCCTTTCGGTCGAGGTAGAACGCCCCGTCGTTGAAGACGATCAGTCCCGGCGGATCACCAAGGTCCCCGAACCCCTGCGGTGTGTAGATCCATAGGTTTCGGCGGGTACCGGGGAACACCGAACTGGCCGTGTAGCCGCGGATGCTCTGCACATCGCCGGCGGGAACCTCTGTGCGCACCATCGCCTCGGGGCAGGGATGGTAGTGGGCGTCGCCCGGCGTATCGAGCGCATTCGCGATCTCGGCGTTGGCGCGGCCGTTGACGACGCCGTCGGGGTTCACCTCGTTGAAGTTGCGATGCAGGCCGTGGCGGCGAAAGGTCTCGACGTCCATTCCTTCTCCCCTTGAAACCCGCCCGAGCCTACCACCGAATGCGGACACGCCCCGCGACACTGGTGCATCATTGTAGGTTTCGCCCGCGACAAGGAGCCTTCATGGTCGCACCCTACGCCGGCCTTCGGGTCGTCGATCTCTCGACGCGTTTGTCGGGTGCGTGCGCTGCCCGGCTGTTCGGCGACTTCGGCGCGGATGTCTTGCTCGCCGAACCACCCGATGGCCACCCGCTCCGCCACGAACCACCGTTCCTAGACGATCGCCCCGGCCTTGACCGCAGCGTGGTCCACGGCTATTTCAACTGGAACAAGCACTCGAGGCGCGTGAACGCCGCGTCGGAACTCGCCGAGGCCCTGCGCGGTGCCGACGTGGTCGTCACCACGGATACGGATCGAGGTTCGGACCCGATGGCCATCCTTGCCACGTTGCCTGCGGACGCGGTTCACCTTTCCATCACGCCGCACGGCCTCGACGACCCCCTGGCGGCTGTTCCCGGCAACAACCTGACCATGGCCGCCCGTGTCGGCTGGGCGTCGATAAACCGCTTTGCCGACGAAGCCCCGCTGCAACTGCCCCGCGACTCGGCCGGTGTCGTCGGGGGAGTTACCGGATTTATCGCCGCGGCCGCCGCGCTGCGCCGGCGCGACACCACCGATCACGCCGAATGCGCGGACGTCAGCGAACTCGAAGCCTATGCGTTGACCGTCCATCCCTGGGGTGTTGCCGCGGTCTACCACGGCGCCGACGGCCGACGACGGCCGGGCGGAAGGCGGCGCGGTGACCCGGGACCGCTGTGGGACATGGCCGACGGTCGCATGAACCTCGGCCTTGCGGACTTCCACAACTGGCAGGAGGCGATGAACGTCTGCAACCTGCCGGAGATCGGTGCCCGGCCCGAGTTGATTCCGGACATCGGCCGCCATTCCCAGGACATGCGCGACGTCGTCTGGGGGCTCGCCGAGACATTACCCAAACTCGGTCGCTGGGATGTCTTCCATCAGCTTGCCAAGCTACGTTGCGTCATCGGCGTGGTCCAGGACGTCGAGGACATGCCCGCCAACGAGCAGTTCGCCGCCCGCGACTACTTCGTCACCACCGAAGTGGAAGGGCGTCCGGCCCGGGCCAGCGGCGCACCCGCCAAGCTCTCCCCCTCGCCCTGGCGGCTTCGCCGCCCCGCACCTCGCCTCGGCGAATCCGCCTTGGCCTCGATACCCGACCGCATCGTCACACCCGCGAAGCGGCTATCCGAAGCGGACCTTGCTGCCGGACCCTTGGCCGGCATCCGCGTGCTGAGCTTCGGTCAGGCGTGGTCGGGCACCTTCGGCACGGAACTGTTCGCATTGCTCGGGGCGGACGTCGTCCAGATCGCCTCGACCAAGCATCCGGATTCCTTTCGCCGCATCAGCAACCGAGTCCCGGGCGGCGTCGCCGACGAAACCCGCCGTCAGCATCCGGCCAACACGCAGGGCCAATACAACGCCGTCAACCTGCACAAGCGGGAGATCAACCTCGACCTCACCGACGAGCGCGGCCGGCAGATCCTTTGGAAGCTGCTGCCACGCTTCGACATCGTCGCCGACAACTTCCGCCCCACCGTGTTGCCGTCCTGGGGCATAACCCTCGACAAACTTCACGAGATCCGCCCCGGCATGATCTGGGCATCCATCTCCGGCTACGGTGAGGACGGCCCCTACCGCGACTATCCCGCGAACGGCAACACCACCGAGCCCATGGCCGGTCTCGCATCGCTCAACGGCTACGAAGGGGATTCCGGCATGAACACCAACGGCCTGGTTCCGGATCCGGTGTGCGGCTACTTC
>CAZJRX010000004.1:0-5713 GCA_964548145.1 uncultured Pseudomonadales bacterium | reverse complement strand
TGCGCGACCGTGCTGGCGGCACTTGCCCACCGGGACCGGACGGGAGCGCCGCAACGGGTGGACCTGTCCATGATGGAAGCCGTTGCCACCTCCGTTGGCGATGCGGTCGTCGAGTTCGACGCGACCGGCCGCAAGCCGGCCCCGCGGGGAAACCACCATCCACGGATCGCACCGCACAACACCTTCAGGGCCGCCGAGGACGAGTACCTGGCGCTTGCCGTCGAAACCGATGAGGCCTGGAACGCGCTGAAGGCCATCGTCGGCGACCCTCGCCTCGATGCCGACGCCTTCTCGACCAATGCCGGGCGCAAGGCGAACGAAACGGAACTGGACTCGATCCTCGCGGCCTGGTGCGGCGACCAGGACGCCGAGGCCATTGCCGAGACCCTCGGCGCCGCAGGTATCTGCGCCGCGCGGGTGGTCCCCTTGGCGGAGGTCTATAGCCGACCCGACCCGCACCTGGCCGCGTCCGGGTTCATAGACATGATCGACCATCCCGAAGCCGGACGTACGTGGCTGCCAGGTCGCCCATGGCGGTTCTCGGCGGCGCCGTCCGAACCGATCCGGGGAGCGCCCTGCGTCGGCGAGCACAGCCGCGAGGTCTTCGCGGCTGAATTGGGCATGACCGACACCGAATACGAGAACCTCGTGTCGGCGGGTGTCACCGGCACGTTGGACGAAATGCGGTCGACCGCGTGACGGGGTGTCCGCCATGCTATAAGGGCCGGCATGCGCACCCAGGCTGCAGCCTCATACCGTGTCCGCAAGGCCACCAGCCTAGCCCGCATATTGCACCAAGCCGCTCATCGAGTTCGCGATTTCCATTGGGATGCTCTCGTCTTGCGTGTCGTCGACAGGGATTTTGCAGGGTACAAACTGCGCTGGCCGCGCCCTCACTTGTCTTTTGCCCGTCTGCGCGCACATGCTCCCTCCACCATAGGCGGGCTATGCTTGCGGTCGCGAGCACGCGCAGACGGGCAAAATCCTGCGCGATCATCGCGGCCCTTGGTGCAACATCCAGGCTAGCGTGGTTCTCCGTCCTAACCGTGCTGGCATGCATCCCGATGGCGTCCGCGAACGACGCTCGCAGCTGGCCCCGTCTGGTTGACCGGACCATCGCCGAAACGTGTGCGATCCGGCAACTTCCCGTCAAGCGCGCCGTCGAGATTCGGCCCATGACAACCTTCGGTGGCGGCTACACCAAGGGCATCGGCAGCGCCGTCTGGGAGAAGCGCCACGCCGACGCATGGCGGGATGGTTGGTGCGCGGTAGGCATCTACTGCGAATCGAAGGCCGCGACGGCGACCACCGACGTCGCACCTAGCGACCGGCCGCGCGGCCTGTACGACCACTCGGCGAACGTCCTCTACGTCGATGCCGAGTCGGACGACTACCACAGCACGGTGGCCCACGAGTTCATCCATGCACTCCAACATCAGAACTTTCCCGCGCTGAACGCGCTGCATCTCTGGTACAACCGCGACCTGGCCGCAGCCGGCAACACCGTGATCGAGGGCGGCGCGCACGTCGTGGGATGGTCGTTCCGCCCGAGCCAGCGAATGCAGTTGTGCATGATGGCACCCGACGAGGGTCCGTCGCGTCGGCCTCGCTGGTGGGGCTGGGCGCCAGACGATTTCAAGGCGCACGAGATGTTCCCGCATGCGTTCGGCCCGGCCATCTCGCTGGACGCCCTGCTCGCGAGCGGCACCCGGGGTCTCGACGCGCTGCTCGCGAATCCGCCGCTGTCGACGCTGGCGGTCCTGCGGCGCGAACAAGCCGGACCCGTCGACTTCATCCGTTTGCCGGTGGACGAACTCGAGGCGGCGCTGCATGGCAGCAACTGCGAAGTCGGCTTGCGCAATACCGTCGGCGCGGTCGGCATCTGGGGGCTGCTGCGCAAACACGGCAATTCGCCCGGCGACGATTTGCCGCGCTTCATCGACGACTGGGCCGGCGACCGATTCGTGCATTTCTCGTGCCCTGCCGAAAACGACGACGAATTCGCCTGGCTTACGCGCTGGCGGAGCGTCGGGGCAGCACGGGAGTTCGCGCGACGGTGGCGCGATATCGCGCCGGACCTCGTCGAGTACGGCGGCGTTCTCGACGCCGTACCGACGGCCCACGAACGGGATCGACTGGTACTCGTGGTCACGTCCGGCTTGGCGGACGTCTTAACCGAGCTTGAAGCTTCCGAGACGCGGTCGTTTGCGCGTTACGACGATTGGATCGCCAGCGGCTGCTTCCCCCAGGAGGTCTGCTACGACCCCGACCGTACAAGCAGTTCGGATCAACGCGAGCCGGCTAGCGTCGGCACATGCGCGGCGAACAGCACGACGCCGCCCGCCTTCGCCGACTGGTTGGCGAGGGTCCGCCGCGCAAGGGATCCCTCGGCGCGGCGAATCGGGAATGCCGCCCTGCTCGCCGAGGACGCAGGTCGCCTGGCCGTGTTCTGCGCGACCAACGCCGCGGGCAATACGGACTTGAGAAACGCCTGCCGCGCGAGCTATGGCGGTGTCGGCTACTTGACCCGACTCGACGCCGACGCCGACTGGAAACTACTGCCGGGTTGCCTCGGCAGCCAGGACGTCCGCGCCTGGCTCGAGAGCACCTACTATGCCGACGCGGCGCGACCGTTCGCCTCGACCGCGATCGTCCCGACGACCTACGGCGCGGCGCTGGCTGTTCGTGCGCTTGAAAGACGCGGAACCGCCGGGTTGCGAGAACTGCTCGGCGCACCGCCGTTGTCGACGCTGGCGGTGCTTCGTCCCGATCTATCGACGCCGGTGGATTTCGTGCAGATGCCGCATACCGAGTTGGTCGAACGTGGTTGTCGTGTCGACGCCACCGATTCCCAAGGGGTTCTCGGCATCTGGAACCTCTTGATCGACTATGGCGAAGCGCCGGAGGCGGACGCCCTACCCCCGTTCCTGCTCGATTGGCGCGGCGACCGCCAGTCATTCATTCGCTGCGGCGAAGGCAAGGACGACGCCGCCGAGGGCTGGGTTTGGATGAGCCGGTGGCGCGGTCCGGCAGCCGCCCGCGCCTTTGCGACCCACTACCGGGCTCTTGCGGTGGCGGCGGCCGGCGAAACCGGCTTTTCGGCATCCGCCCGGTTGGAGGTTGACCAGGACACCGTCTGGATCGTTGCTCCCGCATTGGAAACCTTGCGTGGCGTCTTGAAGGATGGGGTGACAACGCGCACCTACACCGATTTCCGGGAATGGGCAGCCGACGGCTGCTTCCCCCGGCCCGACTGCCGCTGATCCGATTTGGCAAAAGGAACCGCACGGTCATCCGACGTCATCGTCATCGGCGGTGGCCACAACGGGCTCGTCTGCGCCTGCTACCTGGCCAAGGGCGGTCTGCGCGTGCGCGTGCTGGAGCGCCGCCCGATCGTCGGCGGGGCCGCGGTCACCGAGGAGTTCCACCCGGGGTTCCGCAACTCGACGGCTAGCTACACCGTCGGCCTATTGGCACCGGATGTAATCCGTGACCTGCGGCTCAAGACCCACGGCGTCCGATTCGTGCCCCGTCCGGTCGCGAACTTCCTGCCCCTCTCGGACGGGGATTCGCTGACGATTCACAACGACGACGCGGCCACGGCCCGAGAGTTCGCCCGCTTCTCCACCTCCGATGCCCGGGCGCTGGCCGACGTCCGCGCCATGGTGCGGGCAATCAGCGACGTCGTTCGCCGTCAGATGAACCGCACGCCCCCCAACGTCGGCGGCGGTGTTGGCGACCTCTTGAATGCCGGGCTGGCGGCCATGGATGCAAGGAATCTCACCATGTCCCGGCGGCGCGATCTGGCGGACCTGTTCCTCAAATCCGTGGGCGATCTACTCGATGCCTATTTCGAAAACGGCCACGTCAAGGCCGCCCTCGCGTTCGACGCCGTGGTGGGAAGCTTCGCGTCGCCCTACGCCGCCGGCACCGCCTACGGACTGCTTCACCACGCCCTCGGCGAACTCGACGGGGTGCGGGGCGCCTGGGGCCACGCGATCGGGGGCATGGGTTCCATCACCCAGGCGATGCTCGCACAAGCACGGGCCCTCGGCGTCGAGGTCGAGACCGAGGCCGAGGTGACCCGGGTGGTCGTGGAACACGAACGCGTGATCGGCGTCACCCTCGCCGACGGCACCATGCGCAGGGCCGCTCGAATCGCCGCCAATATCGCCGCGAAGACGCTCTACCTCGATCTTGTCAAGGACACCCTCCTCGACGACGAGTTTCGACGCCGCGTCCAGGCCATCCGGGCGGAATCCGCGACGTTGCGCATCAACGTCGCGCTCGCCGAACTTCCCGACTTCACCTGCAAGCCGGGCACCGAAGTTCAAGATCACCACGGGGCGGGCATCGTCATCGGTCCGACCCTCGACTACATGGAACAGGCCTATCTCGATGCTCGACGAGGAGACTGGTCGAACGCGCCGGTCGTCGAAATGCTGATTCCGTCCACGGTGGACGACTCCCTGGCGCCGCCCGGCCGCCACGTCGCCAGCCTGTTCTGCCAGCACTTCCCGCGCGCGGTGGATTGGGACACCCACCGTGAAGCCGCCGCCGACACGGTCTTCGCCGCCATCGACCGGTTTGCGCCTAACTTCTCCAACTCGGTGATTGCCCGAGAGGTATTCACGCCCTACGACCTCGAGCAACGTTTCGGCCTGCCCGGCGGCGACATCTTCCAAGGCGCCATGACCCTCGACCAGTTGTGGGTGAACCGGCCGGTGATGGGCCACGCCGCGTACCGGGGGCCGATCAAGGGGCTCTACCACTGCGGGGCGGGGGCCCATCCCGGTGGCGGCGTGACGGGCCTGCCCGGACGCAACGCGGCGCGGGAGATACAACGCGACATCGGCCGTCGCCCATAGCGCGTTGGTGTGCCGCCGCTCAATACACCGACAACGAGCGACCACAACCGGCAACGCGCCGGGTATGCTGTTCCCGGTCGACGTTTCGGGGGGACACCAGGTGAGCGAATTCCAAGAACGGCGCGAGATCGGCAGGACCGGACTCACGTCCAGTCGATTGGGCATCGGATCGACGTTCAACGCACCGACACACGTCATCGAAGACGCTTTCCACCGGGGTATCAACTACCTCTACTGGGGCACGGTGCGCCAGCCTTCGTTCGCGGAGGCGATGGTCAATCTGGCGAAGCAGCATCGCGATGACATGATCCTGACGATCCAGTCGTATTCGCCGGACGCGAGCACTATCGAAGGCGAGGTCGACGAGGCTTTGAAGGCCGCCGGCATCGACCGCTTCGACTTTCTATTGCTGGGCAATCGCGCGACCGTGCCGTCGGCGGCCTTCGTGGACGTTTTCGAGAGGCTGCGCGATCGGGGCGTGGTCCAGTTCATGTCTTTGAGCAGCCACAACCGCCCCATGCTGCCGCAACTGCTCGACCTCTATGCGAAAGGCGAGAGCCCCTATGAGCTTCTCATGCTTCGTTACAACGGCGTCCATCGCGGTGCCGAGAGGGACGTCTTTCCGTTCGTCCCGGGGTCGGGACCGAAGCCGACGATCCAGACCTACACGGCGACCCGCTGGGGCCACCTCCTCGACCCGTCGAAAATGCCTGACGGCGAAGAACCCGTCAGCGCCCGGGACTGCTACCGGTATTCGCTATCCCATCCCGCCGTGGACATGGTGCTGTGCGGGCCCGCCAACGCCGAGCAAATGAACGAGGCGATCGCCGCCAAGCTGGACGTGA
>CAZJRX010000003.1:0-36098 GCA_964548145.1 uncultured Pseudomonadales bacterium | reverse complement strand
ATGGATGTCGGCGACCAGGTGGACGCCATTGTGATCCCCGCCAACGGCCTGCGCGGCGTCAGCGTCGCCCGCATGGGGATGGCGGCGACGCGTCTGGCGCGCAACGAGCCGCTCAACCGCAAACCCGGCCACAAACCGGATGTCGCGCACATGAAGGATCCCGAGCTGGTCGCGCTGTTCAACAAGGGCTACGCCGGAATGCGCAAGGGACTCGTGGACGGTGCGCACCGCTACGAGGATCAGGATGTCGACGGACTCGCGGCGGAGTTCCTCTACCCCGGCTTTTTCGGGATGTTCGGCCTGGCCAACACGCCTTTGCTCGTCGCGCTGCAGAAGAACTACAACGACTGGCTCCACGACTACTCGACGGCGTCCGATGGCCGCCTGTTTGGCTTGGCCGCCATCCCGGTGCAGGATCCCGATGCGGCCACCAAGGAGATCGACCGGGTCATCGCGATGGGCTTCAAGGGCGGCTGCATTCCCTGCACGTCCCCCGCCGGCCGCCCCTACTTCGACGAAGCCTACGAGCCGGTCTGGTCACGTGCCGAAGAGGCGGGTTTGCCGCTGTCGATGCACGTTGGTACGAACGCGTACGTCCCCCGCGAACAGCGCCGTCGACCGGTACGCGCCGATGCCATCGCCGACTACGCCGCTTCCCAGGGCACGGTGCAACGCACCATCGTCGAGTTCATGTGCCGCGGCGTCTGCGACCGCCACCCGAATCTCAAGATCGTTGTCGCCGAATTCAATGCCGGCTGGATCGCCCATTGGCTCGACCGGGTCGACCAGGGCTTGCAGCGGGAACGCCGCAACATGGACGAACCGTTCACCGGCACCCCGCCGCACGAGGTCTGGCGGCGCCAATTCTATGCCACCATCGAGGACGACCGGCCGGCGCTCGCCACCCGTGAGTTCATCGGTGTCGACAACCTGATGTGGGGTTCGGACTACCCCCACACCGACTCGACCTGGCCCTGCTCGAACGACGTCCTCGACGAGTTGTTCGAGGGAATTCCCGATGAGGATCGTGCGAAGATCACACGGGGCAACGTGAAGGCGTTGTACGGGATCTGACGGAGCACTAGACTCCTTGAACCCCCTTGGTGCTCTCACGCAGATTGCGTTTGGCACAGCGCGTCGAAGTGCTCTTGAACGCCTCGCGCACTCGCGAGGCGCGCTAGCGCTTCGCATGGCGAGCCGATATGGTGATTGGTTTGATCTAACGGAGTCGCCACATGGCCGTCGCAACCACCCTCTTCGATCTAACTGGCAAGGTCGCCTTGTTGACCGGCGCCTCCAAGGGCATGGGATTCGCCATGGCGGAAGGGCTCGCGGAACACGGTGCCCGGGTCGTCGTATCGAGCCGCAAGTTCGACCAGTGCGAGGTCGCCTGCCAGCAGATCAACGACAAGTGCGGCGAAGAGATGGCCATCCCCGTGGCCTGCAACATCGGCTACAAGGACCAGCTTGAAGCGCTGGTGGGCGAGACGCGCGACCGCCTGGGTTCCATCGACATTCTCATTGCCAACGCCGGTGTCAACCCGTTCTACGGGCCGATGTCCGAGATCCCCGACTCGGCCTTCGACAAGATCATGAACTCCAATGTCCGTTCCAACCATTGGCTCGCGCAGATGGTGGCGCCGGACATGGTCGCCAGCGGCGGCGGATCGATGATGATCACCTCGAGTACCGGCGCGTTCACGCCGTCGCTGACCCTCGGCACCTACGCGATTTCCAAACTCGCCGACATCGCCCTGGTCAGGAACCTGGCGCTCGAGTACGGACCGAGCGGCATCCGCGTCAACGCCATCTGTCCCGGCCTCATCAAGACCGACTTCGCGCGTGCGCTGTGGGATAACGAGCAGGCCAAGCGCAACGCCGAGACGAACACCCCGTTGCGCCGGCTCGGCGAGTCCGATGACTTCAAGGGGATCGCCGTTTACCTCGCGTCGTCGGCAAGTGCCTATGTGACGGGTCAGGCCATCGCCGTTTGCGGCGGCACGCATATGTGGCGGTGACTCACCGGCGGGTCGGCGGATACTGTGGCGCTAGTCGGAGAAAGGCATGCCCCCGGCGACGCGGCCCGCGGTTTCATCCTTCAGGCCAGCTACCGCATGCAGAACGGTGCGCCCGTCGTGTACCTGTTCGGCGTACTCGAAGACGGCGGTACGTTCCTGGTCCGTGACCATCGCCAGGTGCCCCACTTCTACGTTCGCCGGGGCGATGCTGATCGGGCGTATCGTCTCGGGGCGACGCGGCAGTTCGAGACGGATAGCAAGACGTTCGCAGGTGATCGGGTTCTGCGGATCGACCTCGCGGCGCCGCAGGATACAGTGCCCTTGCGCGAGCGGCTGCATGGCGACGGCATCGCGACATTCGAAGCCGACGTCCGATTCGCCGTCCGCTACCTGATCGACCGCGACATCCGCGGCGGCTGCGAGATTCACGGCGCATTCAAACCCGGTGATCGGATTGCGCGGGTCTACGACGATCCGCAATTGCATAGGGCGATGGTTTCGCTAACGCCTTCCGTGCTGTCGTTCGACATCGAGACGGACCCCAAAGCCCGACGGCTGCTGGCCATCGCGGTGTACGGCAAGGGCGTTGACGAGGTCTATGTCGTTGAATCGGATGGTCGGGAGATGCCCGAGCGAGCCAACGCGTGCGCGGATGAACGCGCCGCACTTACCACCTTCGTCGAACGGGTTCGGGAGATCGACCCCGACATCCTGACCGGCTGGAACGTGATCGACTTCGATCTCAGCGTCCTGAACCGGATCGCGAGAAGGGTCCGTATCCCGCTCGATCTCGGTCGCGAGGCGGGCACCGTCCGGATGCGTCCGGCGCAGGGCTATTTCGGCAGCGGACAAGCGTCGATTCCTGGGCGACTGGTGCTCGATGGCATGGACCTGGTGCGGGGCGCTTTCGTGCGCTTCGACGACTACTCGCTGAACGGTGTTGCCCGGGAAGTGCTGGGCGAAGGCAAGGTGGTGATGGGTGCCGGCGACGACCGGGCTGCCGACATACTGGCCCGCTACCGCGACGACCTCGAGACCTTTGCCGCCTACGCGCGCACCGATGCCCGGCTCGCGCTCGACATCGTCAACGAACTCGATCTCGTGAACCTGGCGATGGCCCGCAGCCGTCTCACCGGAATGACCCCGGATCGAGTGTCGGCGAGCATCGCGTCATTCGATTTCTGCTATTTGTCGGCGCTCCGCAAACGTCGGGTCGTCGCTCCGACGGTTGGTTCGGACGACGCGCGGGTTTCGCGGCACCAGGCCGGGGGACATGTTTTCGAACCGACCACGGGTATTCACGAGAACGTCTGGGTGCTTGACTTCAAGAGCCTGTATCCAAGCGTGATCCGGACCTTCAACATCGACCCGCTGGGCTTCTCGGCGAATCCGGACGACTGGGCGGGTTTGATCAGGGTAGCTCCCGATGCCGCGTTTCGGCGCGACGAGGCGATTCTGCCGGGCATTCTGGACAAGCTCTTTCCGCAGCGCGAGGAGGCGAAGCGCCACGGCGACCAGGTCGCTTCCCAGGCCATCAAGATCCTGATGAATTCCTTCTACGGTGTGCTCGGCACGCCGGCGTGTCGGTTCCACAACGTGGCGGTCGCCAATGCCGTCACCGGCATGGGCCGACACTTCCTGCAGTGGTCCAAGCGATGGTTCGAAGGCAAGGGCTTCGACGTACTCTACGGCGACACCGATAGTGTCTTTGTTCGTTCGGGATTGGATACCGATGCCGCCCGCGCGGCAGGACCACGGCTCGTGGTCGAGTTGAACGATGCCATCGCGGCCTACGTACGCCAGGAGTGGCAGGTGCGAAGCCGCTTGGAAATGGAGTTCGAGAAGCTCTACCTGAAGCTCTTCCTGCCGTCCGTGCGGCATGGTGCATCGGGCGCGCGAAAACGCTACGCCGGATTGATCGACGGCCAGGCCGGCGTGGAGTTCACCGGCATGGAAGTCGTCCGCCGGGATTGGACTGAGCTGGCGAAGGACGTGCAGCGCGAACTCTACAAACGGCTGTTCGCGGGGGAGCCGGTGGCGGACTACCTGGAGCAGGTCGCCAATGCGTTGCGCAGCGGCGAACTCGACGACAAGCTCGTGTACCGCAAGGGGCTGCGGAAGAAACCGTCGGCGTACACTGCCAACACCCCGCCCCATGTCGCGGCGGCGCGCAAGTCGAGCGACCCCGGCCGTGTTGTTTCCTACCTGGTGACGATCGCCGGGCCGGAGCCCTTGGATGCACTAGACCACGAGCCAGATCGGGAACACTACCTCGACAAGCAGGTGCGGCCGGTTGCCGAACCGGTTCTAGGTGCCTTGGGCCTCGACTTCGACCGGGTGATCGGCGACGACAAGCAGATGACGTTGTTCTGAGACCGGGGCACCTGCGGCGCTCGCTTGCCATCGGCGAGCCGTATCCACACACTCCGCGCCTTCACTCGATAGGGGATCCGTATGCGACTGGAAAGCAAGGTGGCGATCGTCACGGGCGCGGGGCGTGGCATCGGCAAGGCCATTGCCGTCGCCTTCGCCAAGGAAGGCGCGTCGGTGGTCTGCTCGGCGCGCAGTGTCGATGAAATCAACGCGGTGGCGAAGGAGACCGGCGGCTTGGCGGTTGTGTGCGACGTGTCGGACGAGGCGGATATCCGCAGGATGATCGGCGCCACCCTGGACGCCTACGGACGTGTCGACCTACTGGTCAACAATGCCGGTGCAGTGGCTCGGCTGCCGGTGCACGAGCTGCCGGTCGAGGACTGGGACCTCGTCATGAACGTCAACCTGCGCGGACTGTTCCTGTGTACCAAGCATGCGTTGCCCAACATGCTGGCGCGGGGCGACGGCTGCATCATCAACATCTCTTCGGGGGCGGGGGTCGTCGGACCGCCCAACCGGTCGGCCTATGCGGCCTCGAAGCACGGCGTCATGGGGTTCACCAAGACGCTGGTCGCCGAGTACCTTCACCAGGGCATCCGCTCGCACGTCATTCTGCCGGACGCGACGGTTTCCCGGATGCGCAGCGAGGGATTCCCGAACGAAGATCCCGAATCGCTGATCCAAGCCGAGGACATTGCGGACGCGGCGGTGTTCCTCGCCACCCAGCCGGCGACGGCGCACACGATGGAGATCCGCGTAAGCCAAGGTCTTCGCACGCGCACGAGGTAGAAAAACCGGACCGAAACGGGCATGCCGATGCGAGTGGCCGTCATCGGCGCGGGTGCTGCGGGTCTCGTAACGGCACACGAGCTCCGCCGGGAGAATCACCGCGTGACGGTGTTCGAGCAGTCGACGCAGGTCGGTGGCCTGTGGAACTACACGGACTCGGTCGAGGACGACCCGCTCGGCCAACGAACAACCCGGCGCATTCACACTTCCCTCTACGAGTCGATGCGCGTCAACCTGCCGCGCGACTTGATGGCGTTCGACGGGTACACCTTCGACGATGCCGGCGGTGGTGGCGACGACTGGCCCCGGTACCCGCATCATGCCCGCGTGCTGGAGTACCTACGTCGGTTCGCGGCCGATACCGGCGTTGGCGAACTGGTTCGGTGGGGTCATCGGGTTCGATGTGTTGCGCCGGTTGATGGTTGGCGCCTCGACGGCGAGAACCGACTCGCCGATCAATGCGGCGACGAACAGGTACCGGAGTGGTTCGTGGCGTTGTGGCGCGAGCACAACGCCCACGCCCGACGTTATCCGTTGGACTATCGGGATCGCCCGTTGGGCGTGGCCGGGCCGACCATGGTGACGCGACCCACGTGATCGCGGAACCGACGCCGGGGCTCGGACGGTGCGTGCGGTATCATCGACAACGTCGGAGCCCATGGAGCTTCCATGGCCGAACCAACCCGTAACGCGCACGAAATGTTCCTGGGCAAGGCATTTGTCGCAGCCGGACCCATCGACCATGCCGTCTACCAGCGCGAGAACCGCCACGAGGAAGCGGTACTCGAACACCTGTCGAGGAAGGCGGGCGTCCCGAACCTCAAGATTCGACTGGAGCCGGAGTCGGATGGTGCCGGCGAGGATGGCGAGCGTCTCGTCCTCGAGGAAATCGAATCACCCGAAGGGTCGTCGAGTCTGGGGGGCATCGATTCGCTGATCGCACCGCTCGATATCGCCGAATTCGCGACGCGGCAGCACGGCGACCCGAGGCCCGTGATCTTTCGTGGCCGCGACGACCGTTTCGCGGGTCTGGTGACGTGGGATGACCTGAACGAAATTGTCTGCCTTAGGAACCTGCGCCCACCGCTGGTTCACCTGATCGCCGACGGCCGAGAGACGGCTGACTACCTTTACCAGGTCGACAACCTGGGCCTTGGCAGTCGCCAACCCGGGCCGAACGTGTCAAGGATCGATGGCAGGAAACTCGCGAATTTCCTGCGTACCGGTTCGACACTCATCGTGAACGCGATCCAGGAATACCATCCGCCCGTCGCGCGCCTGGCCCGTGACATCGAGGGCGCCTTGGCAACCTACGTGAATGTCAATCTATATGCCTCGTGGCACTCGACCCGGGGCTTCGCCACGCACTGGGACGACCACGATGTCTTCGTCATCCAAGTGACCGGCGCCAAGGAATGGCGTCTGTTCAAGCCGACTCGATCCTCGCCGACGAGTTACGACAGTCAACCGACTAGTCCATTGAACGCGGAAAGGGGCTCTCACTCGAGTCGCGTTGCGATGCCGGACTATGGCCATCACTCGTCGGGCTGGGGTGCCCCCGCTAGCGAAAGCCCGCCACACCCGGCCTGGGTCGGGACATTGACGGCAGGCGATGTGCTCTTCATCCCGCGTGGGTGGTGGCATGATGCACGCGTCGATTGCGCCGACGAAGGCGTCGGCAGCGTTCATCTCACGCTCGGCACGCGTACCGTTACCGGCACCTGGATTCTCCGCTGGCTTGAAAGGAAGTTGCTCGACCACGAATTGTTCCGCCGGAACACACCGTTGGCGGCGGACGAAACAGTACGATCGAGCTACTTTGCGGCAGTGGCGGATCTCATCCGGGGGCAGCTTCACGACGACTTCGGCGAGCGCTTTGCGGAGGATGTCCGCGCCGCGTGGACGGAGTCGACCCGAACCGCACTGTCAACCTACATCGAACCGTGGAAATCACCCGACTGGGATGCCTTCGAGCTCTCGCTCAGGGGTAGGCGCCAAGCGGTACTTGATGTGCCGCCGGGAACTGGTTCCTTCTGGTTGAGGGCAAATGGCCTGGTGCGTGAGTTCGACGTCTATTGTCTCGACCTCCTCCGTATGATCGCCGACCGCGAGTCGATCCCGGTTGGCGAACTGAAGACGGCGCATGCGGGTCGCTTCGCCATCGACTTCGTCGACGACTTCGTCAGGCAGCTACTCAAGGAGGACGTTGTTTTCGTCAACGACCCCGGCGGGCAGGCACTGTAGCGGCAAGGTGTTACCTACCTGACGCTCTCGTCTCGATGTCGGACCTCAAGTCATCTGGCGGGCAATCAACTCCTTGAAAAGACCTGGAATTGCGGCTAGTTCGTCGAACGTACCCGACTGGACGACCTTGCCCCTCGACATGACGTAGACGCGGTCGGCATTGCGGATCGTCGACAGCCGGTGGGCGACCACGATGCGGGTGGCGGCGATCTCGGCGATGCTCCTCATGACTTCGGCCTGGCTGGCGTTGTCGAGCCAATTGGTCGCTTCGTCCAGCACGACGACCGTCGGATTGCGAACCAGCGCCCGGGCGATGAGTATCCGCTGCACCTGGCCGCCGGAGAACAGCCCGGAATACTCGCCGACCGGCGTGTACATGCCCATTTCCATCGCTCGAATGTCGTCGGCCAGCGCTGCCTTGCGCGCCGCTGCCCAGGCGTCGGCAAGGGTCCGATCGCCGGTGATGCCCACGATGTTCTGTAGGATCGTTCCGGGCTGCAGTGAGCCGTTCTGGGCGACAACGCCGATTTGCCGGCGCAGCGCGTGGTCGTCGAGATACAAGAGGTTTCGCTCATCGACGTACACGGCTCCCGTGCTAGGTCTCTCCAGACCGAGGATCAGCCGCAGCAGCGTGCTCTTGCCGGCACCGGATTCGCCCACGATCGCAACGAACTCGCCGGCGCGGACATGCATGGACACGTCGTCCAGTACCGGCGAGTCGTCGTCGTAGTTGAAGCAGACGTGGTCTAGGCGGATATCGCCTTGAATCTCGCCAACGTGTGCAAGCTTGCCCGAGGCATGGCGTTCAATGGTGGGGTCGAGTAGAGGTTTGGCCTGTTGGTACGCCGGGATGACGGAAGCCACTGCGCCGACTGATCCGCCGAGCCTTGTCACCGCTGCGAAGAATGTCATGGAGGCGGCGAACACGGCGAGAAACGCACCGACTTCGAGTGATCCACTTGGCCGCAGAAGTGCGAGAGCGAATAGTACGGCCGCAGCGAACGTGGGCAGTGAGCCACTCACGGCAGTCGTTAGGGCGGTCAGTCGTTCGACCTTGATCTCGGCGTGCTTCTTCTGTCGATAGCTCTTTGCCCAAAAGGCAAACACGGAGCTCTCGGCGCCCGTGGCACGGAGCTTTTCGATGCCGTTGACGAACTGGAACATGCTGCCGGCCAACGCCTGTTGCGCAACCCGATGGCGTCGCTGCCACTTGATCTGACGAATTCCGAAGCTGGCGACCACGAGCAGTCCGGCCACCCCGAGCGCGAGACTCGCCGTAGCCAGTGTCGGGTCGAACAGGAACAGGAGGCCCAGGGTTGGCAGCAGAAAGAGGATGGTACTTAAGGTGGAGGAGACGATGCCCGACAAGCTCTCGCGAAGGTCCTGGAAGACCAGCGCCCGCTGGGCGAGTTCGCCGGAATTGTATAGGTGCAGGTGTTCCCGGCGTAGACGCAACAACCGGTCCCAGAGAGCGGCGGTCATGCGCGCCGTGGCGCGGCCCTCGATATGCAACAAGGTCGTGCTTTGCGAGATCTGGACCAGGAACCCCATCACGGCGAGCAATACGAGCGCGCCGAGCGCCAGCCATAGGAAGTCGGGCGCGCGCCCGGGGACTAGCCAGTCGATAACCGCCGCAACCACGGCGGCGGGCGTGAAGGAGATCAGCCCCGCGACGATCCCAGCGAACGCGTACCGGGTCGCGTCCAGGCCGACGTGCCTAGTTAGAAGCCTCAGCGTGTCCTTGACCCTGACCGGTCGTTCGGGGAGGGGACTTACGAACATCCACGCGAACTCGTGCAGCGTCGCGGCCACGCTACGATTCACCGTGGTTGTCGTGCGCGTTCCCGGATCCCGCAAACGGTACCGTCCGAGCCGGCCCGGCAACAGGGCGACCGGCGAACCGTCGTGGCGAAAGCCGAGCAAGGCGCCGCTGTCGCCGGTCCACCAGCGTGTCGTTGCGTCAAGACGCACGGGTCTGGCCCTGACGCGGGAGTCGAACGCGATTTCGACGACCGGATCGTTGGACCTGGAGTTGTCGACACCGACGGTCGGAAACTGAAACTCGATGCCCTCGCATTCCCCGATCGCCTCGAGGGCTTCGTGTAGTGCGGGCCCGCCGGTTTCGGCGGTGGTTTGTTCTATGAGGTGTCGAAGTTCGCTTCTCGCGCGCTCTTCCTCTTCGCGACGCAGTGTCGAGCGGTCCATCTGGAGGTTTGCGTCGTCGACCGCCGCGAGGATCCGGTTCAGGCGTTCCGCCTCGAGGATTCTGTGGTGGAATCGGTCGAGTGCCCCCGGCAGCAATCCGGCTTGGAGAAGGCATTTCGTAGACTCTGCAACGATGTCCTCGGCCGGTCCCGCGAAACGCAGCCAACTCTGCGGTGTCAGCGGCAGCCACTCGCTCTCGTCGTCGGCATCGACCAGGCCCAGGTAGGAAGCCGCATTGAGGGCCGAAAGCCATACGACGCCACGACGTGCGGAGGCGCGCATGCCGGCCCGGAACATCGGCACATGGCCCTTGCTAACGAACACGTCGGTACGCGGCGCCGGTGCAATGTCCCGCACCACCGCCGCCGTGAAGCCTGCCACCCAGTCGTCTACCTGGGCGATGACCGTGGCTTCGCCGTCGGGCCGGATCAGTTCGGTTGCCGTGTGGGCCCGGAGCCGGTACCCCGGCAGACCTTTCGCGCGTAGCTCGAGCTGGCTGCCATCGTCCAGAACGAGTGGCTCGACCCCGAACACGAGCTGGCCAACGCCGGCGCGCAGTATGTGTTTGTAGGGTGCGTTTACGACGCCGTTCTTCACATGGACGACGAAGACATCGGCGGCACCGGACTCGACGCGCCAGGCATGGCCGCCGTTGGTGAGGGGAAACGCGCCGCGTTGCGTTTCGCGGCTGACGAGTTCCGGCATCCGAATTCCTCCGCAGCCGCCTACTGCGACGTCACCAGGGAGTGATAGAGGCCCGTTTCCTCCCGCATCAACTCTTCGTGCTGACCGCGCTGGGCGGTCCGGCCACGATCGAGAACGAGGATTTCGTCGCTGTCGCGTATCGTGCTCAGCCGGTGGGCAACGATGAGGCATGCGCAACCCCGGCGGCGGAGGGCATCATCGATGCGGGACTCCACGGCGGCGTCGAGGTCGCTCGTCGCTTCGTCGAGAATGATCAATGACGGTCGGGGTACGAGTGCTCGGGCGATCTCCAGCCTCTGCCGTTGGCCGCCGCTGAAGTTGTTGCCGCCTTCGTCTACCAGCGTGTCGTAGCCCAGCGGTCGCTGTGCGATCTCGTCGTGAATATGCGCGTCCTGGGCCGCGCCGACCACGAGGCCATCCGGAACTGTCGGGTTCCACATGGTGAGGTTGTCCCGGACGCTGCCGGAAAAGAGGTTTACCCGCTGGTTCACGTAGGCAACCGAGTCGATTGCGACTTCGCGGGGAATGTCGTCGCGGGCGTGTCCGTCGAACAGTATTTCGCCGGACCAAGGCCTATGGACGCCGGCGATCAGAGACGCGATCGTCGATTTGCCGGAACCGCTCGGCCCGACCAGCGCGACTCGCTGGCCGGGTTCGAGGGTCAGATTGAACCCTTCGATGATCGGCTCGTGATGTGGTCGATAGCCGAAGGTGACATCGCGCAGCTCTAGCCGCCCGGAGAGACGCAGGCGTCGACCGATGCTGGCGACTCGGCTTGACTTGGCTGGTGTTTCCGCACTGGCGTCCGGGTCGGCATCCAGGACATCCTTTACACGCCGCATGTCGGCTTCGAGGATCTGTATCAGTCCCACCGACTCGACGTACCTGCCGATGGGCAAAAGGAAGCTGCCGATCACGAAGTAGGTGGCGGCGACGTCGCCGATGGACATATCCCCCGATATCACGCGCATGCCGCCCACGCCGAGGACCACGGCGCCGCCCAGCATGAGAAAGAACGGTGGCAATGAGTTCGCAATGGCACCGAGTTCCGCAGAGCGTTGGCGATAGCCGAGTTCAAGGGCTTGGTAGCCGCTGAAACGCGTGAAGAAGTCTCCCTCGGCACCGGAAGCTCGGAGGGAGTCGAGGTTCTTTACGCCCATCGTGCCGATGCCCGACAACATGCCTTGGCTGCGGCGCAACCGAAAGTTCTCGTGCTTGCGCCGGTGGGAGACCCAACGGGCGAGGGCAACGTTCGATGCGGCAACCACCACGGCTGTACCGGCGAGGAGCAAATCCTGAAGTACGATCCAGACCAGGTAGATCGTGCTCATCGTGAGCTCGATCATGAGTTGCGCCAGCCGGGCTGTGGCCGTGTTCGCGATGTTGTCGAGCAACCGCGTGCGCGACGCCAGTTCCCCGGACAGGCGTTGCGCGAAGTACGCCATGGGCAGTCGCAACAGCGCCGCAAGAAAGCGTTCGGACTGCGCGACGGCGATTCGCATGCTGGCCGCGAGGAGGATTCGCTGCTGACCCCACACGAGCGCAAACACCGAGCCCGCGATGGTAACCGCGCCGCCTACCACCAGAACGGCGGAGGGGCGGGTTGGCCCGGTCGCCGCGTCGGTGAAATACCGTATGAGCTCGGGCAGGGCCAAGGTAGGCACCGCCAATAGCACGCCGAGCATGAAGGCGAGGATGATCGGGGTCTTCTCGTCACGGACCCAGGGCAGGAGTTGCCGCCAGAGCGAGAAGGGTCTACCCGATGGCGTGAAATTCGGCCCCGGATGCAATAGCAGAACGATGCCCATGTAGCGCGCCTTGAAGGTCGCCTCGTCGAGCGTGTAGTGGCCGTTCGCCGGATCGTTGATGTGGAAGCGGTTTTTCTTGAATCCGTCAAGCACAAGGAAGTGGCTAAACTCCCAGAACAGGATTGCAGGGGTCTTGAGGCTCTTCAGGTATTCGGCGGAGCGCTGCCAGCCGGTCACGTCGACGCCGTATTGCGCTGCCGCTCGTTGAATGTCCGCCGCGGAACATCCGTCCCGGCTCACGCCGCAAGCGCTGCACAGCTCGTTCATCCGAACCCACTTGCCGAGGCTCGCGAGAACGATGCCCAGGCTCGCGGCACCGCATTCGCTGGCTTGAATCTGCTGGAAAACCGGGGTCCTTCGAATGCGACGCAATCGGCCCCGGAACTCGGCGAATGCGGACCTCATCCGTCCTCGGTTACGGCGGTTCGCCGGCTGACTAAGCCGAGGAGCAGATCCACCGGCGCTTGCGAACCAATCGGCACCCGTAGCCGATAGCTCGAGTCCGTATCGCTAGGCTCGAGCACCAACGTCGTCGTTGGCGAGACATCGATCTGCAGGACCCTCCTGGTGGTTGGCGTCGCCTGGTGGGACGTGTCGCGGGTCACGCGACTGATTGAACCCTCGAAAAAAACGCCATCGGAACCGCCCTGAAAGACATACGCGGTCATCCCGGGTGCCAGGAGTTCGCCATCCGAGGGCGAGACTACCGTGCGCAACCGGACGACGGGCGCAGAACCGGGTGGCGCAACGGCGGCACCGTCGATACGTTCGGCCCGCAGCCATAGGCTGTGGTCCACGACGCCGAGTAGGAGCCAAGCGAGGGCGCCGACGAGCACTAGGCCAAGGGCAACGAGGACATGCGGTTGGTACGGCGTGGTGGAACGGGTCGGATTGTCGACCGGCTCCAGTTCGGCGCTCATCTTGAGCGCCTCTTCGTTGAACAACCGGTTGCTGGCGAAGAGCTGCGGTTTGGTCGTCGCCGGCTCCTCCGATCCACGGTCACTGGCGGTCGGCGGTTGGTGGGGCAGGCGCGCATTCTTCGAACGGGGACTCGCGTCGCCAGCGCGGGGACGTTCCGATCTATCCCATGGGAAACGGTTGGGCACGGTCGCTTCCGACGTGTGTATGCCGTCGACTGGCGTTGTCCAGGCGGCAGGATCCCCTCGAAGGGGCCGACTCTAACACGTTGTGCGGAGCCTGCGTGCCTGTCCGGGCGGCGATGGATCCCCTCGCACCTCAGCCGCGCAATGGTCGACCCGATTGGATCGGGCTCGTCGGTCTGAGGCGAAGCCCGTTAGTCTAATGAACGCGGCAAAAGGCTCTCACTCGAATCGCATTTGCGATGCCGTATTATGGCCATCATTCGTCGGGCTGCGGGCTAGTTGTCGTGGAAGATCGGGTGTTGGGTATAGTCGGTGTCGCCACCGCCGGTGCCTTCGTTGTTGTCGACGTTCCCAACGCCGCCACTGATCGCGCGCATTTCTGCCGTGCTCAGTTGCGGATTGGGCGGGAGGACGAGGTGCGAGGTGGATCTCGAGTCTTCGATTACCTTCAGTTCCATTCCCTCAGGCACCTTGAACCCGTATTCGTCCTTTAGTGTTCCTTCCGGGTCAGCCAGCAGGCGCGTTCGAAAGTCTGGGTCTTCGCCCGCCCTCGACAGCAACTGCTCCAACATCTCGGTTGCTTTCACTTCGTACCCCCCTTTAGGGACCGCCGTGCGGCGCATCCATCAACGTACCGCAAGGTGCTCGCGCCGCACAACGGCTATTGATGTATCAGTTTGAATCGATGGTCCGCCGCCGGTAGGTTTTGGGGCGGTTTGGCTTCGTGGCCCGGGCATCGACGAGGTCGACCATCCATGCCGGGCCGCGAACGCGGTCATCCAGTCCTGCTCGCATCGCCGGGGTTACAGCCAGTTCCGGGTGAACGCGGCAGAAGTTGTAGTGCAGCGCGTAAAGATCGATCACCGCCATGTGCTTCTCCAGCCGGCGTTGCTCCAGGCTGTTGGGCATGGGTAGGGTGATGTCCGAACGGGCGGGCCCGCCGGGTGCGAAGTTGCGCCAGGCCTCATCCGTCAGGTCCCGTATGCCCTGCAGCTGGTTCGTTGCCAGTTCCGGGTTCTGCTCCAGCCTGCGTCGTACGTCCGCGATGAACGCATTGGCGGTGCGACGGCTCTCGTCGCCCACGAGAAATGACACGATCAGTCGGCTGTCGGCGTCGACACCCGCGAGAGTCCACGCATTCCGGATGTCTCGGGACGCGCTTTGGGGTTGTTCTGGATTCCGATAGCTGAACGCCCATGTCTGGCAACACTCGATTCGGCGGCGCCCGGGAATCCGACGCACGTGCTCGTCATGGTAGGCCTTGGCGGCAGCACCAACGTCGATGAGAAGTTTGGTTACCGTGTTGATGCTGACGTGGGCGTGCCGCGAGACTGATCGCATCGAAGTCCCCTCGACCAGCATGGTCAATATCGCGGCACGTTTGGGGCTGGGCAACCGGTTCATTCGGGTTCAGGCGCGTTCAAGTACGGGCATTCGATGGTTTCATGCTCTGCCGAGGGCGATGTCCTTGGATGGTCGCGGACCCCAACGGGCAACTGCGGCTAGCATGGTGATTCTGCTGGGACGCCTGATGGGCAGCTTTGTGGCCTGGTAGCTGTCTTTAGCCGGCGCGCTGGTCTTCACAATGACTTCGTCGGATTGACCGGTGACGATCCTCATGCTGAGCACGGCATTGGCGACCACGGCAGGCGGTCGTTTCTCTCCGTTCGGGCCTATGGGCATGGTCGTGAAAATCCTTGCCAAATACGCGGGGGCGCAGCATAGCCGCTGTCCTCGCGTCGCCGGCTAGGGCGTTTCCCGTGCTGTAACCCCGGCGCGTATGTTAATCGGGTAAGGCGCGCGTTGCTTGCAGGTTTTGTTGGGGGCAACTCGACCTTCCCGGTTGCAGGCGAGCGGACACTCGCTCTTTGGATCCGTTGCCCTGCCAGTGGCCACAGGGAGCAGTGCTTTGCGCCGGTGCGGGATGCGCCCACGCGAGTGGGGATTGTCATCGGCCGAAACGGTAGCGGAGCTTGACGAGCACGGCCTCGCGGCGCACGTCGGCAAAGGCGTCCCCCAAGAGATCGGCGAAGCGCTTGTCGGTGGACGACTCGAAGAGCGATCCATTGCGGTTGTAGACCACGAAGAGATCGGAGAGCGGCGCGATCTGCCAGCGGTAGCGGACCTGTAGCGTCAGTCTGCTAATGGCGAATTGCCCGGTTTCGATGCCGCTGGGCACCAGCTTGCCGCGCGGATCGATGAGAAGCCGTTCGACGCCGTAGGCCTTGATTCCTGTCCATTCAGCTTGGAACCGCAACTGCTGACGGGCGGTGAAGAAGGCATCGAATTGCAGACGCGGTGACCACTGCTCGGTCTCGAACGCCTCGAAGTGCCGACCATGCTGCCATAGCACCCAGGCATCGCGGTTGGTGTAGCGGAGGCGAGACGAAACCGCGAGCCGGGCGACCGGGCGCCAGGTAGTGCCGACGTCGGCTTCCAAAAGCCAACCGCCTTCGGGCTCGCTACGAGCCACGCCGCCGATGAACGCATAGAGGCGTTTGGCGGTGTCACTTGACCAGGTGGTCATGATGCTGCCATTGCGCTGTACCCGATAGTCGCCGTTGCCACGGCTGTTGCGGTCGTCCCAGTACCCGGGGCTGTAGATGGTTCGCAGGGTGGCGCGGGTGTTGTTGTGGAACGACCAGTGCCTGGCAACGTCGACAGTGCTCCCGATCCGACGGTCGCCGTTGAAGTCGGCGAAGATGGAAAACTGGCTAAAGACCTCGCGGAATCGTTCGGTTTGGTGATCTTGACGCTCGAAGCCATACGAGATGCCGCGGTAGTCGTTGCGCCAGATGAAGCCCGCGTCGTTGAGGTCGAGTTCGTCGTCGTAGTAGTCCATGCGGAGTACGTGGGTGTCGCCCCGACGCGGCGCCCATCGGAGCTGGCCCAACCCCCCGGCACCCCTGCTGTCAGCGACATCGCTCAGGAACACCTGCGTGTCCCAGGTCCATTTCGCGTTGGCCGAACGGTAGTGGCCGTCGATACCGTGCGTTTCTGCGCGCCGGGTCGGGTGGTCGACCAGTGTTCCCATCCAGCCGATTGCGCGGCGGGCGCCGCCGGCCGTGCTCTCGTGTTGCCAGCGCAATACCCCAAAATTTCGACCGGCCGCGGCTGCCCTCCCGGCTGCGTCGACGATTCCGAGAAGCGTGTCGTCCTCCGCAGCGCCGAGTGCACCCCAGCGCCAGTTGCCGAGCTGCCCGACGCCCTTGGCAGCGAACAGCAGATCGACCGGTTTGGCAACGTCGTAACCGTCGTAGACGATACCGGGTTCGACGTCCGGGGCACCGCGCCGGGAACCGATGGACGAGCCGATGCGCCGGGTGTGCAGCAGGCTCGGTCCGTAGCCGCTGAACCGGAAGACCTCCTGGTTCTCCGTGAAGAACAGCCGTTTCTCCTCGAAGAACGTCTCGTAGGCGGAGAGGTTGACGATGATGTCGTCTGCCTCGACCTGGCCGAAATCGGGGTTGACCGCCGCATTGAGGAGGAACGCGGTGGATGGCCGCCAGAAGACATCGAAGCCGGCCTTTCGCTGCTCCCGACCTTGCGCGATGTCGCGCAAGAGGGTCGCGTAGGGAAAGATGCTGACTTCTTGACGCGGCGCGACTCCTCTGAAAAGCATCGGTTGAAACGCCGAAATGAATTTCGGCTGTATCCATGACAACCCGGGCCACGCCCAGCGTTCGTTGACGACGGCGAGGTCGCGGGTCACCAGGAGCCCCATTTGCCGGTCGCCGGTCGCCGTCCTGGGCATGTCGATCATGGACCAGGGCAGGAACAACTCCACCGTCCAGCCGTCCTCTGTTTCCTGGGTCTCACCGTGCCAGGGTCCATCCCAGTTGCTGCTGAAGCGACGCTCGGGCATCAGGTGGCCGTCCGCCAAGGTACCGCCGAGTACCACCATGAACCAGTACCCGTAGCGGCCTTCGCCGGAACTGTCGATCATGACCTGGAAGGCGTCGCCGGTGCCCCAGCCGTCGCGTCCCGCAAGCCGTGGCGTCAGCGAGTCCGCAGGCTGTTCGTTCCAGGCACCGAAGTAGAGTCCCCGTTCGGTGTAGAAGATGAAGGTCTGTGTTCGATAGCGCCCGGTGCCGCCCTGGTCGGGCCGGATGATCGTCATCCGGTCGTAGGCCGGCACTTGCGCCCAGATCGCATCGTCGAGATTGCCGTCGAGACGAATCGCGGCCTCGGCCTCCGAGAACCGCGGCACGACCAGCGCTGCGTCAACGGCGGCCGTACCGCCCCCGAGGTGAAGGACACTGCCGGTTTTGGATCGTTCTGCGGCACTGATGCCGCTGGCGAGGCCCAGAACGGCGATCAGGACAGGCCCCATCGGCAAGCGCCGGGTGGATTTCGTCATGGCTTCGAGCATACGCCGTTGGATGCGCGTTCAGTGGATTGCGTCGCCGACGAGCCGTAGGCTGCCTTTGCCGCTCGGGATGGCGGATTCCCGCCGTGCCATTCGCGTATGCTTCGATGATTCGCCAGGAGACGCTTTGAGATGATCGCCAGACGGAACATAGGTGCCACCGACATCGAGGTCACCGAACTCAGCTTCGGTGGCGCCCCGCTCGGCGCGGTGGGCGACCGTATCACCGACGACGATGCCACCGCCATCATGGAGTGTGCGCGCGCCGGCGGGATCCGGTATTTCGATACTGCACCCCTATACGGCCACGGTCTCAGCGAGAAACGCCTTGGCAGGGCGCTGCGTGAACTACCACGCGACGACTTCGTGCTTTCCACCAAGGTGGGACGGTTGCTGGTGCCTCGGCCCGAAGGCGAACGGTTCGAGGGCATGCTGGATGCGGAACCTGTCGCCATCCGCTACGACTATTCCTTCGACGCCGTCAGGCGTTCGCTCGAGGCGAGCCTGGAACGACTGGGCCTCGACCGGGTCGATATCCTGCTTTGCCACGATATCGACATATGGACCCACGGTGATGCCCAGCCGGGGATCTTCGCGGCGGCGAAGAAGGGTGCCCTGCCGGCGTTGCGGGCTCTTCGCGATGAGGGCGTCGTGCGCGCAATCGGTCTAGGCGTCAACGAATGGCCGGTCTGTAGCCAGGTGCTGGACCTGATGGAGGTCGACTGCTTCCTGCTGGCGGGACGCTTTACCCTGCTGGAGCAGGATCCACTGGACGAGTTCCTGCCCAAGTGCCTGGAACGCCGAACCTCGATCATAATCGGCGGTCCGTACAACTCGGGGCTACTCGCCACGGACGATCGTCGCCGCGCCACCTACGATTACAAGCCGGCGCCGGAACACCTGTGGCGGAAGGCGCAGGCCATTCGCCGGATGTGCGAGTCCCACGACGTGGACCCTCGAGCCGCGGCGTTGCAGTACCCGCTTCGCCACCCTGCTGTTGCGGCGGTCATCCCGGGGGTTCGGGCGATCGCAGAGGTGGAGGCGAACCTCGACTTGTTTGCCACCGAGATTCCGGACGCGCTCTGGCAAGACTTGGCCGACGCGGACCTGGCACGGGCGATCAGCTGACATGCAGCGCCTGATCATCGGTTTCGTCGTCGGTGGCGTGCTCGGCACCGGGTTCGGGTTCGCTGCGGGCATTCTCGTGTTTCCCTACCTGTTCCCGCCGCCGGTCGTGAACGAGCCCCTGCATGACGAGGCCGCACGCGAGGTGGTGGCCGAAGCGAGTTTCATCCACGCCAATCCTGCCGATCCGATCCACTATGGTCGCGGCACGGCGACGCTGTATACGGACTTGGTGCGTCTTGAGTCCGACTTCGAGGTGGGACCGGGTCCGAAGTTCCACGTCTACCTCGTCCCGCTCGCCGAGGTCACGCCCGAAACCGAGGTCGAACGGACGATGTTCATCGATCTGGGTCGCCTGAAGTCTTTTGTCGGCAGCCAGAACTATGCGATTCCGCAAGGCATCGACCTTGCCGGGTTCGGTTCGGTCGTGATCTGGTGCGAACAGTTCAACGTCCTCATCTCGCCCGCTGCCATCTCGTTCCCGGAATAGCGCGGGACCGCCGCAGGTGCCGGCCCGTGCTGGCGAACGGTTCCGGGCATGGGCGGGAACCTTGGGTGCATTGTGCATCGGCGTCGCGGTTGCGCTCGCCGGGGGCGCCGGTGGTACGCAAACCGCAGGTGGGCCGGTGTTCGCATGGTGCGTGGCACTGGCGTTCGCCCTCCAGCGGGTGGCATTCGTGTCCGATTCATGAAGATGGAAGTACCCACTCAAGGATCGCCGCGGTTTCCGCCGGACTACTCACCCGTCTGCCGTCCAACCCCGCCGTCCGGGCCGCCGCGACGTTGTCGGCATTATCGTCGACGAACAGGATGTCCGACGGCGCAACGCCAATGTCGTCGGCCACCGCGCGGTACGACTCGACAGCGGGTTTGCGCAGGCCGATTTCCCAGGACGTGTAGATCTTTCGGATTGGGGCCAGAGCCCCTCGGCATCTGAACTGAAACGCTTCCTGGTGAACGGGGTTGGTGTTGGAGAACACGTACAGGGGAATCTCCCTGGCGAGCCGAGGGAGAATCGCGGCGACCTCGGAAAACGGGTCTCTGAGCAGTTCGTTCCAGCCCGTTTGCCACTGCTGTCGCGTCAGTGTGATACCGAGTCGCCGGGATAGGTGGTGGTAGTACTCGTCGAATCCGATTTCGCCGGTTTCGAACGCCTTGTAGGCATCGTCGACAGCCCATCGCGGGGCGATCGTAGCAACCTCGACACCGGCGGCGCTTGCCCAGGAGACGAAGCAGGCGCGGGGATCGATGTCGATGATCACCCCGCCGAGGTCCAGCAATACGACGCGCGGCCGCGTCTCCTCGGTGGGCGGGCGCCTGCGCCTTGGCATGCATACTCCGGGCACCAGTGGGACGCGGCGTATGATAGTGCCCGAACCACGGCTCAGCGGCCGGGTCGAGACCAAACATGAACCAGGATCGTTTTGGCCAGCCGATCACGGCACAGTCCGTGCGCGCCGTCGAACTCTACGACGAGGCGGTCGAGAGGATGTTCGCCCTGCAGCCGGGCAGCGTCGCGCTTGTCGACGAAGCGTTGACCCTCGATCCCGAGTTCGCGCTCGGTCACTGCGCCAAGGCGCGAGCACTGGCGGGCACGGGGGACGCCCGGGCGGCGCGGCATTGGGCCGCACGCGGTCGTGACCTCGCGACAGCGCTGCCGGAACGGGAACGTCGCCACGCCGAGATCGTGTCCCTGGTTTTTCACGGCGAATCGACGGCGGCCCTCGATGCGGTGCGGCTGCACGCGACCGCTTACCCTCGTGATGCCGTCCCCCTTTCCTTTGCGTTGGGCGTCTACGGCCTCCTCAACGACTTCCGGGAACGCCAGGTCGAGCTTCTCGAAGACGTTGCCCACGCCTACGGTGAGGGAGATTGGTGGTTCCTCGCCTCCTACGGCTGGGCGCTCGTGGAGGTAGGGCAGTGCGATGCCGGAATCCCCATGCTCGACCGGGCGTTGGCGTTGCGGCCGGACAACGCGAACGCCGCCCATGGCAGGACCCACGGCTACTACGAGCAGGGCGCCGCCCGGGAGGGTGAACAGTTCATCGAGGCTTGGTTGCCCGGCTATGATCGCTCGGCGATCCTGCACGCCCATCTGGCATGGCACCAGGGCTTGTTCGCGCTACAGCGTGGCGACCCGGACCGGGCCCGCGCAATCTACATGGAGAGCATCCGCCCGGCGGTCTCGCGGACATTGCCGATGTTCACGATGATCGACTGTGCGTCTTTCCAGCTGCGCTCGGCCATGGCCGGCAGCGACTTCGACGTCGAACAGCGAAGGGAGGTCGCCACCCTGGTGCAAGAGCGTTTCGCCAAGCCCGGGGTGCCGTTCGTCAACACGCACTTGGCGATGGCCTATGCGGCGGTGGCCGACCACGAGGCGATGAAACACTTAAGGCACGGGGTGACCGAGCTTCTCGACGCCGGGAAACAGCCGTCGGGTTCGGTCGTATCCGTTATCTGCTCGGGGATTGCCGCGTATGCCCGCGGCCTCTACGCCGAGGCCGCGCACGCCTTCAGGCAAGCGATGCCGGACCTCGAACGGCTAGGCGGCAGCAATGCGCAACGTGACGTGTTCATCGACCTCGCGGTTTCGTCATGCCTGCGCGCCGGCGACGTGAGGTCGGCGAACGAGATCGCCGATGACCGTTGGACACGGCGTGCGGGGCACTTGGGCGATGCGTGGCTCGACCGGTTGCGGTCCACGGCGAACCGCTCGGCGTCTTGACACGTTTCACGACAACGCGAATGTTGTCGCCGTAAACGAATGCGGCGGCAGGACCGCCTCGGCACTTCCCCGGGCGGACCACCCGTCGAACGGTACCGCGGCAACACGATCCGGTGTCTCGAAACTGTTCTCCGCGGGCAATTCAGCGTGCAGGATCTCGGCGTCGACGACCCGTTCGACCGCTCGGTCGGCGCAGTCGACGACCAGGCGCATGTCCTCGTCTAGGCTTCGGTTGATGGCAAAGACGTGCAGACGGTCACCGTCCAGAATGGCGGCGTGATCCAGATAGGCCACCTCCCCGTTGCGTTCCCCCGCGTAGCATGGACCCCGCACGGCGCCGCGCAACGACACCCCGGTCTTGCGCGACGAGATCATCCGGAAGGCGTGGAAGATGGTCTGTCTGAACAACTCGTCGCCGCGGGTCATCACCGGGCCGATGACATTGACGAGTTGCGCGAGGTTGGCGATCTTCACGCAGTCTGCGTGACGGATGAAGCTCATCAGGAACATGGCGACCACCAGTGCGTCCTCCAGGTTGTAGCGCTCCTCCAATAGCGGCGGCGCGAAGGCGCCACCACCGTTTCCGCCCCTTGCGCGGTACCAGACGTTCCACTCGTCGAAGCAGAGCCACGCGCGCCTCGATGAACGCCGTTGTTCGGCGACCAACCGCGTGCAGGCATCGACGGCTTCGATTTGGCGATCGATGCTGTTCGAGATCGCGAGATAGTCGGCACTGTCGCCGTTCCGGTTGCCGACATATCGGTGCAGGCTCACGTAGTCGGCGAGATCGCCGAGATGCTCTAGCACCTCGCGATCCCACTTGAGAAAGGTCGGCATCTGGCTTCCGGAGGAACCGCAGGCCACCGCGGTGATGGAACGGTCACACTGCTTCATCATCATCGCCGCCTGCTGGGCGCGGATCGCGTATTGGTCTGCGGGGGCGTGGCCGAGTTGCCAGGGACCGTCCATCTCGTTGCCGAGACACCAGATCGGGACGTCGAAGGGTTCCGTACTGCCGTTGGACGCGCGCTGGTCCGCGAACTTTGTGCCCGCCGGCGCATTGCAGTATTCCACCCAGTCGCGCGCTTCCTCCGGCGAGCCCGTGCCGAGATTGACGGCAAGCATGGGCTGCCAGTCGAGCTTGCGGCACAGTTTCACGAACTCGTCGGTGCCGAAGGTATTGGGTTCGATGGACTGCCAGGCGAGTTCACGGACCGCGGGTCTCTTCTCCTTCGGACCTACCCCATCTCGCCAATGGTAGCCGGAGGCGAAATTGCCGCCCGGATACCGGACGACGGTCATTCCGAGCTCGCGCAGGGCGTCGATCACATCTTGGCGCATGCCGTCGCCATCGGCGTGGGAGGAGTCCGGATCGTAGACACCGGTATAGATCGACCGACCGAGGTGTTCAAGGAAGCCGCCGAATATGAGCGGGCTTACCTCGCCGATGGGAAACTCGGTGTGAACGACAAGCGTGGTGTCTTTCATTGATCCCTCGGAACAGCCCTTCGGTTCGACAGTCTCGCACAAAGGCGGTCTTGGGCGACCTACCGGGAATCCGCGCTAACATCCTATGCGCAGCGACCGAGGAGGGGTCCAATGAAAAGCATCCAGTCAATCGCCGTAGCCATCGGCATCCTGCTATTCGTCGTGCCTGTCAAGGCGGACGTCGCGATCACTTCCGACGTGGTCTACGGCCACAAGGACGGAATGGCGCTCGTCTACGATGTCTTCCATCCCGCTGAAGCCAATGGCGCCAGCGTCCTGTTCATGATCAGCGGCGGGTGGTTCTCGGGCTGGGCACCCCCCGAGCGTCGTCGGCTGCAGTTCGGCTACCTGCTCGATGCGGGTTTCACGGTGTTCGCGATCCATCACGGCAGTGCACCCAGGTTCAAGGTGCCGGATGCGGTGTCCGACGTGCGTCGCGCTGTTCGGCACGTGCGGATGAACGCCGAGCGGTTCGACATCGACCCGGACCGATTGGGCGTCATGGGTGGGAGCGCGGGCGGACACTTGGCGCTCATGCTGGGGCTCGCAAGCGACGCCGGCGATGCCAGCGCAGAAGATCCCGTGGCGCGAGTCTCGAATCGGGTGCAGGCGGTCGTGGCGTATTTCCCGCCGGTGGACCTGAGCAAGAGCGCCGGTCCGAACGAGCGCTTCCCGGCGCTCGACTTCGATCCGGCGCTCGCGGCCGACGTTTCGCCGATCAACTTCGTGAGCGAAGACGATCCGCCGGTGTTGATGATCCACGGCGACGAAGATCGCCTCGTGCCGATTAGCAACAGCGAACGTATGGGCGGGGCGCTCGACGTAGTAGGGGTCACCAACAGCGTCGTCGTTCTTGAAGGTGCCCGGCACGGCTTCCGGGGAGCGCACCGGGATCGCGCGAGGACTGAAACGGTCGCCTTCCTGTCGGTCCACCTCAAGTCCCCCAGCGAGTAGGCCAAACCGGCTTCGATGCTTCGATGGCGTTCGCTTGACCGGGCGCGGGTGTCGGCAGACACTGGCGCCAACGTCGACAACCGGGCAATGCCGCCATGTTTCTTCGGCTGATAGCGGTCGCGGTGTTGTTCTGCGCGTTGTCCGTCGGCGTGGCCGAGGCCGGGGAGACGGAAGTCGTGTTCGAGAAACGCGGTCTGCAGAAGCTCGGCATCACCCCGGCGGGCCGTCGGACCCGAAATCTCACCTTCCAGCACACGGCTCGTCGCGACGTCACGGGTACCCCCGACCTGATGGCCGTGGAGACCATTACGGTGGTGGGCGGCGTCATCTTCGTGGAAGAGGCGCGGCCCCAGTTGGCCCGATACGCCTGCCCGATCGTTGCCGTGGATCCGGCCGAAGTGAACGGGCGGCGGCTAACCTTGGACTTCCCCGATCAGCGGGCGAGCGGCACGCTCTACGACTGGGAACTTGAACCCCTGGTAGGTTTCGTGGGGAGCGGCTCGGACGCCCTGTTCACCTACATGGGGGTCCACGGCGAATACCACAAGTCGTTTGCTGGCAAACTGGCGGGCTTCAACCTGTTCCTGCTCGACACGTTCCGTTCGCTTCGAACGGCCGAACAGGCGCACCTGGCGGTCAAGACGCCGGTTCCGGGTTACACGACGGGCCCCGACAAAGACCGCATCGACAAGGCGGCCGCCCGCAAGCTCAAACGCTGGATGCGACAGAGCCACCTGATGTTCACCGATCTCGACGTCGACTTTGCGTTTCGACCGGAGAACGGCGAACTGGTGGTCGATGGTGATCCCTATTGGATCGCACTGGACAGCCGAGGAGTCGGGCCGGGTCGCATCACCGACCGTTTCGACGATGCCGCGGCGACGCTCGCGGCCAATCCGGTGGTGTTCGGCAGCGGTTTCCGGCTCGCCAAATACGCGGCGCTTTTTCGTTACCTCAAGGCGGATTGCCCGGCGCGGTGGCAGGCGCTCAGGAAGAGCGTCGCGAAGCAGAAACGCTCCCTCGATCTTTACACGATTCCGATGCGGCAGATGCCCTACGCGGTGCGCTGAATGGCCGGCGCGGTCGCGTCGATCATGACAGACAAGAAACCCCGCCGCCGCGAATCGCCGACGCATACCGGTTTCGTGCGTCAGGACGCCCACCCCGCACACAACGCTATCGGTGCATTTGCACCACGCGCACTCCCATGCACGGTATCGAGGCCGGTGACCTTGACCGCCCCGGTGGGTCGCAACCGGTAGACGCCGCCGACCTTGGCGTGCGGACGCTTCCAATTGCGAAACGTGAGCGTGACGGTGCCGCTTCGGATCTGCTCGCTATTGCGTGTCGTGAACTGCATCTAACTTGCGGCGTCGATCAGACGAGACCACTAACGACATCATCGGTGCTTTGCGTCCCAATCCGTGAAAGCCTTGCCGTCGTCCACGAGCCGCTTCAACAGCGGTGCCGGTCGCCAGGCTTCCCCGTATTCCTGGTGGAACGCCAGGATGTCCCGGTAGACGTTGTCGAGTCCAACCTGGTCCGCGTAGTACATCGGGCCGCCCCGGTACTTGGGGAATCCATAGCCGTAGATGTAGACGACGTCGATGTCGCTGGCGCGCAGGGCGATGCCGTCGTCGAGGAGTTGGGCGCCGATGTTGATGAGCGGGTAGAGGCAACGCTTCAAGATCTCGTCGTCGTTGATTTGCCGGCGCGAGAAACCGAACTCGGCGGAGGTCTCCTCGATCAGCTTGGCAACCGCCGGGTCGGGCTGCCCCTGGCGGCTGCCTTGGGGGTAGGTGTAGAAGCCCGCGTTGGTTTTCTGGCCGAATCGACCGAGGTCGCAGAGCTTGTCGGGCACGATGGCGGTCAACGGCTTGTCGGTGGTGCCGGCCATCTTGCGCGCCCGCCAGCCGAGGTCGAGCCCGACTAAGTCGTTCATCGCGAAGGGCCCCATGTTGAAGCCGAAGTCGACGATCACCTTGTCGACCTGTTCCGGGAACGCACCGTGCAGGATGATCTCGCCAGCCTGGCTGGTGTAGCCGCCGAGCATCCGGTTGCCGATGAAGCCCGGCGCGTTCAGCGACATGACGGGAGTCTTGCCGATGGTCTTGCCGAGCGCCATTGCCGTGGCGAGTGTCTCGGGGTTGGTTTCGACGCCGCGCACCACCTCCAGCAGTTGCATGATGTTGGCGGGACTGAAGAAGTGAGTACCCACTACCTCGTCAGGCCGCTTCGTCATTGCCGCCATTTGATCGAGGTCAAGGCCGGAGGTATTGCTGGCAAGTACCGCTCCCGCCTTCATCGTGGCGTCCAGCTTGGCGAAGATCTCCTTCTTGAGTTCGAGGTTTTCGTAGACGGCTTCGACGACGACATCGGCGTCGGCGATGGCGTCGTAGTCCAGCACGCCTTCGATGAGACCCAGCCGGGCATCGCGTTCCGCTTCGGTTATTCGACCGCTTCGGACCATTCGGTTGTAGTTGAACTCGATGACCGAGAGCCCCTTGTCGAGGGCTTCCCGGGTAACTTCGAGCACCTTCACCGGGATGCCGGCATCGGCGAAGCACATGGCGATCCCGCCGCCCATCAGGCCACCGCCGACGGTCGCAGCGCTGGTGATGTCCTTCTTCGGCGTTTCCCTCGGCACGTCGGGAATCCGCGTCGCTTGCCGCTCGGAGAAGAAGACGTGGATCATCGCGGCGCGTTGTTCGTGGTCGTGGCAGACTTGGAAATTGTCGCGTTCGGCGCGAATGCCCTCGTCGAAGTCGTCGATCTCAACCGCCGCCTTGACCGAGTTGAACGCCATCAGGCCGTTGATCTGGCCGCGCATGCGCCGGGCCAGGTATGCCTCGCCGGCCTTGAACACGTCCGGATTGGCGCGGTCCGCCTCGATTTTGTCGCGTCGGTTGCGCACTAGCGGATGGGGTGCGCCCGCGACCGCCTTGGCTTTCGCGAAGGCGATGGCGCCGGCAACCAGGTCGCCTTCGATGATCTCGTCGAGGATGCCGAGTTCGAGCGCTTCCCCGGTGTCGAAGGGGTCGCCGGTGAGGATCGCGTCCATGGCGCGCTCGGCGCCGATCAGCCTCGGCAGACGTTGCGTGCCGCCGCCTCCGGGCAGCAGTCCGATCTTGATCTCGGGCAAGCCGACGGGAGCGCCCGGAGCCGCAACGCGGTAGTGGCAGAACAATGCGTGTTCGAGGCCACCGCCGAATGCCGTACCGTTGATGGCGGCGACGATGGGCTTGGCGCTTGCCTCGTTGATCTCGCCGGCGGGACGCTTGGGCTGCTCGTCGGGATTCCTCGGCTTGCCGAAGTCGCGGATGTCGGCGCCGGCGATGAAGGCCCTGCCCTTGCCGGTGATGACGACGGCCTCGACGCTGTCGTCGCCGAGAGCGGTCTCCAAGTGTTGCGACATGTAGAAACGCACACCGGAACTCAACGGGTTCACCGGGGGGTTGTCGACGGTGAGCAGCGCGACGCCGTCGCGCACTTCGTAGTGGACGGTTCCAAGCAGGGCCACGGGGCCTCCCTCGATCGAATGGCGACGCGCGAGTATACCGAGCCCCGGCGACGGGCTGTGCATCGCTTGCTCGCGGTCTCAACGACGGCAACAATGGCCGCCACGACCTGGAGCACCCATGACCAAGACCGACTCCCCCGCCATCGCTGCCACCTCGGTTCCCCAACGCCGGGGCAGCAGCTATCCGCATCCGTTTTCCGTGCCGTGTGAGGGGCGGGAGAAATATGCGCTGGGCGATGCATTCGCGCTCAGTCAATACGGCGTCAACCTCGTCACTCTGCCGCCTGGCACATGGTCGTCGCAGCGGCATTGGCACTCCGGGGAGGATGAGTTCGTCTACGTCCTCGAAGGTCGCCCGACGCTGGTGACCGACGACGGCCGCACACCGCTTGCGCCGGGCATGTGTGCGGGGTTCCCGGCGGGCGACGCCAACGGCCACCACCTGGTAAACGATACCGATGCGCCGGCGACCTATCTCGAGGTCGGCACGCGTCGGCAAGGCGACGACGTCGACTATCCCGACATCGACATGCAGATTAAGGGCCGCGGCACCGGCGGCACCTACGCGCACAGGGACGGCACGCCCTACGCATGAAGCCGGACCCCACGATCTGGGATTGGCCGCTGCGCCTCTGGCACTGGGCGTTCGCGGCGTTCATCGCGTTTTCGCTCTATTCGGGCTTGAAGGGCGACATCTCACTGATGGAATGGCACCTGCGCTCCGGTCTCGTGCTCCTCGGGTTGCTGGTGTTCCGCGCCGGCTGGGGCGTGTGGGGCGGACGGTACGCGCGTTTCGGCCACTACTGGACGACGCCGGCGGCATTCGTCGACCACTTCCGGCGCCGTGGCCAGCCTAGGGCGCATACCTCCCCGGGGGTGGCGCTTGCCCTCGTGTTCTTCGTGGCTGTCGCCGTACAGGTCGGTAGCGGATTGTTCGCGACCGACGACATATTCAACGAGGGGCCGTTGAATCGTCACGTATCGGACGAGTTCGCAAAGACCGCGACGTGGATCCACCATCGCGTGCACTGGCTGATCCTGGGCGCGGGCGTTGTGCATCTAACGGCCCACGCCGTCTACGGACTCGTGCTGCGCGATCCCACGCCGCTCGCGATGTTCACCGGCCAGAAACCCTTGGGGTTGCCCGCGACGCCGCACTTCTGGGTTCGCGCTGCAATCACCTCGGCGCTAGCGCTCGGCGTCGTGTTGGTCGTGATCTACGCCGACCGCCTGCTCTGACTGCGACGCTATTCCGCGCGGTAGTCGTCGTGGCACCCCTTGCAGGCCTGGCCGACACCTAGGAAAGCGGGCATGATCTCGCCTCTGTCGCCCGTCTCGGCGGCGTCGTTGAAGGCGGCGGCGGCCTCGCGGAACGCTTCCAGCTTGCTCTTGAAGTCCTCCGCGTTCTCCCAGAACGCATCGAGGGCGTCGCCGCCCTTCGAATTCTCGGGGAACAGTGTCGGGGCGATCTCGGCCAGATCCGCCATCGCTTTGGCATGCGTTGCCAAGTGGTCCATGTGGGGCACGTCGCCGCGAACGATGTCGACGATGGCACCCATATGGCCACCGACGGCTTTCATCGTATGTTGCCGGTAGTTGACCTCGCCTTCCGAGGCGGACACGGCAATCGCGGCTAGACCGGCGGAGAGCGCAATGGTGGCGAACGGCTTTCTCATGGGTGATCCTCGAACTCTTGGAATGGGTTAGTGTAATGCCCAACGGAGGCGAAGCGAGACCGTTCTGTGCCTTGGGTGTCAAGCCGTCGTTGGCTGACGCTGGCCACTCTGGCGGTAGTCGGGGTGCTTGGCGCTTGGTGGCTCGCCGACGTTGCACCGGATGCGACGGTATCCACGCCCGACCCGGACTCGAACGAGTTCGAAGCGACCGTCCCCGCATCTGACGCTGAACGTCCTGAGAGCCAGGCGCTTGCCCAGCCGCACGTACTGGAACGGCCGACGGCGGCGGCGGTGATCGCCGACCCTCAATGCCGGATGGTTGTCGGCCAGCGAACGGCGTCGGATACCGCCCTGGTCTACCTTCCCCTAGGAGATGGCGCATGGTTCGCCGTGGTGAACACGTTCGGCATCGTGTTCGATGCCACGCTGCCTTTCGTGCCGGAACGGCCGGAAGTGGGAAAGCGGCCCGACGGTACGATCCTCGTGGGGTTCGGTCTGGCAGACAAGGTGCAGGTCGTCCACGACGGGAGCGTGATCTACGAGTTCGATGAGGTTTGGAGCTTCGGTATCGCCGATGACGGTTCTTCCTTCTTCGTCGTCGAGCCGTTGGCGGGCAATGCCTCGCGGCTCGTGGTGCGCAACCTTGAGCTACGCGAGGAACACCATTTCGACCTGGGCACGTCGATCACGCCCACCAACCACAGTCTGGATTTCGGCTTGGACTACTCGGTTGACCTGGCGGAAGTGATCGTCAGACCTTCCCGCAGCAGGGGCGGTGCGAGCCGGTTCTTTCCGGTGGTCGGCGGGGTGCCGCGCGAAGTCGTGGTTGAACCGACACAAGGCATGCCGACCAGAGACTTGTCCGTCTTCGCGACCAGCGAGTTGAGCTACCACGCCCGCAACGTGGGCGACAAGGATCGGAACCGCTATAGCCTGCTCTGGCGGATCGTCAAAGTAGAGCGCGAGTTTGGAAACGGCGGGGAGCGCGGTCGAGAAGTGTGGACCCGGGATCTTCAGTTCCTGCGCAATTTGTCGATGCAGGTTTCGCTGGACGGCGCTTGGCTCGTGCTAACCGATCCGGTTGCGGGCGTCGAGGTGTTGCATACGGAGGATGGCGAGACAGTGTTATCCTATCCGGAGGGGAGAGAAAACCGAATGCAGTGGCTCAGATTCGTGGACACGCAGTTCGGCCACCTGGCCTTCGCCAGCCGATTCGCGAACCCCGCGCACCGGTTTCGAGCCCGGTTCGTCGGGGATCAGTTGTTGGTGACCCGGTCAGAGGCAGGCAAGGCGGACGAGGGCTGGGATGTAGTGGCGTATGAACTGGACCCGGTCTCCAAGCGCGCCTATCAGGTCCGGTGGTTCAAGGTCGAGCCCGGCGTCGACGAGACCGAGCAGACCTTTGCTATACGGACTTCGCTCGATCCCGCTGCACCCACGGCGTGTACCAACCATGCCCTATTGGACAGGCGGCTTGAGATCAGGGATGGCCGGCTGACCTATAGGGCCTCGACCTACTAAGGGCTCGATGAGTGTCGTGGCGCCCACCGGTACAATTCGAGACCGCTTTCGGGGACGCACGACTGTCCGGGGGTGGCTACTGCTTGCACTGGCGACAGGCAGTCTTTGCATCGTTGCCTGGTGGGTGAGCCAACACGGGCCTCGGGAGGATCAACCGCCCCAGGCTGCCGACGCAGAACCTTTGGCATTGCGAGTTCCTTCGAATTCCGAGCGCGAAGAGGAACCTGTCTTGCAGCCCAGTGCATCGGCCGTTCGTGCTGTTACGCCGGAGCAGGTGATTGCCCACCCGGATTGCCGGATAGGGCTCGGGCAGGGGTTCGCCCAAGATGCCACGGTAGTCGTGGTGCCCGCCGGCGACGGTGCTTGGTACGCGGTTATCAACGGGGACGGGGTGATGTTCGACGGCACGTTGCCGTTCCTGCCGGATCGCCAAGCGTTTGGGCAACGCGCCGATGGCTCCGTGATCGCGGGGTTTGGCCACGAGGGGATGGTGCGAGTGGTTCAGGACGGGCAACTGATCTACGAACTGGATGATGCGTGGGACTTCGACATCGCGGACAACGGTTCTTCGTTCTACGCCATCGAGCCGTTGACGGGCGCGGCGCAGCTGGTGGTCCGCAACATCGATCTCGGCGAGGAGCACCACTACGAACTGGACGATTCGCTGGTGCCGACAGGATCGAGGCGCAACTTCGGCACGTCGTACTCGACGGACTTCAGCGAAGTCATCGTGTCGTCGATCCGGGGCGGCGTATTGAGTTTCGGCGCGCGGGCTAGGGATAGCGCCGCGGCGGCCGGCCTGGAATTCAACCTGGCACCCATGGCGAGCACCGGCGTTCAATGGTTCTTTCGCGTCGATGGCGGACCGACGCGCACGGTGACCGCCGAAACCACTCAGCACGGCGTGTTCTTCCCTCCGGAATCGATCCTCTTGGCATCGAGCGAGACAGGCTACGATGTCAGCTTCGAGGACGGGGCCGGCTGGCGGATCGTCAAGGTGAACCGGGAATACGGACCAGGCGGGGAGGTTTCGCGGACTGCGGAAGTCTGGTCGCGACAAGTATCGCTTCCCGGCTCCGGGCCTTGGCTGCCGCCGATCCTATCTAGCGACGGGGCCTGGTTGGGCGTGTGGGGGTCGGAGTTCGAGATCTTGAATACGACGACGGGGGTGCCGGTGGCACGTCTGTCGGAAGATGAGGACGGCGACGAAGACCTTGGCTTCGAGTTCCGGGGCGACCGGTTGCTCGCATATAGTCGAGAGGGCGAATATGTCGCCGTACATGCCATGGCCCTCAATCGCGAAGACGACAATAGCCGGACCCGCATCGTGGGACTACTTCGAAACGAACCGGTCATTCCGGAATCGGTGGGAGGAATCCTGAACGACTACTCCCTTGCGTTGGATTGGGACCGGACCCCCGGACCGTCGCTTCGCCTCGCCGTTTGCTCGGAAGACGTTCCGCTGTTCGGCACGCTTCGCGTGCAGGATGGCCATCTGATGTTCGAGCCTGCATCCGAGAACGGATTCCCGTAGGGGTTTGCCGAACCGCATGGATGCCGGTTCCCAGTCAGTGACAGCGAGCTTCACCGAGGGCGATCTGTCCCGCCATCTCATGCGCCTTTCGGGGTACATGATCCTCGGGTTCCTCGCCATGACGCTGGCGAGTTTCGTGGAGATCTTCTACCTCGGCCGGGTCGGGACGGAAGCCATCGCCGCCGTAACGTTCGCCTTTCCCGTGCTCATGGCCATCGGCGCCGCGACCCGGGGCATCGGCGTTGGCATCGGCGCCGTCCTGGCGCGCGCCATCGGTGCCGGCGACCGAGAACGGGCCGCATTCCTCACGACCCACGGCCTGCTGCTGGTGCTGGCCTTCAACATCGCCTGCTCGATCCTTCTGATCGCCTTCGCAAAGCCGTTGTTTCACGTACTGGGCGCTCGCGAGGCCGTGCTCGACCTCGTCGTTTCCTACATCCGCATCTCGGCAATCGGCTACCCGCTGTTCGGGTTGTCCATGGTCGGTACCGGACTGATGCGGGCCATCGGCGACCCGGTCTATCCCGGGATCGTGATCACCGCGGGATCGGTACTTCAGGTATTCATCGGACCCTTCCTGATCTTCGGCTGGTTGGGTCTGCCAGCGCTTGGGGTGGAAGGGGCGGCTTGGTCGTTCGTGGTCGCCCGCTCGGCTTCGTTCCTGATCGGCGTTTACTGGTTCTGCATCAAGGAACGCATGATCCGCCTCTCGCTTGCCCGGTTTCCCTTGCACCTGCGAGAAATCCTGCACGTCGGCCTGCCAGCCATGACCAGCAACATCATCGAGCCCCTGGCATCAGCAGTGGTCACCCGACTATTGGCGCCCTTCGGCGCAGCCGTCGTCGCCGGCTTCGGCGTCGGTTCGCGCATCGAGTCGATCGTGTTCATGGTGGTGATCGGCATCGCCACCAACGCCGCGCCCCTCGTGGGCCAGAACTGGGGCGCCCGGCGTTTCGACCGCGTCGACGAGGCACTGCGGCTCTGCTACCGCTACTGCCTCGTCTGGGGCGTCGTCGCGGCCGTCATCATGTGGACCGGCGGCGAACTGTTCGTAACCCTGATCCGGGACGAAGCGGAGGTCGTTTCCACGGCAACCGCGTACCTCTACATCATCCCGATCACCATCGGCTTCGCCGGCATGTTCAATACCGCCAACGGGGCCTTCAATGCGCTGTCGAAGCCGCTGCCGCCGCTCCTACTCTCGCTACTCCGGCTTGTGGTTTTCTACATCCCGCTGGCGCTTCTCGCCCGGCAATGGCTCGGCCACGTCGGCATTTTCGCGGCGGCGGCGTTCACCAACGTCGTCCTCGGGTTGTGGGCACGGGAATGGAACCGGCGAACGGTGATCCAGCAGCGCCAACGGTTGGTGGGTACCGGCTTGTGACACAGTAGGGTGAGGCACGCCACCTTACGCGGTGACTGCGTTCGCGGCCACGATGTGATCAGATCGCAGCGTGTTTGAAGTCGCGCTAGTTTAGTTAAGTTAACTCGTAGGGGCGAAATTGCCCATGGTTTGAGGGACTCTATTGCGACGTAAATTGTCGCATTCCTAGCGCACTATGCCTGCGAAACGACGAACTCGCGAGGCAGACCCATGCTTACCCCTTACGTCCGGCATCTTGTATTCACCTATCTCGGGAACGCCCTCCGACGCATCAACCCGCGGCAACCGCAGGCCGTCAGTGTCATGGAGTGGATCACCGAGAACATTGGTCTTATCGGAGATGATCTGGGTGTCCCCGCAGGCGCTATCGGATCGGACTCACCACCTTCGGAGAAGCAGTGGAGGCGGCTGAGGCGCCGGGTCACGGCGGAATGCCGGACGGCCAAAAACGTGGCACCCGACCTCGCGGCTCGGCGGATGGCGGACCTCGGCGGGATGATCAGCCTTTCGGAGGACGACATCGCCATCCTGGAACTCCTTCTCCGCTACGAGACGCACCCGGTCATCGAGGATTTCATCGACACCGTGTTCTCGGGTAGCGGGTTCCGCTGCAACGCCCTGAATCTCAGGCATGCATCGCTAGCGACGCTGCTTGCGATGTCGCCGAACGCTGTCCGCAGCCGTTTCGCCCCTACTGCCCCAATGGTCAGATCGGGCCTGGTCGAGGTGGACGGCGATCAGGACGTATCCTGCGTCGGTCGGCTGCACCGAATCATCTCGGTGGTTGACGATGGCGCCGATGTCCGCGAACTGCTGTTGGGCGATTCGCGCCAGAGTGACCTTGAATGGTCGGACTTCGACCACCTGGGCCAGAGTCGCGACGATGTCGAGGGACTCCTGCGGGGCGCGCTGGAACGCAATGCACGGGGTGTCAATATCCTGGTCCATGGACCGCCGGGCACGGGCAAGACGGAATTCTGCCGGATCCTCGCGCGGCGTATCGGCGTCGATCTGTTCAGCGTCGGGGAGGCGGACGAGAGTGGCGACGAGCCGACCCGCCGGGAACGGCTTGCCGAACTCCGATTGGCGCAGAATCTCCTCGGCGACGACCGAAAGGCCGTGCTTCTCTTTGACGAGATGGAGGATCTGCTTACGGATGGTGGCCTTGGGGTGCCGTTTGACGGCCTGTTTGGGCACAGGCGGCAGGGCGGTGCCTCGAAGGTTTACATGAACCGACTGCTGGAGGAGACACCCGCTCCGACCATCTGGACGACGAACGCTGCCGGTAGCATCAATTCGGCCATCCTGCGCCGGATGATGTTCGCCTTGGAGATGCGTCAGCCGCCGCCGCGCATCCGCTCGCGGATCTGGTCCAGGCAATTGGCCCGTCACGGTATCGAGGCAACGGCGGAGGATGCGGCCGCATTGGCCCACGAGTTCGATGCCACGCCTGGCGTCGCCGCCGGTGCGACGGCGGCGGCGGATTTGGCTGCTGGAGACTTCGAGTCGGTACGCCGAGGCATCCGCAGCCTGTCCCGGGTTCTCGGTTGCGAACGGCCGGCGGCAACGCCGGCGGTAAGGTTCGATCCGGGGTTGATCGAAGCAGACCTTGACGTCGCGTCGTTGACCGCGCGTTTGCAGGCCGGTGGCCAACGCCGGTTCTCGCTGTGCCTGCAGGGACCACCGGGTTCCGGCAAGAGCGCGTACGTCCGGCACCTGGCGGACCGCATAGGTCTGGAAGTGATGCACAAACGTACGTCGGACCTCGTGAACATGTGGGTGGGTTCCACCGAACGGAACATCGCCGATGCATTCGCAGAGGCCCGGGACACCGAGGCGTTCCTGGTCTTCGACGAGGCCGACTCGCTCTTGGCGGACCGCCGGGGAGCGCAGCGGAACTGGGAGGTCAGCCAAGTCAACGAGATGCTGACGTGGATGGAGAGCCACCCGCTGCCCTTCGCCTGCACGACCAACTTCGGCGAGAACCTCGACAGTGCCGCGCTCAGGCGGTTTGTGTTCAAGGTGACGCTGGGCTACTTGAAACCGGAAGCGGCTGCCTCGGCGTTCCGCGCGTTCTTTGGTCTTGAACCTCCCACGACGTTGTCCGCTCTGACGACATTGACGCCGGGCGACTTCGAAGTGGTCCGACGCAAGGCTGGCGTGCTCGGCCAGACGAACGATCCTGCCGCGCTCACGGCCATGCTGCGCGCCGAGTGCGAGGCCAAGCCGGGGCGGGCAACGGCCATTGGATTCGGTCGGTAGGGACGCCGCCGCGCATTGAATACGCTCGCCTTTTGTTCAAGGTTATGCCCTATCGTTGAACGCTTCGAGGAACAGTTCGCTAGTGTCGTGTGCCAGAAATACCTTGAACTTTGGGAAGGCGCAAAGAACCCGAAAACCGCCGATAAAGTGGAGGATGTGCCGCCTTCGTGGACCCCCAACATGCGTTTTGGCACGAACTCGCCCTGCGCAAACATCAACCTATTTCTGACGCGGCACACTAGCCCGCATTTCTCACCAGTGGCCGCGATGATCGCCGAGGATTTTGGTTCCG
>CAZJRX010000002.1:34264-37789 GCA_964548145.1 uncultured Pseudomonadales bacterium | reverse complement strand
ATGCCCGCCATGGACAAGCACGACCTGTTCACGAGCGTCGTGGAGGAAGGTGCGACGCCGCGCAAGACCTTCTCGCTCGGCGAAGCCCACGAAAAGCGCTTCTACATGGAGTGCCGCCGGATACAGCCGTAACGCGCCGATTCGGAACTGGCGCCGCCTCAGCGGCGCCGGAAGATCCGCTCCGAACGGACGTCCCGACCGCCGGTCTCGATGTCGACCGTCACCCTGAGGAGCATGCCGTCGCGTTCGAGCGAGAACGTTTCCCTCCCCCTGATCGCACCGCGAACCGAACGAATGACGAGATCGCCCTGTTCGTCCCAGCCTGCATGTATCCGCCAAAGATCCCGCTTGCGTTCGCCCCAGCTGATGTCCCGGTAGGTGACCCCGTCGTAGCGGATGCCCATCGACTCGCGATCCTGTTCGATCTGCAGACGCGTGGCGGTCAATACCGGAAAGTCCTGTATCGCGAACGCCGCCGACGCCGCGGCATCCGACTGTCGCCCCCTGATCACGTCGCGATCTTCCCGCCGGCGGATGGCCTCGACATCGGGTGATGCATCGCTCGCATCGTCGTCGAGTACCCACTCGCCGGTGAGATCGAACCCGCGCGGCACGACACTGTCGAGAACGGTGCAGCCAGCCAGGACCAGTAACGCGACGGCGAAGGCTCGTGGTCGAACTGACCGTTGATGCAGCATCGGGTGACCCCCAGATGGAATTGAAGCAAAATCCTACCCTGCACGCGCGTGGACCAAAAGCTCGCGATGAGGGATCTATGCACTACGAGATCATTTCCGCCGACTGCCACGTGGACCTGCCCTGGCTACCGGAGCGTCTGTTCACCGACGAGGCGCGGGCACACCTGAAGGACCGAATGCCCTACGTCGAGGACACCGACGATGGCCGGTTCTGGGTAAGCCGGAACGGGGCTAGGTTCGGCCTTAGGAACGGCATGGGATCGGCCGGCCGGCGCTATGTGCCGGGGCAGATTCACCGCTCCGACCGCATGGCCGAGCAGGGGCTTTACCGCGATGGCGAGGCCGGCATCCGGCGCCTCACCGAACCCCATCTGAGGATTCGCGATCAGGATCTGGATGGCGTCCAGGCGGAGGTGCTCTACGGTATCCTGGGGGCCGCAATGCGCCTCGGCGACAACGAAGCCGCCAACGAGATGATGCGCATCTACAACGTCTGGCTGGCCGATTTCTGCGCCACGCACCCGGATCGCTTCGCCGGCCTCGCCAACATCCCCAGCCACGATGTCGACGCTGCCGTGGACGAAATCGAGCGGGTCGCCGAACGCGGCGTGCTGCGCGGCATCGAAGTCGCCAACACCCACGACATGGCGCCGCTCTTCGCAGCGCACTGGGCGCCCCTTTGGGCCGCCGCCGAGAATGCCGGGTTGCCGGTGCACTTCCATACCATCGGCCCGCGCATGGACTACGACCTCGAGTCGATGTCCGGGCTCGGCCGCCGCCAGGCGTTCGCGGTACATATCACCAGCTTCCAGCTCGCCATGTCGAAGATCATCATGGAGATCATCTACGGCGGCGTACTCGAAGCACATCCCGGGTTGAAAATCGTCGTCGGGGAGAGCGGAATCGGCTGGATCCCCTACGTTCTCGACCACATGGACCTCGAGTGGGAGGACCAGTTCAAGGATCTGACCCTAGCGATGAAACCGTCCGAGTACTGGCGGCGGCAGTGCTACGCCACCTACCAGAGCGACCCAATCGGCATTCGCCTGCTCGACATTCTCGGCGAGGACAACGTCATGTGGGGCAGCGACTTTCCGCACCCCGATGGGGTCTGGCCGGATTCGCAGGCGTTCATCGCCCGGGAACTCGGCGGCGTTGCCAGCGAAACCAGAAGGAAGATCGTCTGCGACAACGCGGCCAAGCTCTACGGATTCACCCCGTAAGTAGGTAGTTCCACTTACCCCAGGGCCGGTGTAGACTACGGGCATTCCGAAATACACGGGCGTTTGGGCGACCTGTCGATGCAGGGCCCGCAGGCACCGGCGCCGGCCTGACCGTCGAGCACCAGCGACGGCCGCGGCTTCGGCGCCGAGGTCTTCCGCGACGCATCGGTCAATCGGGCAGGCTCAGCAATTCGGCATTGCCGCCGGTCGCGGTCGTGTTCCAGGTTACCGCTCGCTCGACAGCGAACCGCACCAGGTAGTTCGGGCCACCCGCCTTCGGACCCGTCCCGGAGAGGCCCTCCCCCCCGAACGGCTGCACCCCCACCGTCGCCCCCACCATGTCGCGGTTGACGTAGGCATTGCCGACCTTGACCCCGGCCATCACCTTCTCGGCACGTTTGTGGATGCGCGAATGCACACCCAGTGTGAGGCCGTAGCCCGCGTCCCGGATATCGGCGAGAACCCGGTCGATCTTCGCAGCGGCGAACCGGGCGACGTGCAGTACGGGACCGAAGTGCTCGGCTTGCAGGTCGGTGATCGAGCCGACTTCAATCAACGTCGGCCCTATATGGCATCCGTCGAGACCGGCGGGGACATCGCACCGGCAGAGGATCTTGTCGCGCATGCCGTCGACGTGCCGTTCAAGCCGGTCCAACGCCGCCTGGTCGATCACGGGACCGATGTCCGTAGCCGGGTCCGAGGGATCGCCGATGACCAGCGTGCGCATGGCCCCGACGATCATCGCGATGAGGTGATCGGCGATGTCCTTCTGGATGTAGAGCACCCGTAGCGACGAGCAGCGCTGGCCTGCGGAACGAAACGCCGACGCGACCACGTCGTCGACCACCTGTTCGGGCAAGGCGGAGGAGTCCACGATCATCGCGTTCTGGCCACCGGTTTCGGCGACGAGCGGCACGATGGGGCCGTCCTTCGCCGCGAGCGAGCGCTGGATGCGCTTGGCGGTAGCGGTCGATCCGGTGAAGGCGACCCCGGCGACCGATGAGTGGGCAACGACCTCAGCACCGACTTCAACGCCGCCACACACCAACCGCAGAACATCGTCGGGTATGCCGGCCTCGCGCAGCAGTGACACCGCGAACGCCGCTATGCGGGGGGTCTGCGGGGCCGGCTTGGCGACGACCGCGTTGCCCGCAGCGAGCGCGGCAACCACCTGGCCGGTGAAGATGGCCAGGGGAAAGTTCCACGGCGAGACGCATGCGAATACGCCGCGACCGTGCAGTTCGAGGATGTTCGACTCGCCGGTCGGTCCCACAAGCGCCTGCCCGGTCGCGAACAGTCTTTCGCATTCCGCGCCGTAGTAGCGGCAGAAATCGGCGGCTTCGCGAACCTCCGCGACCGCGTCAACGAGAGTCTTGCCCGCCTCATCGGCCATGAGGGCAACGAAGCCCGGCCGGTTCTCTTCGATCAGGTCCGCGGCCCGCTCGAGGCATCGACGTCGGTATGCCGCCGGCGTCGCCTCCCAGGCCCGGGAACCGGCCACGGCCCGTTCGAATGCCGTGTCCACGTCCGCTTCCGGCACGTCCACGGCGACGGTGCCTGAAGCCGCAGCGACGACCAGCTCCTCCACCCGGTGGCGGTGGCCT
>CAZJRX010000002.1:19138-34254 GCA_964548145.1 uncultured Pseudomonadales bacterium | reverse complement strand
GCCGTAGAGGTCGCGCGGCAACGGTATGCGGGGGTGAGGGGCACCCCCGTAGCCGGCCACCGTTTCGAGCGGATCGCCCACCAATTGGTCCACGTCGACGTTGTCGTCCAGGAACCGATTGACGAACGACGAGTTCGCGCCGTTCTCGAGAAGCCGCCGCACCAGATACGCGAGAAGATCCTTGTGTGCGCCGACCGGCGCATACACCCGAACCGGGGGCATGTCGCTGCAGCACCGGCGGGCTTCGTCGTAGAGAAGCTCACCCATTCCGTGCAGACGCTGGAACTCGTAGGGACGAGACGCGCTTCTTGCGAGTTCGAGTACGGCCGCCACGGTGTGCGCATTGTGCGTCGCGAACTGCGCGAAGATCTGTCGGCATCCGAACAGTCGCGCCGCACAGGCCAGGTACGCAAGATCCGTGGACGGCTTGCGGGTGTATACCGGGTAGCCGCCAAGGCCCTCGACCTGCGCACGCTTGATCTCCGTATCCCAGTACGCACCCTTGACGAGGCGCACCATCAGCGGCCTGCCCAGGGCGTCCAGCCAATCGATAACCGCGGGAGCGCGTTTCGAGTAGGCCTGAACGGCGAGACCCAGACCCTCCCAGCCGTCGAGTTCCGGCGCCCGCGCCAGGCCGCCGAACAGTTCGAGGGACAACTCGAGGCGCTCGGCCTCCTCCGCGTCGACCGTCAGGTGAAGGTTGCGCTCGGCCGCCGCCACCGCAAGCTCCAGGATGGTGGGCGCGAGCTCGTCGAGAACCCGTTTGCGTTGCAGCGGCTCGTAGCGGGGGTGCAGCGCCGAGAGCTTGACGGAGATCCCGGATGCGCCGGCGGGTGTGGCCTGGGGATAGGCTTTCCCGACGACGTCGATCGCGCGCCGGTAGGACTCCTGGTACCGTGCCGCGTCCTCGTAGGTCCGCGCACCTTCGCCAAGCATGTCGAAGGAAGACAGGCCGGTGCCACTCGATCGTTCCCGCGCCAGCGCTTCCTCGATGGTGCGTCCGAGCACGAACTCGCCGCCCACGATTCGTACCGCCCGGGACATCGCGGCACGCGCCACCGACTCCCCGACGCGGCCCGCCAGACGGTTTATCCAGCCGCCGACATCGGCAGTGACATCATCGCCCAAACCGATCACGCCGCCGGTCAGCATCAGTGCCCACGTCGAGGCGTTGAGGAACACCGAATCGGACTGTCCGACGTGCTCCGCCCAGTTCGCGGTGCCGATTTTCTCCGCGATCAGCGCTTCGGCCGTGTCGTCGTCGGGTATGCGAAGTAGCGCTTCGCTGATGCAGAGCAGCGCAATGCCCTCTTCGTTCGACAACCCGTACTCCTGCAGGAACAGGTCGAGCAACGACCGCTCGTCGGCCCGCCGACGACAGCCCTCGACCAGTCGCCGGGCTCGTTCCAGGACACGTTGACGTTGGGCGTAGGCGAACGGCACCTCTTCAAGACGGGCACGTACCGCGTCGCGTTCGGACTGCTCGCCGGCAGTCAGGATTGCCGCCCACCTCGCCGCCATGTCAGCGGATCCCGATGGCGCTGGCATTGCGACCTGCTGTTCGTCCGAACACCGCTCCCGACGTCAGTCCCGTGCCCCCCGGATAGTTGAAGTAATAGAGGCCCCCAACCAGTTCGCCGGCGGCGTAAAGACGCGGAATCGGCGAACCGTCGTCGCCCAGCACCCTGGCCTCGGCGTCGACCGCCAGGCCACCGAAGGTGAACGTGATGCCGCAGGTGACACCGTATGCTTCGAACGGGGGTGTGTCCAAGCGGTTGGCCCAATTCGACTTCGGCACGGCGAGGCCAGCGGTGCCACGTCCGTCCTTGACCGTGGGGTCGAACGGCGTCGCGGTGTCGACGGCGGCATTGAATCGCCCGACCTCCGCCACCAGCGCCTCAGCATCCATCGTCTCGGTCGACGCGATTCTGTTCGCCAGGGCTTCGATACTGTCCCCCGTCGCCTTGGTCACCTTGATGATGCGGTATTCGTCACGAAGGAGATGGGCGACCTTGGCATCGAAGACCTGCCAGGCGCATTGACCCGGCTGGTTCAGGATCTCACGACCGTAGCGTGCATACGTGTAGTTGCGAAAGTCGGCCCCCTCGTCCACGAACCGGCGCCCGTCCCGGTTAACGATGATGCCGAACGGATACGAGTGCTTCTGAAAGTTGTCGCCGACGGTGAGATCGCCGAATTCCGGTGCGTTCATGTCCCATGCGACCGCGTGGCACCCCGAAAAGTTGCCTCTCGTCGCCGCGCCCACCTCGGTTGCCATTCGTATGCCGTCCCCCGTGTTGAATCGGGTGCCGCGGACCTTCGCGAGATCCCAACCAGATCCTAGGTACCGGGTACGCCAAGCGGGGTTTGACTCGAAGCCGCCACACGCCAGAACCACGGCGTCAGCGCGCATCCTTGGCGCGTCCCCAATGGTTTCGAGCCGGATGTCGACGCCATCCCGCATCAGATCGAGCGCCGTCGCCCGTGCTCCGTAACGTATGTCGACGCCCGACTTGCAGGCGATTTCCGTCAACGAATCGACCAATCCCTCGCCGCCTCCCCAGGCCTCTACGGTTACGCCGCCCCAGAATCTCACCTTGCCGGCCACCTCGAACGACTGGCGGCCGTACAGCGGCAGGAATCGCACGCCCTTTTCGCGCATCCAGCAGAGCACCTCGAAGCTCGAGTCGATAAGCCGCTCGGCGAGTTCGGGGTCGGTGCGGTAGTCGGTGACCCGGCCCAGGTCGTCGTAGAACCGCTCACGGGAATAGCTGCCGAAATCCGCCCGGTCGACTTCCGCCTCGGTGAGCTCCGGCATGAGGCGGCGCAGGTCGTCAACCCCGCCGTAGACAGTGCGCATGGCACCTGCGGTAAACCGCGAATTGCCGCCTCTCAGGGCGTGCGGTGCCCGCTCCAGCACGGTGACGTCGGCACCGCCCTCTCTCGCGGCGATGGCGGCCACCAGGGCGGCGTTGCCGCCGCCGATCACGACGACGTGGGACACGGTTCACCTCCAAGCTCTTCGAGGGGCAACTATGCGAACCGCGACGAGCCCCTGCAACCATGAGACAAGGTGCTGAGCGACCTGCAGTACAACGAACAGGCCGGCATGACCGAGTTCACCGTGCGCGATCCAAACGGCTACGCGATCTGCGTCTGCAAGTCGGACTGGGGTTGCGGTCAGGGAGACAACGAAGCGGCAAGGAGAGGATCAGGTTCGCCCGTGCCAGCCGTTCCGAGGCCGTTGCAGGGCCGGTAGAGGCTGATGGGAGGCTTGCAGCCGTTCTCGAAGGTGACCCAACGGTAGCTGCCCGGATCGGCCAGCAGTTGCCGCACCAGGGCGTTGTTCGTTCCATGCCCCGACTGGTAACCCGTAAACGCCCCGATGATGGGATGGCCGGCAACGTAGAGGTCGCCGATCGCGTCGAGGATCTTGTGTTTCGCGAACTCGTCCTTGTAGCGCAGGCCCTCGTCGTTCAGCACGCCGTCGTCGTCGACGACCACGGCATTGGCCAGACTACCGCCCCGGACCAGGTCCATCGCACGGAGACGTTCGATGTCGTCCAGGAATCCGAACGTGCGTGCCCGACTGATGTCGCGGATGAACGCCCGTGACGAAAAGTCCACGGCCGCGTGCTGGCAGAGCCCTTCGAAGTACGGATGGTCATAGTTCATCGTGTACTCGAGCCTGAAACCCGAATGCGGCGAGAGGGTGGTTACCGCACCGCCATCGGTCCAACTGACGGGCCGCACGACCTCGAGAAACCGTTTGGGTGCAGGCTGCTCCTCGATACCCGCCACCCGGATCATCCGGACGAACGGCGCCGCACTGCCGTCCATGATGGGAATTTCGGCACCGCCAACGTCGACCTGGGCATTGTCGATGCCCAAGCCCGCAAAGGCCGCCATCAGGTGTTCGATGGTAGAGATGCGAAAATCCGCCGACCCGATTGTCGTGGCGAGTTGCGTATCGACGACGTTGTCGACCTTCGCCTCGAGGCCACGATCCGGGCACACGTCGGCACGTCGAAACACGATTCCGGTGTCCGGTTGCGATGGCCAGACGGTCAATGCGACCTCCTGACCCGTGTGCAACCCGACTCCCTTCGTATGCGTCGCCCTTCGTAGGGTTCTTTGTCTCGTCAACTGACCGTGGCCGTGTCAGATTCCCTGCTTTGAATCCCTGGCGTCCCCAACGCCGCGCTGAAGGTAGCCCGCCCGCAACCATTCCCGTTCTCGACTCGCTCCGGCAAAAACCGCCGCCACGATGAACGTTGGTAGGGAATGCCACCTATCAACGCTGGCGATTTTAGCAATCGGCCCGAAGTGCCTACGCGTCACTTTTTGTAACAGTGTGTATCGTGCCCGACGACGGTACGCCGGGCGCTCGAGCTGGGAGTGCTCTGATCAAGCCATCCCTGGCTTGATCAGAAACGCAAGACACGAAATGCGGGGCTAGCGCGTCTCCCGAGTACGGGAGCCGTCCAGGAGGAGTTCGATGCGCTGTGCCAAATGCAACCTGCGTGCGAACACCAAGGGCACTCAAGGACTCTAGTCCGCTTGGCGGCGCAGGAACGCAGGGATGTCGAGGTAATCCGGGTCCGAGGGCACCTGCTGCGGCGGGCGTTCGACTTCGTCGGCGGCGTTGTTGCGCATGACGGTGGGCCGATCAAGGTCGCGGTAGTTGGGCAAGCCGCTGTTGGCCACCGGCGGCGCGTCGACCTGCTCCGACTTGCCGTTGCCAAGCCCCGTCGCGACCACCGTGATTCGCATCTGATCGCCTAGGCTTTCGTCGTTCACCGTGCCGATGACGACGGTCGCGCCCTTGGAGGCCAGTTCGCGGGTCACGTTGCCAACCTCCTGGAACTCCCGGATGCCAACGCTTGGTGACGTCGTGATGTTGACCACCACGCCCTTGGCGCCGCGCAGGTCGACCTCCTCCAGCAGTGGACTATGGATCGCCTGCTCGATGGCGTCCCGGGCCCGGCTGTCGCCCGACGCTTGACCCGTACCCATGATGGCCATGCCCCGTTCCGACATGACGGTACGAACGTCCGCGAAATCGACGTTTATGCGCCCAGGCCTGATGATGATGTCGGAGATGCCGCGCACGGCTCCTAGCAGCACATCGTCGACCGCCGCGAATGCTTCGTCCATGGAAGTGTCGTCGTCAAAGACCGCTGGCAGGCGGTCGTTGGCGATTGCGATGATGGAATCCACATGCTGAGCGAGTTCCACGATGCCCTGTTCGGCAACCTTGGCCCGGTTCTCGAACTCGAAGGGCTTGGTCACAACCGCCACCGCCAACGCGCCGATCTCCTTGGCCACCTCGGCGACGACCGGCGCTGCCCCCGTCCCGGTGCCGCCCCCCATCCCGGCCGTGACGAAAACCATGTCCGCACCGGCCAGCACATCGTGGATCCGATCACGGTCGTCGATGGCGGACTGTCGGCCGACCTCCGGCCGCGTGCCGGCACCCAGGCCCTTGGTGATGGTCGCGCCCAACTGAAGCGTCGTGGGCCCCTTAAGGCTCTCGAGCGCTTGGGAGTCGGTATTTGCGGCGATGAAATCGACGCCCTCCACGCTGTTGGCGACCATATGCTTGACGGCGTTGCCGCCACCCCCGCCTACCCCGATCACCTTGATCACCGCCCTGCGCGTCGGACTGTCGACCAGTTCGAAGGGCATGTCCGTCGTTGTCGTCATTTCCACATCCTTGTTAAATGATTCAACACCAAGTGGGTCGCACGCTCTAGAGGTCGTTAAACCACGACCTCAATCGTGCGAGTGCTCCACCGCGGTTCGGCTTTCGATCACGGTGGCCACTCTCCTTTTCCTGCTCCATCCCATATAGCAGCAAGCCAACCCCCGTAGAATAGATCGGGTTGCTCACAATGTCCGCAATGCCGGCGACCCGCTTCGGGCCCGCCAAGTTCACCGGCATGTGAAAAACCTCTTCGGCGAGATCGACGACACCTTCCATTTTCGCCGAACCGCCCGTCAGCACCACACCCGATGCGATCATGTCGGCCCTGCCGCTGCGGTTGATCTCGCCGCGCACCAACGTGAACAGTTCCGAGTAGCGGGGCTCGACCACTTCCGCGAGCGCTTGCCGCGATAGTTCGCGTGGCGGACGACCACCCGCACCCGGGACCTGGATCGTTTCCTCGGCCCGTGCGAGCTGCGTCAAGGCACAGGCGTATTTGATCTTGATCTCCTCGGCGTCCGGCGTGGGCGTCCTCAACGCCATCGCTATGTCGTTGGTTACCTGATCGCCGGCGATGGGAATGACCGCCGTGTGGCAGATGGCTCCGTTCGTGAACACGGCGATGTCGGTGGTCCCGCCGCCGATATCCACCAGGCAAACGCCAAGATCCCGCTCGTCATCCGTTAGGACGGCCATGCTCGACGCCAATTGCTCGAGGATGATGTCGTTGACGAGCAGTCCACAGCGCTCGATGCACTTTTCTATGTTCTGTGCCGCATTGACGGCGCAGGTGACAAGGTGAACATTCGCCTCGAGGCGCATACCCGACATTCCAAGCGGCTCCTTGACGCCGTCCTGGTCATCGACCAGAAATTCCTGGCGCAAGGTGTGCAGCACCTTCTGATCAGCGGGTATGACGACCGCCTGTGCGGCATCGAGCACCCTCTCGACGTCCTGGTCATACACTTCCCGGTCACGAATGGCCACGATGCCGTGGGAGTTTATGCCGCGGATGTGGCTGCCGGCGATACCGGCGTAGACCGAGTCGATCTCGCAGCCCGCCATCAGTTCGGCCTCCTCGACCGCCCGTCTGATGGCCTCCACCGTGGACTCGATATTCACGACCACGCCCTTCCTCAGGCCGCGCGAGTGATGCGAGCCGATGCCGATCACCTCGAGATCGCCGGCAGCCGAGACTTCGCCGACAATCGCCGCCACCTTGCTGGTCCCGATATCGAGGCCGACGACTCTGTGGGTTTCGCCGCTCATCATCCTAATCGATGGACTCCCAACGTACGGCGACGCCCTCATGATAGCGGGCATCGACGCGGGCAACGCGATCCTCGGCGTTCGCGAGTACCTCTCTGTATACCACGAGAAACCGATCGAACCGCTCGCGCAACGCCACCGAACCGAGTACGACTTCGACGCCATCGGTCAATGCGACCGTCCAGTTGCCGACGCGATCCTCGTCGAGTCGTGCGATTCGAAGACCGACCGCTTCCGCAGGCGTATTGAGCAGGTTGTAGACCCGCATCGTCTCGGCACCGTCCGACAGCGACCCCGACAGGATGGGCAACTGTGCATCCGGTCCCCCTCCGGGTTCCACGGGTAGGGGCACGATGTCGCCACCCGTGGTCAGATACGCTTCGTCGCCCCAGTTCGCCGCCAACGTATCGCGAACCACGGCGATCTGCATTCTGTCCGGCCAGCGCAGGCGCACCAGGACCTGCCGAACCCATCCCAACGACTCGACGGCGGCAGCCACTTCCCGTGCACCGTGGACGCCGGGTTTGGACAACACGGTTGCCACGGCCTCCTGCACCTGCCGGCTCTCCGGCATCGTCAACTCGCCTTCGAGTTCAACACGCTCCACATCCAATGTCGCCATGGCTTCTGCGAACCGGAGACCCCCGAATCCCGCCGCCGCAACGACCGAGAGCCAGATCAGCGATCTGACCATCAGCGGGGTCCCCCGGACAACGAGTGGCGGCCATGATACGGCATCGAAATCCGACTCGAGCGAGACCTTCTATCCGTGTTCATGGACTATCCACTCCTCAGGGCTTGAGCGACCCAGGAAATGTCGCCCGCGCCCTGCACGACGACGACATCTCCCTCGATGACGCTCGCGTGCAGGTGCTGCAACGCGGACTCCGGCGTCGGGACGTAAACGCCACTCGCGCCGTCGGCCAACCGTACATCGTTGGCCAGGGAAGGTCCGTCGGCACCTGGGATCGGCACCTCGCCAGCGGCGTAGACCTCGGCGACAAGCAGTACGTCGACGCGCGACAACACACGGACGAATCCATCGTAGAGATCCCGCGTCCGCGTGTATCGATGCGGCTGGTAGACCATCACCAAGCGTCGGTCCGGCCACAGTCGCCGTGCGGTACGGATTACCCGATCGACCTCCGTTGGGTGGTGGCCGTAGTCGTCGACGACCGTCACGTTCCAGTCGCCGCACCGGCAATCGCTGGTTTGGAAACGCCGACTGACGCCCGGGAACCCCGCGAGGCCAGCCACGATGCCGTCGTCGCCCACCCCTTCTTCCGTCGCCACGGAGACACAGGCGAGGGCATTCTGCACGTTGTGGCATCCGGGCAGCGGCAGTGCCAGCCGAAGCGCATCGCCTGTCGGGCGCAGCGCCGTAAACGTCCACGAATCCTCGCCGGCTTCCACGTCCACCGCACGGTAGTCCGCGCCTTCGTTCAAACCGTAGGTACGCGATGGGCGACCGATCCGTCCGAGAATTCCCGAGGCGAACCGATCATCGCCGCATACCACCGCCATACCGTCCAGGGGCAATCGTTGTCCGAACGCAACAAACGTATCGAGCAGGCGGTCGAACTTCTGGTCATAGGCGTCCATGTGGTCGCGGTCGATGTTCGTCACGACCGACAGGACCGGGGCCAAGTGCAGAAACGAGGCATCGCTTTCGTCGGCTTCCGCGATCAGGTGCGCGCCGGTACCCAGTCGGGCACTGCGTCCCCCCTCGGCCAGCGGTGCACCGATGACGTAGGTCGGATCCATCCCGCCGGCTTGGAACACGCTGGCGATCAAGCTGGCCGTGGTCGTCTTGCCGTGGGTTCCGGCCACGGCCACGCCTTGCCGATGCCGCATGAGCTCGCCGAGCATTTCAGCACGTGCGACTACCCGCGTTCCCAGTCGACGCGCCATCTCGACCTCGACGTTGTCGGCACCCACGGCGCTCGACACGACCACCACATCCGCACCGACGACCGCCGAGGCATCGTGGCCGTGGCGGACACCGGCACCCCGCGCGGCCAACCGCGCCGTCGCCGCCGAGCGGCGGATATCGGAACCGGTGACCGCATACCCCTGCTCGAGAAGCAATTCGGCGATGCCGCACATACCTGCGCCGCCGATGCCCACGAAGTGGACCCGGCCAGAAGGCGCCTCCATGACGCCGCCGGTGGGTTCAGGCAACGGCATCGGCGACCTCCGACGGGCGTTCGGCACGTTGTATAGTCGGAACGCGGCGGCGTTCGTAGTGGGCTCGCAGCGCAAGCGCCACGAGTGCGGAACAGACCAAGAGGCTATTGCCGCCGAAACTCACGAACGGCAGCGTCAGCCCCTTCGTCGGCAGCACGCCGGTATTCACCCCGACATTGAACAAGGTCTGTAGTCCGACCACCAGGGCCGCACCGTAGGCGAGCATACCCGCGAAGATGCGCCGCTCGGCAATCGCGTCACGACCGATCCGGCAGATGCGCACGGTCAACGCCACCAGCAAACCCAGCACGGCCACCGCACCGGCCATGCCGAGCTCCTCGGCTATCACGGCATAGATGAAGTCGTTGTGGGGTTCGGGGAGGTAGAAGAGCTTCTGCACACCCTCGCCGATGCCCAATCCGAAGAAACCGCCGCTGCCAAAGGCGATCAGCGATTGGGTTAGTTGGTAGCCCGCATTGAACGGCGTCGCCCACGGATCGAGGAAGGTCATGAGGCGTTCGACGCGATACGGCTGCAATACCGCGAGTGCCGCCAACGCCACCCCCCCCAGCACCGCCAACAAGAGGAAGTCGCGCAACCTGGCCCCTCCCAGGAAGAGCATGCCGCCGGCGACGAGCGCGAGCAGCACGATGCTTCCGAAATCGGGTTGCCAATAGATCAGCACCAGCAGCAATACGATCGGACCCAACGGCTTGAGCAGCATCGACCACTGGGTCGACAGGGCGTCGCCGGCACGGGCGACGCAGCCGGCGAGATATACGATCACCAGGAACTTCGCCGCCTCCGCCGGCTGAAACGAGATGATCCCCAGCTCTATCCAGCGTCGACTGCCGTTGGTCAAATCCGATACGCCGGGCACCAGAACCAATCCGCACAAGACGAGCGCGACCACCAGACAGGGGGTATGGAGGATCTCCCACACCCGAAGCGGCACGAGCGCGATCGAGGCGACCACGACAAACGAGCCCAGAACGTAGATGCCGTGCTTGGCAAGGTAGAACAGGGAGCCGCCGTCGAGCGCGGCCGAAGCCGAGGTGACCATGACCACCCCCACCACGACGAGGGCTAGCCATGCCGTCACCAGCGTCAGGTCAATCCTGGCGATCATGACGTCGGCACCCCGGCTGACGACCGCTCGACGTGGCCGAGGCGGCGAACCGCCGCGGCGAAGTCGTCGCCGCGCTGGTTGAAGTCGGTGTACATGTCGAAGCTGGCGCAGGCCGGCGATAGCAATACGGTATCCCCGGGCCGGGCGGCGGCACGCGCCATCGAGACCGCCTCGTTCATGGTTTCGGCGCGTTCCATCGGCACGACGGTTCCCAACGCCGCTCGGATCCTTTCGGCATCACGACCGATAAGCACCACTCGGGACACATGGCGTTGCGCCGCGTCGACGAGCGACTCGAAGGACGCCCCCTTTGCATCGCCACCGGCAATCAAGACGAGATTCCTCCTGCCGTTGCCGAAGCCGTCGATCGCCGCCACGCAGGCACCGACGTTGGTGGCCTTCGAGTCGTCCACGTAGGCCACGCCATCGAGTTCGGCCACCAGGTGCGAACGATGCGGCAAGCCACGGAACCCGGCGAGGGCGCCGATATCCACCTCGGCCCCGGCCTGGTGGACAATCGCGGCGGCGGCGAGGGCGTTGAACCGGTTGTGGCGACCGCGTAGCGCGGGGCAGTCGGTACGCACCCGGCGCCCGGCGATCACCAGGTCGGTCTTATCGAGGCGCCATCCGGCATCGGCATTGAGGGCGATGGCCGGAATCGCCCGACGAGGCCGTGTGCGGGGATCGTCGGCGTTGTAGACCGCCTTTTGCGCAGCGCAGTAGATGCGTCGCTTCGCCGATGCATAGCTGTCGATGTCGGAATACCGGTCGAGGTGGTCGGCAGTAACGTTCAGCACCGCGGCAACCGCCAAACCGGCGGGGCTAACGAGCCGCTCGAGCTGGAAACTCGACAGTTCGATGACATAACCATCCACCTCGTCGCCAAGCAGGTCCAGTGCCGGTGTCCCGAGGTTGCCGCCGACGACCACATTGCGGCCGGCGGCCGCGAAAAGCTTGCCGACCAGCGTCGCCACGGTACTCTTGCCGTTCGTCCCGGTGATACCGACGACGGGATGCCGCGTCGCTGACAGGAACAGCTCGATGTCACTGGTCACCGTCACCCCGGCACGTTTCGCGGCCACCACCAGGTCGTTGTCCATCGCAATACCCGGACTCGCGATCACTCGGTCGGCAGCGCCAAGTGCATCACGCCAGCGGCCCGGGGCAACGACTTCCACCTCCGGATACTCGCGGCGAACGGCATCGAGATACGGCGGTGCCCGACGAGTATCCGTGACGAGTAGGCGCTCGCGACCGGCCAGGTGCCGGATGCACGAATACCCGGTCGATCCGAGGCCGAGGATGAGAGTGGTCGGTTCGCTCATCGCAGCTTCAACGTCGACAAGCCGATCAGCACAAGCACCAGCGTGATGATCCACATTCGCACTGTGACCCGCGGCTCCGGCCATCCCAGCAATTCGAAGTGGTGGTGGATGGGCGCCATCCGGAAAATGCGTTTGCCGGTGAGCCGAAAGGAGACCACCTGGGCGATGACCGAGACCGCCTCGACCACGAACAGCCCGCCCATGATGAGCAACACGATCTCGTGCCGGACGATGACCGCCACGACCCCCAACATGGCGCCCAGCGCGAGCGCGCCCAAGTCACCCATGATCACCTGTGCCGGGTAGGCGTTGAACCAAAGGAATCCCAAACCGGCGCCGATCAGGGCGCCACACAACACGGCAAGTTCGCCGGCGCCGGGAACGTAGGTAATCTGAAGGTAGTCGGCGAACAAGCTGTTGCCGGCCAGGTAGGCGATGAGTCCGAGTGCCGCTGCCACCATCACCGTCGGCAGCGTGGCCAACCCGTCCAGCCCGTCGGTGAGGTTCACCGCGTTGCTCATGAAGACCACCATGAGATATGTCAGGCCCACGAAACCCAGCCCCAGCGGGATCACGGCATCCTTGAAGAACGGCACGATCAGGGCCGTCTCCGCCGGGGTCTCGGCCGTCGTATAAAGCACGACTGCGGCGATGAAACCGAAGACCGACTGCCACAGGTACTTCCTACCCGCCGAAAGGCCGCGGGAGCTCTTCTCGCTGATCTTGAGATAGTCGTCCAAGGCACCGATGCCGCCGAAGCACACCACGACGCCCAACACGATCCACACGTATCGATTCGCCAGGTCGCACCACAACAAGGTCGCCGCCGTGATGGAAACCAGGATCAGCGCACCGCCCATGGTCGGCGTACCCGCCTTCTTGAGGTGCGTCTGTGGGCCGACGTCACGAACGACCTGTCCGATCTGGTAGTGGGAGAGCTTCCTGATCATCGCCGGCCCAACCAGGAGCGAGATCAGAAACGCGGTCATCGTACTGACAACGGTGCGGAAGGTCAGGTACTGGAACACGCCGAAACCGCTGACGAAGCCAGCGAGGTACTCCGTGAGCCAGAGCATCATGTTCGGTTCTCCGCCGCTGCCGACACCCGCTCACGGTGCGAGCCCGGGCAATAGCCGCCCCAGTCCCCCCCCACACCGTTGCCGTGGTATTCGGCGATGACGCCGGCGTCGCTCCAGGGCAAACGCCTTCCCGCCACGTCCTGGTAGTCCTCGTGCCCCTTGCCCGCGACCAGCACGACATCCCCCGAGTCGGCCCGGTGCAGCGCCGTGGCGATCGCCTCCCGACGATCCGGGATGCGCAACACCGCACCCGGATCCACGAATCCCGTCATCACGTCGTCGAGTATCTGTTCCGCCGGTTCGAACCGCGGGTTGTCGGTCGTTGCCACGACGATCTCGGAGCCTTCTTCCGCAGCTCTCGCCATCATCGGTCGCTTGCCGCGGTCCCGGTCGCCACCACACCCGAACACCGTGATCAGTCGGCCCTCGGTCAGGTGCGAGCGCAGTGCCTGCAGCACCGCCGCCAAGCCGTCCGGCGTGTGCGCGTAGTCCACGAACACCATCGGCCGTGTGGCCACGGCCTGCATCCGACCCGGAACACCCGGCAGACTCGCCATGGCGTCGACGACCTCACCGAACGAGTCACCAAGAGCGCAGCACGTCGCCAGCACGCAGGCCGCGTTGTAGACCGAAAACTCCCCGAAGAAGCCCGGCAGATCGAAGGAGCGCCGGCCCCACGGCGTGATCCACACGCCCCGGATGCCGCAGCGGTGCAATTCGAGGTCCGTCCAGCGCACCGTCCCATCCAGCCCCACGCGCAGGATTTCCATCCGGTCGGCGGCGGCATCCGCGATCGCCCGGCCCGTGGCATCGTCGACGTTGACGACCGCGACACGCAACCCTCGTTCAAAGAGCTTCCGCTTCGCTGCGGCATAGTGCGCCATGGTGCCGTGGTAGTCGAGATGGTCGCGGCCGAGGTTGGTGAATACCCCGACATCGATAGCCACCTCGTCGAGGCGGCCCTGGTGCAGTGCATGCGAACTGGCTTCCACCGCGATGCGGGTAAGACCCCTGTCGACCAACCCCCGGAACCGGCCCTGCAGCACCAAGGGATCCTCGGTTGTCAGCGACGACGGGCTTAAATCGGGGGGAGTGCCCCATCCAAGGGTGCCGATGTAGCCGGTCGTCCCGTCTCGACCCCAGATGCGGGCGACGTTGTAGGCAACGGTGGTCTTACCATTCGTGCCCGTGACCCCCACGACGTCCACGGCGTGGCTGGGCGCACCGTTGAAACGCGCGCCTAGGGCACCGAGTTGCGACGCGACGCCGGGGATGACGACATTCGGGACACCGACATCCACCGGGTGCTCCGAGAGCACGGCGACGGCACCTCCGTCGACGGCTGCCGAAACGAAGTCGTGGCCGTCGAAGACACCACCTCGGCGCGCCACGAAGAGATTGCCCGGTTGCACCTCTCGGGAGTCGGATACAACGCCCGTGACTGCCACTGCGGGCGCCGCATCGTCGCCGAGCAACCGGCGCAGTTCCATCGTCCGTCTCATGCCGGGCGCTCCCGTGCAGACGCGTCGGCCCGGGCGACACTCTCCACAACGGGAGGAACGCCCAGAATCCGCAGTGCTCTCTCCGCCACGGCCGCAAACACCGGTGCTGCCACCGTGCCGCCGCCTGTGCCGACGCCTCGTGGTTCGTTGATGACGACCACGAGCACGATTCGCGGATCCTCCGCCGGCGCGAATCCTGCGAAGAACGCCACATGGGCACGTTCATCGTATGCACCGGCGTTGACCTTGCGGGCGGTGCCGGTCTTGCCGGCCGCCGTGTAGCTCGCGAGCCGCGCCTTCGGTGCCGTGCCACCGGGAGCGAGGACACCGCGCATCATGGCCGCGACCGCTTCGACGTCCCGACGGGCGAACATCGGTCGACTGCTGGCTCGTACCCTGATCTCGTCGCGCAAGACGGTGACGTCACGCCGGATGCCGTCGTTGGCAAGCATCAGGTACGCCCGGGCCATCTGCATCGGCGTCACCATCACGCCATAGCCGTAGGCCAGGGTTACCCGCCCGATGTCCTTGTCCAAGTCGACCGCCGACAAGTGGCCGATCTCTTCGCCGGGAAGGTCGCAACCGGTGTAGTCACCGAAGCCGGCGCGCTGGAGGGCATCGAATACGGCGTGTTCCGGCATGGCGAGTGCCATTTTCGAAAAGGCCACCTGACTCGATTTGGCAAGGGCCGTGGCGACGGTGATGCGGCCCCGGTTCGAAGGATCCTCGATAGTCTTGCCCCCGACGCGAAAATAGCCGGGGTGGGTGTCGATTTCGGTGTCCGGGGTGTAGGAACCGCTCTCCAAGGCGGCAAGAACGGTCAGCGGCTTGACGGTGGACCCCGGTTCGTAGAGGTCCGAAATCGCGCGGTTGCGGACCCCGTGGACACCGCGATTTGCCCAGTCGTTGGGATTGAAG
>CAZJRX010000002.1:2962-19077 GCA_964548145.1 uncultured Pseudomonadales bacterium | reverse complement strand
AACCTCCCCGCTATCGGCATCGAGCATCACCAGCGACCCGGACGTCGCCCGGTTTCGCTCCACGGCGGTCTTGAGTTCCCGGTAGGCGAGGTATTGCAGGCGCAGGTCGAGGGAGAGGTCGACATCACGACCGAACTCCGGCGCCCGCAGGTAGTCCAGGTCCCGGACGTAGTCGAGATCCTTGACCGTGCCTCCCCGGCGGTCGCGGAGAACGCGCTTGGCGCCGGGCGCACCTGCCAGGTGCGCATTGAAGGCAAGCTCCACGCCTTCCTGGCCTACATCGTCAACATCAGTGCGACCCAGGAGATGGGCCGTGGTCTCCCCGGCAGGGTAGAAACGGTGGTACTCGCGGCCGATGTACACGCCCTCGATATGAAGCTCCGAGACACGTTTCGCGACATTCGGGGCAAGTCGGCGGCCGAGATAGGCAAAGCGTCTGGACCCCGAACGGTAGCGTTGTTCGAGCACCTCGACAGGCTCGTCGAGGACGACCGCAAGTCGTTGCAGATCCCCCGGCGTCAACGTAGTCCGTTCGGGGTCGACCCAGGCGTAGCCCATCGGGGCGCTCACCGCCAACGGCTCGCCGTTGCGGTCGTAGATCATGCCACGGTGGACGGGAATGGTGACCTCGCGGACGGACCGTGCCTCACCCTGTTCCTTGAGGAAGTCCCGCTCGGTGACGGCCAAGTAGCCCGTGCGGCCGGCAAGGGCAATGGAACTCCCAATGAAGAGCAACACCACGATGCCGTGGCGAACGGTGGATGGTCGACGCTTCACGGGTCGACCGTGGCGCAAGGCACCGCTCAAGCCCCCTACGCTGCCGGTCCCTTGCACCGGCCGAGACGTCGACTGCCTGTTGGCACCCAGCTTGCCGGCTCGCGCAGCCCGCCGGCCCCGCCGCGGATTCATCGCTCCACCCGCCGCACGCGTTCCGGGAACTCCATGTCGAGGTCATCCTTGGCAACATTTTCGAGGTTCAGGTAGCTGGCCAGCGTGGCGTGTTCGAGCAGCAGCAAGCGATGTTCGGCCAGCAGGCCGTCCTGGCTCTCCTGGTTTGCGGTCAAACGCTGGAAGAGATCCCGCATTTCGCCGGACTGGCGGGCCGTCTGGACGCCCGTGACGGCAACACCGACCCACGCGGCGACGCCGAGCAGCATCCAGAAACCAGATCGCGAAGGCAGGGTCATGCCGCGGCCCCGCTACGCCGAGCGGCAGCGGCTTCGTCCAAACCCCGGATCTTCTCGATGGCCTGCAGGAGTCCGCTGCGTGCCCGCGGGTTCCTTTCGACCTCAATCGACGATGGACGCACGCCCTTGCCAACCGAGTCGAGTCGCCGAGCCACCGGCGACGTTTCGCCGCGGATGGGCACGCTGCGCGGAAGTACCTGGCCCTCCACCCAGCGCCGGAACCGACGCCGCACCAAGCGGTGTTCGAGGCCGTGAAAGGTGATGACGGCCATGTGACCACCGGTCTTCAGGAGTTCGAATGCGGCGTCGAGCCCCCGGTCGAGTTCGCCCAATTCGTCGTTGACGTGCATGCGCACCGCCTGAAAGACGCGCGCACACGCCGAGGTCGCAAAACGCACGGTGGGAACCGCACGCTTGACCGCCTCGGCAAGTTCCGTCGTGGTCGATAGCGGGCGGGCCGAAACGATGGCCTTCGCCACTCGCCGGGCATGACGCTCCTCGCCGTAGCGCCGGATCACCGCCGCGACGTCCTCGACCCGGGCGGTGTTCAACCACCTCGCCGCGGTCAAGGGATCGCGTCGGTCCATTCGCATGTCGAGGGGACCGGTTGCGGTAAAACCGAAACCCCGTCCGGGCGCATCCAACTGAGGCGAAGACATGCCAACGTCGAACATCACCCCGGACGCCGCGCGAAAACCGCACGGACTGCCGTGGGTCAGGTCACCCGCCAGCAAACCGAACCGGCCGTGCCGCGGGTACACCCTGGAATCGGACTCTGCCAATCGGCGTGCGCTGTCGACAGCATCGATGTCGCGGTCAATTGCCAAAAGGCGTCCCCGCGACGACAGCGCTGCCAGCAACCCCCGTGCATGTCCGCCCCGCCCAAAGGTCGCATCGATGTAGAAGCCGTCGGGATCCACGACGACCGCCTGCACCGTCGCGTCCAGCATTACCGGGTCGTGCACCGCTTCGCCTTGTTGCACGCCGAAGCTCCTCACCGAGTCCACTGGGAAGACGTGGTACGCCCGTTTACCCGTTGGCCGCGAACAGGCAGCGGCCACGCAATGGTCGCCTGATCGTGGGAAAGGGCTTTCACGCGCGTGGAGTTCCGATGCCGTAGTGTTGCCATCACTCGCCGAGCTGGGGTGCCCCCGCTAGAGCTGTATGTCCGCCAGCTGGACATCCCGCAGCTCCTTGAGACTCTCGAAGGCTTCGTTGCCCTGGCTACGCCAGCCGGGCATTTCGGCGTGTAGGACGTCCTCGCTCCAGAGTTCGAGCTTGTTCGGCTGGCCCATCACCATGAGCGACCGTTCGATTTCCGCGTAGTTGCGCAGAATGGGCGGAATCAACACCCGCCCGTTGCCGTCGAGTTCCACATCCATTGCGAAACCCACCAGCATGCGTTGCAGTCGACGTACATCCGGGTGAAGGTTCGCGAGGCGCTCGAGCTTCTTCTCGACGGCTGCCCATTCCCCGTCGGGGTAAAGCAGCAGGCATTTGTCCTGTCGGTCGATCGTGATTACGAGCTTGCCGGCCGAACATGTCCGCAAGGCATCGCGAAATCGCGCCGGCACGGCGAACCGACCGCGGTCGTCCAAGCTGGCCTTCGAAATGCCTCGAAACATGGGCGCCTCTCGCGCGGAGCGTCGGCGTTCGATCAAGGTGTGGGTGGTCGTCCCTGACCAGAACCACTTCCATGTTCAAATCCAACCCGATCTACTCACAGATTTCCCACTATTTCCCATATATTCCCCGCGAACTTACCCCCCGCCGACGGATACGTCAACAGCTTTTTTGTCTCGGATGCACGAGGCAGGCACGCGCAGGTCGGCTATGGGTAATGTGCGAACCGGCCGGTGTGGCCCGAGCATCGCAGGGTAGACCCGTACGCCAGCACGGATCGGCTAAGGCGGGTTGTGCAGCTAACGCGTGTCGCGAGTACGCACGCCCGGGTCCGAAACGGGCGATGTTCCGTCGTACGCAGACCTTCTTGTCCGTGGGGAGTTCGGGGTGTCCTTTTGGCCGCCCGGCGCCGCGGGCGGATGAGGTGTCACCGCCGATGCGTTGTCCACGCTACAGTCCCCGACAAGACGAAAGTCGCGGTGGGCGAAGGGTGGGCAACGCCAACGGGCCCGCCGGGGCGTACTCATTCCTCGCCGAGCCTGGCGATTCCCTCCTCGACCCGCCGAGCCTTGTCCTCGTCCCACCACCAGGCGTCCACGAAGGGCACGCGGGTTAGGTCGTCGCGGCGCACTTCGCCGAACTTGTCCCAGTGCACGAGCCGAAACCCCGGCTGGGAGCCGAGCGGGACCGCGTAGAAATTCCACAGGAACACCCGGTCGAAAGCGCGGGTGGCGGCGTAGAGATCCTCCGCCGAATCGGCAGCGATGATCGACTCGATGAGGCTGTCCAGCACCGGATTGCGGATGCGGGCCCAGTTCTGACCGTAGTCCTGGCCGGCCGCCTCGCTGCCGAACCAGTTGCGCAGGGCAAGCCCGGGCATATGGCCGGGATCCCAGCGCCGCGAGTTGCCATCGAACTTGCCCGTTCGGCTCCGGTAGAGCCATTGCGACACCTCCGGTGATCGGCCGGTCGTCTTGATGCCGACCCTGGCCAGATTGTCGACCAGCGACAGGTTCTGGCGGATCGAATAGTAGGAGACACCGATGAAGTTCATCGACAGTGGCCGATCCGTCTCCATGTGGCGCATCACCCCGTCCCGCATTTCCCAGCCGGCCTCCCTGAAGAGTTCCAGCGCCCGCTTGATTCGCTCGCGACGGAGCCCGTAGCCGCTACTCTCGGGATGCTTGAACGCCTCGGTGAAGACGCGGGGCGGCACCTGGTCCCGCCACGGTTCGAGGAGTTCGAGTTCCTTGTCGCTCGGCAGTCCCGCGTGGGCCATCGGCGAGTTCTGGAAGAGGCTCACACCCTCCAGGTAGAAATTGTAGAACAGCACCCGATTGGTCCAGTCGAAATCGTAGAGCAACCACAACGCCTCGCGCACGCGGATGTCGTTCAGGGGCGGTTTCTCGGTATTCCAATAGATGGGCCACCACAGGCCCTCTACACGGGTCAACTTGCGCAGGTCTCGTTTGAAGAGTCCCGCGCGCACCGCCGGAAAGTCGTACTGCGTGGCCCAGTTCTTGGATACGCCTTCCTCCCGAACATCGAACACGTCTCCCTTATGCGCCTCGAGCATCACGCCGTCGTCCTTGAAGTAGTCGAACTTGATGGTCTTGAAGTTGTACCGGCCCTTGTTGACCGGCAGGTCACGACCCCAATAGTCCTCGTCAAGCTCGAACTCCAAAAGACGCCCGGTCTCGACTCGCTTGAGACGGTACGGGCCGCTGCCAAGTGGCGGTTCGACCGTGGTCTTGGTGATGTCGCGCTGCTCCCAGTAGTGTTTCGGGAGTATCGCCTGGCCGCCGATGGCGAAGGGCAGCGCCGGATTGACCTCCATGTCGGTGTTGCGGACGAAGCAGACTTCACGCTCGCCGAACGCGAACACCCGCTCCAGATCGGCCAACGACGTACGCAGTGCCACCGACCCGTGTTCGAGGAACATCTCGAAGCTGTACACGACGTCGTCGACGGTGATCGGCATATCATCGTGCCATCGTGCCGTGTCGCGCAATTTGAACGCTATCCAGTCGAGGTTCGGCCCCTTGGCGACGCCCTGGGCAAGCCGACCGTAGTGGCTCACCGGTTCGTCGGCTGCGCCTTCCAGGAGCTTGTCGTAGACCAGCCCGCCGCTGCGGTCGTAGCCGGCGGCCATGCGACCCTTCTCGAGGATGTTGTTGTAGCTGTCGAACGTGCCGAGGGAAGGCAGACGCATCATGCCCGCCTTCGGCGCATCCGGATTGGCCCAGTCGAAGTGCGTGAAGTCGGCACCGTACTTTAGCGGCAGCAGATAGGAGATGCCGTGCTGGTAGTCGGGATCCTTGCACGGAGGATCCTCCGCCCCTGCGGCGGGGCCACCCGGCCAGATTGCCAAACCGAATGCCCCGACGAATCCCTTCGCCATGGCACCCACGCCGGAGGGGACGGGCTTGTCCCGTCCAGGCGCGCCCTTCGGGCGCGGGTGGAGAATGCTCGCGCATGCTCGTGATAGTCGAGTGAAGCCCCCGGAATCGACGCGCCCTGGCGGGCGCGATAGGGTCGTGCCGGCGACCACGAGGGTCGCCCCTACGGGACTGTGTTCCATGGCAGAGAGCGTAACAGATCGGGCCGAATCGACGGTTGTCGCTGATATGATGGGTGCCCATGGCGACGGATGACCAGTTGGCGACGACGAACTCCGTCCCGATCCGCAAGGCGGCGACGATACTGCTCCTGCGTCAGGGCAACGCCGGCGTCGAGGTCTTCATGGTCCAGCGACCGGGTCGAGGCATCTTTCCGAACCTGCACGTGTTCCCCGGCGGCAAGGTGGATCCGGCGGATGACGATCTGTCCCATCTGTGCGAGGGACTCAACGACTTCCGGGCGTCCGCCCAGCTTGGCCTGGCGAATGGCGGCCTTCGCTATTGGGTAACCGCCATACGCGAGTGTTTCGAGGAATGCGGCGTGCTACTGGCGTATCGCCACCGCCGGCCATTCGAGGCATCAGACGGCGACGAACAGGCCCGGTTCGACGACTACCGAAAGGCCTTGGCGGCAGGCGGCGAAGACCTTTCGACGCTGGCGGAACGCGAGCGGTTGCGACTCGCCACCGACCGAGTGCTTTATTTCAGCCATTGGATCACGCCCGCCACCGCACCGGCGCGGTTCGATACCCGTTTCTTCGCCGCCGCGATGCCCGAGGGCCAACGGGCGCTGGGCTTGAGCGGCGAGACGGTTGCCGGTGTCTGGGTCCGCGCCGTGGACGCCCTGGCCCATTTCGACGCCGGGCGATGGCAAATGATCCATCCCACGCTGACCACGCTGCGCACGGTTTCCCGGTACACGCGCGTCGACGACCTTCTCGCCGCGGTTGCCGCGCGGCGTCACCTCGGTGCCGTGACACAGGCGCTGCACCAACAGGGAATGCAGCACGTTGGCGGTTCTTGAGGTCCTGGGCGCGGTCAAGCACTACGACGATGGTCGCGGCATGCGTCATGTACCCGCAGCGGTCGCGTTCACTCTGCAGACCGGTCGCACCACCGCGCTGTGGGGTCCGAGCGGCTCGGGAAAGTCGACACTACTCAACCTGATCGCCGGCATCCTCGTACCCGATGAAGGCACCGTCCGGTTCGCCGCAGACAACGGCGATACGTTCGATGTAGCGAGGGCGTCCGAGCGTCAGCGGGTACGTTTCCGACGCCGCCACATCGGCTTCATTTTCCAGTTCTTCAACCTCGTCCCGACGCTGACCGTCGCCGAGAACGTGCTACTGCCGGTGGAACTCAACCGCCTTGGCAAGCCGGCCACCGCACTCCACCGCCTCGAAGCACTCGGCGTCGCCGGGTGCGCCGACCGATTCCCCGCAACGCTGTCGGGCGGCGAGCAGCAGCGCGTCGCAATTGCCCGTGCATTGGCGCACGGTCCGGCCATCGTCCTGGCCGACGAACCAACCGGCAATCTCGATGCCGACAACGCCGAGGCAGTCACCGAGTTGCTCTGGCGGGAGGCGCAATACGCTGGCTGCAGCCTGGCGGTGGCCACGCACAACCGAAGGATCGCCGACCGGGCCGACGAGGTGATCGAGTTGGCGTGAGCCGATGATCACCCTCCTAAAGAGCCAACTGCGTTTCGCGATACGGCACCCGGTGGGCCCCGCGACGTGTCTGGCGGGCGTGGTCATTGCCGTTCTGGCGGTTGTGGTCGTGCATCTCGTCAGCCTGTCGATCCGCACCAATCTGGCCGAGCCGTCGATCGCCGGACACACACACGTAGTCACCGGCGAGACGCTGACCGAGGCCGGCTACTTCGAGCTGCGCCGACGCTGGCGGCAGACAGGCGCGGATGGCGGGGAGCGGGACTGGGCGCGTGCCGTTGTCGCGATGTTCCCCGTGATCGAGGGCTTCGTCGACATCCGAGGTCAACCGCGACGGGTGCTCGGGTTCGACCCGGTGGCCGCCGGCAACGTCGCCGAACTGGCCGTGCGCCAAACCAGCACACAGGCAACGGCTGCGGACCCGCCACGTGACAACTCCCTGGGCTTCGACCGATTCATCACCGACGACGTGGTCATGGTGTCGTCCGGCATCGCCCGCGACATCGAGGCCGACGGCGGGAGGGTCGCTGGCCTTGCAGTAGATACTATCGACAGCCCCACCCGGGTCGTACTGGCCGACCTGCCCACCGCGCAGCGCCTGCTGAACCGGGGCGGCGAAGTCGACGCGGTCTGGCTACGGCTAGCGGACGTTCGCACGCGCCTTTTGGATTGGCTGGACCACCTCCTGCCCGGCATCACCGCCAGCCTGCCGAAATACGCCGATCCGGCAATTCCCGGCTACACCGTCACGGCCACGACCCGCTGGAATCCGTCGCGCCGTTTCGCGGATGCCATCCTCTTCAACCTCGGCATGCTCTCCCTTCTCTGCCTGCTGATGGCAGCCTTCATTGCCCTTCAGGCGAGCGCATCCAACGCCGCCCGACGACGCACGGAACACGACCGCCTGGTCGCCATCGGCGTTCCACGAGGAGCCCTGCGATGGATGTCGTGCAGCGAGGGCTTCGTCATCGGTGGTGTCGGCGCGATCGCGGGTCTTGGCCTCGGCTACCTGCTGGCGGATGCACTTCTGGAGGCGGCGGCGCTGGCAACCACGGCCAATGCCGACGCCCGGGACGTCGGCAGTCGAATCGCGCTTGACGGCTGGGTGGTCGGCAAAGCGATCACCTGCGGCGTCGCGGTGTCGACGCTCGCGCCATTTCTGGAGGGCCGGTCGTCGACGAACCCCTGGTCGCGGTACGTGTTCGGCGCGTCCGCGCTGGCAGTGGCCGCTACCGGCCTCGTCATCGGCTCCCTGGGCTGGGCGTTCGGCGCACTCGCCGCCGTGTGCGCCGTGCAAGTCGTGGCCGTCGTCCCGATGGCCGGCAAGGCCGCCGGTCGCCTCGCCGGACTCGGCAAGGCGTTGTCCATGCGCGCCAACCTACGCGCTGCCTCGCTTCGCACGAGCGAGATCCGCTTGGCCCTGGGCGCCCTGTCCGTCGCTGCGGCGGTGGCGATCGGCATGGGTGTCATGGTCGAGAGCCTGCGCCGGGATTTCACCGAGATGCTCGACGTCCGACTCGCCCCGGGCGTCTACCTCGAGACGCAATCCGATATCACGCAGGCGGATCTCGACGCGATCCGCGGGTTGGCCGGCACGCGTGACGTGCGCCTCTACGGGGATGGTGTCGCGCGGGGCCCCCTCGGGACCGTGGCCATCCGCGTCGCCCGATTGGACGCAGCCGAGACCGCCCGATACGGCTTCGATGCCGCACTCGAGACCAGCGGCATGGTGAACGAGGTGGGGGCACGGCTTCTCGGCATCGGGATCGGCGACGTCCTGGACCTCGTCAGCGGGGGGCGACAGGTACGCCTGGAAATAGCTCACGTCTTCCGAGACTTCGGCGCCGCGACGCCCCGCGCAATCCTGCCAATGCCGTTCCTCGCTGAACTCGGTCCGGACGCCATTCGTTGGCGGCGGGTTTCTGTTTGGTCCGACACGGTCGCCAGCGAAGGCCTGGCCGCCGCACTGGGAAGACGCTACGGGGCGAGCCGGGTCCGCGACAACCGCGAAATACGCGACCTGGCCGTCACCGTATTCGACCGCACGTTCATGGTGAGTCGTTTCCTCGCCGTCCTGGCGCTGCTGGTCGCGGCCATCGGACTCTATGCCGCCCTGACGTCGCTGCAGGCGAGCCGAGCCACCGAGTTCCGTCTCCTCTCGGCCGTCGGCGTCACCCGGCTGGAACTCTGGCGGCTGTCCTTTGTGCAGATAGCCGTTCTCGGTGCCGTGGCCCTAGTCGCCGCACTCCCGCTCGGATTGGCCATCGCATGGGTGCTTTGCGACTTCGTCAACCCTGCCGCCTTTGGTTGGTCGATCAGCCTCCACCTGGACGTCGCGTCAATCGCGGAACCGTTGCTGCTGGGCGCGGTGGCCACCTGCGCCGCGGGTGCGTTGCCCGCCTATCGGGCGGCGTTCAAGGGAAACCCATGACCGTGTCGAATGCCCCGGCAACACCCCGTCGGGCGTGGGCCGCGTTTGGCGCCGCCGCGATCATTCTCGGATTCGGCTGCAGCGAACAGGAACCCAACTCGTCGCGAAGTCTCCGGGCAATACTCGGTTCGGCGGATGGAAACGGTGCCGGATTCGTCCGCGCCGATCGGCCGCGCGAGATCGTCTTCCCCCGCGACCACGGACCGCATCCGGCCTACCGCAGCGAGTGGTGGTACCTGACAGCGGTCGTCGCCGGTGACGACCCCGCCCGCGAGTTCGGCGTGCAGTTCACCTTGTTCCGACAGGGACTGGCACCCCACGCCCGGACGAGCGTGCCCCAAAGGGATCCCGAGGCGTGGCGAACCGGCCAGGGCTACATGGCGCACGTCGCAGTGACCGACGTCGCCGCCCATCACCACATGACGTCCGAGCGATTCAGCCGCGGCCATCCGGAGCTCGCCGGGGCTCGTGCTGTGCCGTTCCGGGTCTACCTCGACGACTGGCAACTCCGATCCACCGGCAACGACTTCTCGCCGCTCCGGCTGACGGCGGCAACCGCCGACTTCGCCGTCGACCTGCGCTTGACCGCCTCGAGGCCCGCCATCCTGCAAGGGGACGGCGGTCTGTCGCGCAAGGGACCCGACAACGCCTCCCACTACTATTCGATACCCCGCCTCGAGGCCGACGGCGAAGTCGTGGTCGACGGTTCGAGGCACACCGTCAGCGGGCTCGCCTGGATCGACCGGGAGTGGAGTACCAGCGTATTGGGCGAGGCCTATGCGGGGTGGGACTGGTTCGCGCTGCACTTCGACGACGGTCGCGACCTCATGCTCTACCGGTTGCGCCGCCTGGATGGACAGCCCGACGACTACAACGCCGGCAGTCTCAGCGACGGCAAGGTCTCGCAGACGTTGAACGCGGGTGACTTCGCGCTGACACCGGTCGAACACTGGCGGGGTTGGCCCGTGGCATGGCGGCTCGAGCTTCTCGGCGGGAAAACCGAGGTCTACGTGATTCGCGCCGCCATCGAGGACCAGGTCATGGATACGTCCGTGCGATACTGGGAAGGCGTGGCGCATGTTCGGGATGGCGAGGGTCGGCGACGGGGTGCCGGCTACATGGAACTGACGGGGTACTGATCGCCAGGTGAAGCTAGACTGGGACAAAGTACGCTCGGAGCGGGGACCGGATCTCGGGATTCTGAATGTCCGATTCGACTGGATGCGCCACCCGGCGGGGCAACCGGTTCTCAAACGGCTGGTCCTCGAGTCCGTCGACTGGATCAACGTAGTCGCGCTCACCAGTGACGGCTTGTCCATCATGGTCGATCAGTATCGGTTCGGCATCGGTGCGCGGACCCTGGAAACCCCGGGCGGCATGGTGGACCCCGGCGAAGATCCCTTGACCGCTGCACAGCGGGAACTGCTTGAGGAAACCGGCTACGGGGGCGGCGACTGGCGCTACCTCGGCGCCGTGGAGCCGAATCCAGCCATCCATCCGCACCTCTGCCACCACTACCTGGCCGAAGGCGTGGAGAAGCTCGGCGAACCCCAGCCAGGCCCCGGGGAAGCCATCGGCCTCGAGTTCCTGTCATTGGACGGTATCCGCGTCGCAATGGCCGACGGCCGGTTGCGCCACGCGCTGGCGCTGTCGGCGCTGGCGCGGGTGTTCCCGCTGTTCGACGACATGCATCGCCCTTAGTCTATTGAACGCGGAGAGAGGCTCTCACTCGAACCGCATTGCGATGCCGTATAGGGCGTCCCCTACGCGTTCTTGCAGGTTCTCGCCCACGCTCGCCAAGCCGGGGGCGAGCGGGGGTATAGTCCCGACAGGTAGGCTCCTCGGGCAATCGACATGCCGGGTTTCACGACTAGCATCGTTCACTCCGACCGTCGGGGCGGGATCGAGCACGGTTCGCTGCAAAAGCCGATCCACGCCACCGTCGCCTACGGCTACGAGGACGTCCAGGATCTCGCCGACGTCTTCCAGGGGCGTAGCTCCGCATACTCCTACGGGCGCCAGGTGAACCCGACGATCACCGCGCTCGAGACCAAGATCAACGCCATGGAACGCGGCGTTGCCACGGTCTGTTTCGGCACGGGCATGGGTGCCATCGGCACGTTGCTCTTCGCACTGCTGCGCGAGGGCGACCACTTCGTGTCCAGTTCGTTCCTGTTCGGCAACACCAACAGCCTGTTCCAGACCTTCGGCCTGCACGGCGTCGACGTCACCTTCGCGGATGCGACCCGCGCGTCTGCGGTGGAGCAGGCGCTGCGTCCGGACACCCGGCTCGTGTTCGTCGAGACGATCGCCAATCCGCGCACCCAGGTTGCCGACCTCGAAGGCATTGCCGCGCTGTGTCGCGACCGCGGCCTGGTCTACGTGGTCGACAACACGATGACCTCGCCGTATCTGTTCCAGCCGGTGGATGTCGACGCGTCGTTGATCGTCAACAGCCTGACCAAGTACATCGGCGGACACGGCAACGCCCTTGGCGGGGCGGTCACCGAGACCGGGTCGTTCGACTGGACGACCTTCGCCAACATCCAGGACACCTACAAGAAGGGCGACCCGGCGAAGTGGGCGATCACGCAGATCCGCAAGAAGGGCTTACGCGACTTCGGGGCGACCCTCGGCCCGGAAGCCGCCCACCACCTCGGCATCGGCGCCGAGACCCTGGCGCTGCGTCAGGAACGCCAGTGCGCGAACGCCCAATCCCTGGTGAACTTCCTCTCCCGTCACGACAAGGTCGCGCGGGTCTACTACCCGGGTTTGCCCGACCACCCGGAGCATGCCCGGGCGATGCGACTGTTCCGTCACCCCGGCGCGCTATTCAGCTTCGAGCTTGCCGACGGGTCGGACACGTTCCAGTTCCTCAATCGACTGGCCGTGGTCATCAAGTCCAGCAACCTCGGAGACAACCGCACGCTCGCCATCCCGGTGGCGCAGACCATCTACCACGAAATGGGCCCGGAGCGGCGGGCCAGCATGGGAATCGCGGACTCGCTTATCCGGATCTCAACCGGAATCGAGGACATCGAGGATCTGCTCGAGGACTTCGCCCAGGCGCTCGCGGGGGCCTGACGGGCTCAACTACTGGCAGGTGCGGTCGCTACGGCTCGGTCCGGTTGGTTCCCCACGAGGTGCGGCGCGAACGCGTTGTAGCGGCCGAGAGCCGCGATGGCCGCCAGTCCCAGGAACTGTTGCGTCCCTGGGTGCCGAGCTTGTCGTTCAGGGCATCGAACTTCGTGTCCGATGCCAGGAGCGTCGCTGCGTCTTGAACGAAACCGTGCTCTGTGCAAACTTGCCCTACCGGAAGGCACTCGTGTCGGGAAACCGGCCCGAGGGCGGATGACACACCTAAGCTCGAAAACGGAGAACACGTGCAGCCGAAACTCGTGATGGAGACGAATCTCGCTCTCCCCAACAAACGCAGCGGCAAGGTCCGCGACCTCTACGACGCAACGCTGGCGGACGGTAGCGAAGCCCTCTTGATCATCGCCACCGACCGGGTCAGCGCGTTCGACGTGGTTCTCGAGAACGGGCCTGCCGGCAAAGGCGTGGTCCTTACGCAGATCTCCAAGTTCTGGTTCGAGCACTTCGCCGGGGTTGTCGACCACCACCTCATCTCCACCGAGGCGGCGGACGTTCCCGGACTCACCGATGCGGAACGGGATGCGCTCGATGGCCGCATCATGCTGTGTCGGAAGACCCGGGTACTGCCGGTGGAGTGCATCGCCCGGGGCTATCTCGCCGGCAGCGGCTGGAAGGACTACCAGAATACGGGCCAAGTCTGCGGCATCGACCTGCCCAAGGGACTCAGGAACGGCGACCGGCTGGACAGCCCGCTGTTCACCCCTTCCACCAAGGCCGACACCGGCCACGACGAGAACATCAGCTTCGCCGAGGGTGCCGAGATCGTCGGCGAGGAAACCATGCTCTGGCTCCAGGAGAAAACCCTGGCGCTCTACCGACTCGCAAGGGACTACGCCGGCGAACGCGGCATCGTCCTGGCCGACACCAAGTTCGAGTTCGGCGTCGTCGACGACAACGACGAGCCGCTCCTGATCGACGAGATCTTCACCCCCGACAGCTCGCGGTTCTGGCCCGCTGACCAATGGCAGCCGGGCGGCGAACAACCGAGCTTCGACAAGCAGTACGTGCGCAACTACCTCGAGACCCTGGTCGCCGACGGGCGTTGGGACAAGACGCCACCGGGACCTGCGCTGCCGGACGACGTCATCGCCAACACGACGAGTCGGTATCTTGAAGCCTATCGGCAGCTCACCGGCCGCGAACTGTTCGGCTGACCGACCCGCCATGCCTACGCTCAAGTACGGCTGCAATCCGCACCAGGGCCGCGCGGCGTTCGAGGCCGGCGCGATCCGGGTACGCAATGGCTCGCCGTCGATGATCAACATGCTCGACGCGTTGAACGCCTGGCAGCTTGTCGCGGAACTGGGGGAGGCTCTGGATCTTCCCGCCGCCACGTCCTTCAAGCACGTCTCGCCGGCCGGCGCCGCCGTCGGCGTTCCTCTGGGCGACGATCTCCGCCAGGTCTACGAAGTTGCCGATCGGGATCTGTCGCCCCTGGCAACCGCCTACGTCCGCGCCCGCGGTGCCGACCCCAAGTCCTCCTTCGGTGATTTCGTCGCGGTGTCGGAACCGGTCGATTCGGCCACCGCGTCCTACCTCAAAAGCGTCGTTAGCGACGGTATCGTCGCGCCCGGTTTCGAGGCGGGGGCGTTCGACGTACTGGCCGCCAAGAAAGGCGGTTCGTTCGTGGTCCTCGAAGCCGATCCGGACTACCGGCCGCCGCAGCTCGAGACCCGGGAGGTGTACGGCGTGAGGCTCACCCAGGAGCGCAACGACCGCCGCATCGACGAGACCGTCCTCCTAGACGTGGCCATCGGCGAACTGACGATCGCCGCGAGACGGGACCTGCTGCTCGGACTGGTGACCTTGAAGTACACCCAGTCGAACTCCGTGGGCTTTGCGCTTGACGGCCAGATGATCGGCATCGGCGCCGGCCAGCAGTCCCGTGTGGACTGTACCAAGCTCGCCGGGGCGAAGGCGGATGTCTGGCACCTATCGCGGCATCCCCGGGTGCTCGGCATCGGGTTTCGTCCTGGGGTCCGGCGCCAGGCGCGCATAAACTGGCGCGTTCGCTACATCGAGGGCGACCTCACCCCGGGAGAGCACGCCGAGTTCGCCGAAGCCGTGGCCGACGAGCCACCCGAGCCGCTATCTGCCGACGAACGGGACGACTGGCTGAACGATCTCGACGGGGTGGCGTTGGCGAGCGACGGCTTCATTCCGTTTCGGGACAACATCGACCACGCCGCGCGGCACGGCGTTTCGTTCATCGCCCAGCCCGGCGGTTCGACCCGGGACGCCGAGGTGGCCGACGCCTGCGGCGAGCACGGCATCGCCATGGTGCATACGGGCCTGCGACTCTTCCATCACTAAACCGGGGCACGGCATCGACTGGCAACGCTACAAGGCGCTGTGCGAACGACCCGACGTGCTGTCGCGGTGGCTGCTCGTGGAAACGGCGACCCTGGTTCCCGCTGACGTCCGGAACGCCCTGCTGCGGATTGCCAATGGGACGCCGGTTCCGAAACCAGCCGATCACAAGGGCGGCGAGGACACGGACATGTTCGCCGTTTCGCTACCAGCCGATACGATCCGCTCGATCGCCGACACCGTCGACAAAGCGGCAACGAACGGGCTGCGAACGCCCCGCAGCACACGGCTCGGCGGCTTCGCAACTGCTTGGCGGGAACTGAGCGACGCCGAGGCGAAGTCACGTGTTTGACCGCGTCTTCGTTGCCAACCGCGCCACCGTCGCACGCCGGGTGGTGCGCGCCTGCGACACGCTAGGCATCGAATCGGTCGCCGCCTACGCCGATATCGACAGCGAGGCTCCCCATCTCGCGGAGGCCACCGCAACCGCACGGTTGCCCGGCTATCTTGCCGGCGAAACCTACCTGAACGGCGACAGGCTGATCGAGTCGGCCCGGGAAACCGGCTGCGACGCCTTGCATCCGGGCTACGGGTTTCTCGCCGAGAACCCGGCGTTCGCCCGCGCCGTCGGCACAGCCGGACTCCGCTTCATCGGACCGGATCCCAGTTGGATCGAGCGCCTCGGCGACAAGACCCGGGCACGCGCGACGATGGCAGACGGCGGCTTTCCGGTCCATGGCGGTAGCGAACCGTTGGATAGCGCCGAGAGAATGCTCGACGAGGCGCGCCGTCTTGGGTTCCCGGTACTCATCAAGCCCGTCGGCGGCGGCGGTGGCATCGGCATGATCCGCGTAGACACCGAGTCGGCGATCGCTGAAGCGTTTGCGACCGCCCGCGCCCAGGCGCAACACGCTTTCGGCGACGGCAGGCTCTACCTGGAGACCTGGCTCGCCGAACCACGTCACATCGAGTTCCAGATGGTTGGCGACGGTGATGACACGGTGGGCGTATTCGAGCGAGAGTGCTCCATCCAGCGGCGTCATCAGAAGGTGATCGAGGAAGCGCCGGCACCGGGCATCGACCGATCCCGCCTCGCCGAGGTCGAAGCCGCCGCGCGGGCGGCACTCGATGGCTACGACAACCTGGCAACGGTAGAGACCCTCTATGCCGAGGGACGCTTCGGGTTCCTCGAAGTCAACACGCGACTGCAGGTCGAGCACGGCGTCACCGAGGCGATCACCGGCATCGATCTGGTCGGGGCGCAGATTCGCATCGCGGCCGGTGCAAGACTCGCCGAGGTGCTGCCGGCGGCGCTCAAGACGACCGGCCATGCGGTGGA
>CAZJRX010000002.1:0-2945 GCA_964548145.1 uncultured Pseudomonadales bacterium | reverse complement strand
CGCCGAGGATTCCCGGCGAATGCTGCCGTCCACCGGCCGTCTGGCGGTCTACCGGCCCCCCGAGTTGACCGGCGTTCGCGTCGAGACCGGCTACGCCGAAGGGCAATGGGTGACGCCGTATTTCGATCCGCTGCTCGCCAAGGTGATCGGTACCGGTTCCACCCGCGAGCAAGCCATCGGCCGCACCCTGGTGGGCGTCAAGGCGTTCGACATCCAAGGGATCGAAACCAACCGCGCATTGCTCGAGCGGACGCTGGGCAGCGAGCCGTTCATCGCCGGCCGGCTGCATACCCGTTTGCTCGACGATCTGCTATAAACGCTCGCTTCGCGGTTACTACCACCCACCGGAGAGTCCATTGATGGCGCGCCTCGAGATCGAAAGCGAAGTCACCGGCAACGTCTGGAAAGTGGAGGTGCAGGCCGGTGCGAGCGTCGACGCGGGCGACGTCTTGATGATCCTCGAGTCCATGAAGATGGAGATTCCGGTGGAAGCCCCGCAAGCCGGTACGGTGGCCGAACTCAGGGTTGCCGAGGAGGACGCCGTCGAGGAGGATCAGGTCATCGCGGTACTCGACACCTGAGGCTGCGGGCGCCGACGCCATGAGCTGGGAAGAGGAGGTCCGCGAGATCCAACGCCGCCGTCGGCTGGCCAAGCAGCAGGGCGGCAAGGAAGGCATCGCCAAGCAACACGCCCGGGGCCGCCTCACCATCCGCGAGCGCATCGACGGCGTCCTGGACCCCGGCACATTCCAGGAGCAGGGCCAGGCCACCGCAATACCGGACTACGACGAAAACGACAAGCTGATCGGCTTCGTGCCGGCCAACTACGTGGTCGGCTTCGGTCGGATCGAAGGCCGCCGGGTGGTCGTCGGCGGCGAGGATTTCACCTTGAAGGGCGGCTCACCGAACGCGGCGGGTTTGCGCAAGAGCGTCTACGCCGAGCATCTCGCCGTGCAATACAAGGTGCCGCTGGTGCGTTCCCTGGAGGGTGGCGGCGGCAGTGTCAAGGGCGGTGGCGGACGCCGGGGCGGTACCGTCGGCGAACCGGTCTACTCCCCGCATCGGTTCCGCATCATCGCCGATGCCATGGGCGAGGTGCCGGTCGTGTCCATGGCGGCGGGTGCGGTGGCCGGTTTCCCAGCCGGGCGGCTGGTGGCCTCCCACTTCTCGGTGATGACGCGGCACACGGCGCAGGTGATGATCGGCGGTCCGGCACTGGTCGAGCGCGCCCTCGGCGTCAGCCTGACCAAGGACGAACTCGGCGGCGCCCACATCCATGCCAAGAGCGGCATCATCGACAACGTCGCCGAGGACGAGTACGACATGTTCCGTCAGGTGCGCCGGTTCCTGAGCTACCTCCCCGGCAGCGTGCATCAACGCGCACCGCGCATCGACTGCCACGACGATCCCGAACGCATGGAGGAGGAGCTGCTGACCGCCATTCCCCGGGACTCCAACGCGCCTTTCGACATGCGCGAAATCGTCGCCATGATCATGGACCGCGACTCGTTCTTCGAGCTTGCTCCGGGGTACGGCCCGAGCCAGATCGCCGGCCTCGCCCGCCTCGATGGCCAGCCGGTGGGCGTGCTCGCCAACGACAACCGGGTCTACGCCGGTGCGATGACCGCCGAGGCGGGGCAGAAATACCGCCGCTTCGTCGAGATGTGCGACACCTTCCACATTCCGATCATCAACTTCATCGACCAGCCCGGCTTCATGATCGGTCCCGAAGCCGAGCGCAACGGCACCATCCGCTACGGCATGGCCGCCGTCGCCGCCGCTGCGCAGGCGAGCATTCCCTGGGCCGCCATTCAGGTTCACAAGGGCTTCGGCGTCGCCACCGCCGCCCACTACGCACCGGACAACTACGTGCTTGCCTGGCCATCCGTGGAATCCGGCGCATTGCCCCTCGAAGGCGGGGTTGCCGTTGCGTTCCACCGCGAGATCGCAGCCGCCGAGGATCCCGACGCCAAACGGCGCGAACTCGAGGACCGGTTGCGCGGCGCCCGTTCGCCCTACCCCCGGGCCGAGTCCTTCGCGGTGCACGAACTGATCGACCCGCGCGAGACCCGCCCGGTGCTTTGCCGGTGGATCGACTGGATCCAGCCCCGCCTCGACGAACTCAAGGGACCCACTCGGTTTCCAATGCGCCCGTAGGAGACGAGCCCTGGAGTCTGCGACGCCGCGACGGCACGAAGTGCCGCCGCAAGTCGCGGAGTCCGGGGCGGCGTTGTCCCGTCCCGGCGCGCCCGACGGGCGCGCATCGAGAATGCCTTACCACCCTCGTGCCAATCGACCGAAGCCGCGGGCAGCCGGCACGGGCGACCACGGGGCCGCCGCCAAAGACTTGCTCCATGGCAAGTCGCCGCCAAGTGATACGCTTGCCGACCCCAAATGTCGGCGGAGCCCCAGCAATGCAGTTCGCCCAATACGTCCAGAGTGCCTTGTTGACGGCATTCGCCCTCGCGTCCGTGGCCGCAGGCGCGCAAGAGGCTACCACCCAAGACGACCCCGTCGAGAGTCGTTTGGCGAAGCTGCCGCCGTTGATCGACCGGGACGTCTTCTTCGGCGATCCCCAGATCTCCGGCACCCAGATCTCGCCGGACGGCAAGTGGATCACGTTCCGTAAGCCCTACAACGGCGTTGTGAACATCTGGGTGAAGACAGTCGACGCCCCGTTCGACGCCGCCCGGCCCATCACGGCCGACACCGAACGTCCGGTCGGCGGCTACTTCTGGTCCGAGGACAGCCGCTACGTGCTCTACGTCCAGGACAAGGGCGGGGACGAGAACTACCACGTCTACGTCGTCGATCCGGCGGGCGATGTGAACGAAGCAACCGGCACACCCGAGTCCCACGACCTCACGCCGATCGACGGCGTGCGGGCGTCCATCTACGCCGTGCCCGAGGCGACGCCGAATCGGATCGTCGTGGGCATCAACGAC
>CAZJRX010000001.1:21705-38554 GCA_964548145.1 uncultured Pseudomonadales bacterium | reverse complement strand
CCGAGCTACGTCGAGGGCCAGATGCAGGGCGGCGTCGCCCAGGGCATCGGCTGGGCGCTCAACGAGGAATACATCTTCGACGCCTCCGGCCGGCTCGACAACGCGGGCTTCCTGGACTACCGGATGCCGGTCGCATCGGACCTGCCGATGATCGATACGGTGGTCGTCGAAGTGCCCAACGACGCCCACCCGCACGGCGTGCGCGGCGTCGGCGAAGTGCCGATCGCGCCGCCGATGGCCGCGGTCGCCAATGCCATTCACGACGCCGTTGGGCTCCGTCTGCGCGAACTACCGATGTCGCCGCCGAAAGTACTCGCGGCGCTTGCGGCAACGACGAGCGTAGGCGAGGGTACCGTACTGGATCGCGCACGGGAGTCGTAGGGGACGGGCTCGTCCCGTCCCGATCCAGGCTGTCGGAGCGCTGTGCTGGGTCTCGACCTGGTGGCGAACGGCGTTGCCCGAAAACAGGGCCATACTTTTTTGGTATCAAAAAGTGCGATATTTCAGACTTTCATGCACATAAAAGTCTGAAATGCTACCATTTCCCCGACGTTCGAATGATCGTGCAACGCGATGGATCGGTTGCTCTACAACGACCTGCTGTCCTGGAAACGGGAACCCCGCCGCAAGCCTGTGTTGCTCGACGGTGCGCGTCAGACCGGCAAGACATACCTCATCGAGCAGATCTTCGCTCGGCAGTTCCGCAAGGTCCACAAGCTGGACTTCAACCTTGCGCCGGACCTGGCGAGCGTTTTCGCCGACGGCCTGGCGCCGGGCACCATCGTCGACAACATCGAAGTGCGGTTCAACGAGCCCGTCGATCTGGCGCGGGATCTCATCTTCTTCGACGAGGTAGGCGACTGCCAGGCGGCCCTGGACTCGCTCAAGTACTTCGCCGAGCAGGCGCCGGAGGCGTTCGTCTGTGCAACCGGTTCCCATATCGGCCTGTTGGCCTCGTTTCCTGTCGGCAAAGTCCGCCGTCTCGAGCTGTTCCCGCTGTGCTTCGAGGAATTCGTGATGGCGTCCGGGCAGGCACGACTGCTGGAGATGTTCCGCACACGGGCGACGAGCAGCACGGCGCACGAACGGCTGTGGTCGTTGTTCCTGGACTACACCTTCGTGGGCGGCATGCCCGAGGCGGTGGCCGCGTGGTTCGACGCCGGGCGCGGCATTGCCGAGCGCATCAGCCGAGTCGAGACAATTCACAGCGACCTCGTGGCAGGCTTCGAGCGCGACTTCGGCAAATACGCCGGACCCGTCCATGCGCAGCACATCGACGCGGTGTTCCACAACATTCCCCGGCAACTGGAGACGGCGCTGGACGGCTCGGTAAAACGCTTCCGGTTCCAAGGTGTAGTAGCGCGCAAACGCGGCTACCAGGATCTCCGAGGCCCCATCGATTGGCTGGAGAAGTGCCGCCTGGCGTGGAAGTGCTACCCCGTCGTCAGTCGGCCGACGCCGCCGTTGCCGCATTGCACCAAGGAAAGCCGGTTCCGCCTGTTCCTCTTCGACATCGGCATCCTCCGACACCTGTTGCGCCTCCCGTACGCGTTGCAGCGCGAGCCGAAGTACGCCTACAAGGGATTCATGGCGGAGAACTTCGTGCAGACTGAACTGTGTGCCCAAGTGGGCCATCCGACCTACGGCTGGGCAGAGGGCCGCGCCGAGATCGAGTTCCTCCACCAAAGGCGGAACGGCGAGATCGTACCCGTGGAGGTGAAGAGCCGGCGTCGCAGCCGCGCCCGGAGCATGAGCTCGTACATCGCCCGCTACGCGCCGGAACGTGCCATCACGCTAACGGTCGAACCGCGCGGCGGCCGAGACGGCGTGGTGACCAACTGGCCGCTCTATGAGGCGCAGTTCCTGCGGGACTTGTAGCGTTACCTCATGGCGTCGAAAGCGAACGGCAGCACGAGGCGTTCAACCGCGACGTCCCGATCTTCGAGGAACCCCACCTGCGCGTCCAACAACAGCGCCGGTTCGTCGTGGCCCATACCCTCGACAACAATCAGCTGACCGTTCGGGAATCCACGCAAGGCGGCCTGGGCATTGGAGATCGGCGTCCGGCCGTCCAGGGTGCCTGCACAGAACAGGGTGGGCGTATCTGACTGCACGGGAGTACGGAAAGCGTGGTCGAGTTCGGCGACGCCTAGTTCCTGGCCAATGAACGGGAACGGCAGATTGAAGCTGTCTTCGAGGAGGGCATCCATGCGCTCCTCCTCGATCCGGTGAGAGCGTTCCGGGCTCGCTCCGGCGGCGTGGTCCATGGCGAGCATCATGCCGTGGATGCTTGAGTTGATCCGCCAGCGGTCGAAGCGGCGCGTCAGCGCGGTGAAGTCCCCACGTCGAAGCTGGTGAGCGAAACCCGGCAAGCTGCGCATGGCTCGTGTGCTGCCGAGTGCATTGCCGAGAATGCATTGGAGGCCGAACTTGCCAATCGGCACGGGATGCTCGACGCCGTTCAAGTCCGCCTTGACCGGTGTCCGCTCGAGTTCGTCGAGCACGACCGCAAAGTCGGCGAAGAGATCCGTGCATGCGCCGACGAGGTTCGCATCGGTACGCGCGAGGTCGGCCAGATGCTGGAAATGCCGATCCACGTTACTCGGCAGCTTGTGCGTGTCGTCCGGACCCTCGACGAGGCAGAGAATCGCCCGGTCCACATGCTCGTCGTGAAGCCTAAGCACCGCCAAACCCAGGTGCGAGCCGTAGCTGGCACCGTAGAGGTTGATCCGCTCCGCACCGAGAGCCTTCCGCAGGTCGTCGACATCGTGCGCGCTCTCGACGGTGTTGTAGTCGTTCAGGTCCACACCCCGCTCACGCCAATACGCGCCGAGCCGTGCCGCGCTTTCGCGCTGCGCGACCAGGAAGCTCTCCCGTGTCATCGGCTCGCCGAGGTCGTAGTCGGGGGGAAAGGCGTTGACCAGGTCGGGCAAGGCACCATGACAGCCGCGCTGATCGAAGGTCACCACGTCGCAGGTCGCCGCCAAGCGTTCCACGTGTTCGAAGAAATATCCTTGGAACGAGTCGATGGCACCGACACCCGGTCCACCGAAGAGCACGACGAGCGGCGCCAGTCCTTGGTCCCGCTTGGCGGGGACGCGTATGAACGGCAGGGCGATGGCCGCGCTTTCGTCACGGCGTCTTGACGATGGCACGAGGAGGACGCCCCGCTCGGCGTCGAGCGCTCGACCATCGGCATGTTCGAGGCGCGACGGCCAGCAGCCCACGAGGCGGTGTTCGTTGTTCCTGAGGTGCATCCGGACTCCAGCTGCAAGGAATGGCGGTGCGAAACGCGCATCATAGGGACTACGGCGGGCACCTGCTCCATGGCCGTTGCATCCCGACGTGTCGCGTCGCTTTGCGGGGCGTTGGCGTGTTAGCTTAGGGCCACCCAACTGGCGCAATCCGTGACCGAACCGCTCGTTCAAATCCGCAACCTGACCAAGCACTTCCCCATTGCGCGGGGACAGGTGGTGCATGCGGTGGACGACGTCTCGTTCGATATCGCGCCGCAGGAGATCGTCGGCTTGGTGGGCGAGAGCGGCTCCGGCAAGTCGACCTTGGGCAAGACCGTGGTCGGTCTGCACGACAAGACCGGCGGCGATGTCGTCTACAAGGGCGAGTCGATGCCGGCCAAGTACCGGGCGGGTGACTTCCAGCGCTACGCCCAGGCCATGCAGATGATCTTCCAGGATCCGTATTCGTCGCTGAACCCCAGAATGACCGTCGGCGAGATCGTCGGCGAGGGTTTGAAGCTGCATTCGGACGTGAGTGGTCAGGAAGCCCGGGACACGGTGGCCGACTGGCTCAAGCGTGTGGGCCTGAATCCCGACCACATGTCCCGCTACCCGCACGAGTTCTCCGGCGGCCAGCGGCAGCGCATCGGCATCGCCCGCGCGCTCGTGTTGGAACCGGAGTTCGTGGTCTGCGACGAACCGATCTCCGCACTGGACGTTTCCGTCCAGGCCCAGGTGGTAAACCTGCTCGACGAGCTCAAGGATTCACTGGGACTGACGCTCTTGTTCATCGCCCACGACCTGTCCATGGTGCGCTACGTCTCCGACCGCATGGCGGTGATGTACCTTGGCTCGCTAGTGGAGATCGGTCCCGCCAACCGGGTGTTCTTCGCGCCGAAGCACCCCTATACGGAGCTGTTGATCGGCTCCAATCCGGAACCCGATCCGGTGAGCGAACGAAGCCGCGAGTCGACGGCGATCAAGGGCGAGATTCCGTCGCCGGTGAACGTCCCGCCCGGCTGTCGATTCGCGAATCGTTGCCCCAAGGTGATGGACGTTTGCCGGGAGACCACGCCGGAACTGATTCCGGTCACCGATGTCGGGCAGCCGGATCGGTTGGTGGCTTGTCACCTTTATGAAACGAGTGCCGCCGCGGCCTAACGTAAGGCGTGCCACCCGAAATGCGGCGCCGTGCCGGCGGTGATCGCGGCTCGCCATACACGCAGCTCCGCCCGGTCCCAGAAATCCGCACGCCAGTTCCCCACTCGTGGTTTCCGACACCTCCATCTGGGAGGTCGCGACGTTGTGGAGTCTGGGACGGATCCAACTCGCCGTTCCCCTGCGGGAATGGCTCGAAAAGGCGGTGGCACCGCCGTTGGTACGTCGGCAAGGCATCTCCCCGGCGGTGGCCGCGGAGTTGGCCGCCCTGCCGGCGTCTTTTCACCGAGACCCCGCCGACGGAATCTTGGTGGCGACGGCGCGCGTGATGGGAGCGACCCTTCTCACCCAGGATCGCCGAATCGTCGACTCCGGTATGGCGGCGACACTTTCGTGAGCTAAACGGCGCCCTCGCCCACCAAAGATCTGTCGTACACCCGTTTGTTTTGTTGACACACGGTTGCCCTTGGACGTGACCGAACTCGCAACGGTCTTCGAGGCGCTGCCGTGCCTTTGCCCCGTGCTGTTCGTGGGCGAGAACCATTTCGGCGATTCGGTGCGCCCGCTGCCCCTGCAGCGGCTCTACCAGCACTGCGCGGAACACGGGCTCGATCCGGAGGACGATTCGTCGTTCGGCGTCGCCAGCCGCACCCCCCGGCCTCGCCCGTGTCGAGTAACGGTGGAGCGGCTTTGACCGTGATACTGTATTCGGTATCATTTCTCAATGGCAAGGACGTCGAAGCTACTCGGTGCCATGCGGGCCAATCCGCAGGCAGACTGGACTCCTGAGAATGTACGGACGGTGGCTAGGGCACATGGGCTCACGGTACGTCAACGGGGAACGAGCCACGCAGTTCTCACGAACACGCTCGGTCACCACCTGACGGTCCCTATGCACAAGCCAATCAAGCCCGTCTACATCCGTCGATTGGTCGAACTCGTAGAGGAGGCGCAATGAACTTCGAGGACTATGCAATCAACGTAAGCCCCCTTCCCGCAGAGGATGGCGGCGGCTTCATGGCGAGTATCCCGGACCTTCCCGGCTGCATCGCCGACGGCGCGACGATTGACGAGGCGATCGCAGAAGCCCGGGATGCATTCAACGCGTGGACGATGGCTGAGCGCGAGGACCAGGGCAGCTTGCCGCAGCCCAAAACCTACAGCGGGCAATTCTTGCAGCGAGTTCCGAAGACGCTCCATATGCGGTTGGCCCGCCGAGCGGCAAGCGAGGGTGTCAGCCTGAACCAGCTTGCCGCGACGTTTCTTGCCGAAGGACTGGCAAGCCGATAGCGAGGCAACCACATGAGCCGCGATCCTGTGGAAGCGCACTCTGCCGGTCGCCACGCGCCTGACGGGAGCGATAGGGTTGCCCCGTCGACACGATGTTCAACTGTAGACATAGGGAATGCTCAAGAACGCTAGCGCGTCTCGGGAGTACCCGAGCCGTCCAAGAGCGACTCGCAGCGCCTTCCGCAAGAGTTGGTTCAATTGTGAAGATTGGCGCTCGTCAAGAACGCTAGTGGTCGAACACACCTGCGACGAGGCAGCTTTCACAAACACCAACGAGACCTAGCCGCGCTTCGCCCCGCTCTCGCGAACCAGGCCCAGCAGCACGAGTCCGATCACGAGCAGCACGACCACCGACAGGATGCCCAGCCGGGAGCTTCCCGTCAGCAAGCCTGTTACCGCCACCAGCACGGGGCCGATGATGGCGGCGAAGCGGCCGAGCATGTTGAAGAACCCGAAGAACTCGCCGCTGTTCTCGGCGGGCACGAAGCGGGCGTAGAGCGACCGCGACACAGCCTGTACGCCGCCCTGCACCAGACCCACCACCGCGGCGAGAACGTAGAACTCCGCCACCGAGGACATGAAATAGGCGTAGACGGTGACCAGGATGTAGGTCGCCAAGCCGACGTAGAGGGTGGGTTTCGGGCCGAATCGGCGCGCTGCCAAGCCGAACGCCAACGCCGCCGGGAAGCCCACGAACTGGGTGATCAGCAGCGCGACGATGAGGCTCTCGGAGGCGAAGCCGAGGGACAGGCCGTAGTCAACGGCCATGCGGATGATGGTGTGGACCCCGTCGATGTAGAAGAAGTAGGCAAGCAGGAAGAGGCCGACCATCCGGTGTTCGCGGTAGGCGCGGAAGGTGCGCACCAGCGAACGCAGTCCGGATGCGACGGCGGAGACGACCGCGCTTGGGCCCGGCGGTTCGGCGACGTTGCGGAACAGCGGTACCGAGAACGCGACCCACCATACCGCGACCGTGAGGAACGACAGCCGCACGGCTTCGGCCGATCCTGACAGCCCGAACGTCGCGGGCGACGTCCGCTCGACCTTCACCGCTCCGTGTCGAAACGGTGTTGGGCCGGCGAAGCTGATAGGTCCGTGTTGGAGGTAGCGCCTCACCGCCAAAGGGGGTGCCGCCCTTGACGTGGACGATGGGGCATGAAGGCGTGGAGGCGCTTACTGTAAGATTCGGCGCCCCGCAAACCCTACGCCGCAAACCGCCATGACCAAGCCGGCCGACGAAAGCGCCGCATTCTCCTTCGTCGCGATGGAGCACGACATCCTCTCGCACTGGGAGGACCACGATGTCTTTCGCCTGTCGCTGGCGTGTACGGAGAACAAGAAGCCGTACATCTTCTACGACGGTCCGCCGTTCGCAACCGGCCTGCCGCACCACGGACATCTCCTGGGTTCGATCCTGAAGGACATCGTGCCGCGCTACTGGACCATGAAGGGGCGGCACGTGCTGCGCCGGTTCGGCTGGGACTGTCACGGACTGCCCATCGAGCAGGAGATCGACAAGGCGCTGGGAGTCTCGGCCCAGGAGGCGGTCGAGAAAATGGGTGTCGCCGGGTACAACGCCGAGTGCCGCGCCATCGTCGAGCGGTACGTCGCCGAGTGGCGCAAGACCATTACGCGCCTCGGCCGCTGGGTCGACTTCGACGACGACTACAAGACCATGGACGTCTGGTACATGGAGTCCGTCTGGTGGGTGGTGAAGCAACTTTGGGACAAGGGGCTCATCTACCGGGGCATGAAGGTCATGCCGGTCTCCACGGCGCTCGAGACGGTGCTCGCCAACTTCGAGGCGGGCCAGAACTACGTCGATGTGCAGGACCCCGCGATCACCGTGCTGTTCAAGCTCGCCGACGAGGACGCCTACCTGTCGGCCTGGACCACGACGCCGTGGACGCTGCCGTCGAACCTCGCGATCTGCGTCGGCGCGACCATCGACTACGTCCGGGTTACCGATCCCGACATCGACAGGACGTTCTACCTGGCCGAAGCCCGTCTCGCCGAGTATCAGAGCCGACATCCGTCGCTTGAGGTCGAGGCGCGCCTCAAGGGTGCCGAGCTGGTGGGTCGACGCTACGAACCGTTGTTCGACTATTTCTCGGCAGAACGCGACCAGGGGGCGTTCGTCGTCGTCGCCGATGACTACGTGACCACCGAAGAGGGTACCGGCCTCGTCCACCAGGCACCGGCTTTCGGGGAAGACGACTACCGGATTCTGCAGACCGCCGGCATCGAGGCGTTCTGCTGCCCGGTGACCATGGCGGGGGAGTTCACCGACGAGGTGGCCGATTTCGCCGGCCAATTCGTCAAGGACGCCGACCGGCACATCGTCCGACACCTACGCGACAGCGGCGCGCTCTACGAGCGCTTGGACATCGTGCACAGCTATCCGCACTGCTATCGCACCGACACGCCGTTGATCTACCGCGCCGTGCCGTCCTGGTTCGTTCGGGTGACGGCGTTCGTCGACGACGTGGTGGCGGCGAACGAGCAAGTGCTCTGGGTGCCGGAGCACATCAAGCACGGCCGTTTCGGCAACTGGCTGAAAGGCGTCATCGACTGGGCGATCTCCCGGAACCGCGTCTGGGGCACGCCGTTGCCGATCTGGATCAACGACACGACCGGCAACGCCCGCTGCATCGGTTCGCGGGACGAGTTGAAGGCGCTGACGGGCGTCGAAGTCGCGGATCTGCACCGCGAACACGTGGATGACCTGACCTTCGCGGTGGACGGGGAGGACGGGGTCTACCGACGCGTCGAAGAGGTGCTCGACTGCTGGTTCGAATCCGGTTCCATGCCCTACGCGCAACTCCACTATCCGTTCGAGAACCGGCAGACCTTCGAGCAGGGGTTCCCGGCCGAATACATCGCCGAGGGGCTGGATCAGACCCGGGGCTGGTTCTACACGCTGATGGTCCTGGCCGGGGCGCTGTTCAAGAAGCCCGCGTTCCGCAACGTGATCGTCAACGGCATGGTGCTGGCGGCCGACGGCAAGAAAATGTCGAAAAGCCTGCGCAACTACACGCCGGGAGACGAGTTGATGGAGACCTACGGCGCCGATGCGCTACGGCTCTATCTCATCAACTCGGGGCTGGTTCGCGCCGAAGAGCAGCGCTTCGTCGACCGGGGGGTGCGCGACATGGTGCGACGCGCGCTGCTGCCCTGGTACAACGCCTGGTCGTTCCTCGAGACCTACGCGGCCATCGACGGCTGGACCCCGGCCAAGGGCACCCATCGCGGCGACAACATCCTCGATGCCTGGATCATCTCCCGGCTGCAGACGCTCAAGGAGGACATCGGCATCGAGATGAAGCGCTACCGGCTCTACAACGTCGTGCCGAAGCTGTTCTCGTTCATCGGCGACCTGACCAACTGGTACATCCGCCTCAACCGGGCCCGGTTCTGGGGCGAGGGAGTCACGGCGGACAAGATCGCCGCGTACAACACGCTGCACATGGCGGTCTACGAGCTATCGGTGGCAATGGCGCCCTTTGCGCCGTTCCTGTCGGAATACATCTACCTGGCGTACGCGAGACTCGCAGGGGACGAGCCGAGCCCGCCCTCGGTCCACCTGTGTACGTACCCGGAGGCCGAGCCTTCGCTACGCAAGCCGGTCCTGGAAGATGCCGTGTCGCGCATGCAGCAGGTCATCGAGCTTGGCCGCTCGAAACGCGAACAGGTAAAGATCAACCTGCGCACGCCGCTCAGACGGCTCACCATCATCCACCGGGATGCCGCCCTGCTCGACGAGATCAAGACCTTGGAGAGCTACATCAAGGCCGAGTTGAACGTGAAGGATGTCCGCTACGAGCAGGATGAGGCCAGCTACATCTCGCTGTATGCGAAGCCGAATTTCCCGGTGCTCGGGAAACGGCTCGGGCGGCGGATGAAGGAGTTCCAGTCGAAGATCGCGGCACTGGATGCCCACGCCATCGAAGCGTTCCAGGAAAGCGGGACGGTCGACATCGACGGCGAGACCTTCGGCAACGACGACATCCACGTGTTCCGGGAGGCGAAGGAAGGCACCGAGACGGTGTCGAATCGGCTTGTTTCCATCGAACTCGACTGTCGGCTGGACGACGGGTTGCTACGGGAGGGCGTGGCGCGCGAGGTGGTCAACCGCATTCAGCGCGCTCGAAAAGACAGCGGCTTCGCGGTCAGCGACCGCATCCATGTGGTCTACGACGCCGATGACGAGATCGCGGACGCCGTTGCCACACATCGCGACTACATCGCCGGCGAGACATTGGCGCTATCGCTCGAGCCGGAAGCCCTGGCCGGCGAGGCGACCGAGACGGCCATCGACGGCAAGCGATTGGCGTTTTCGATGGAGGTGGCAGACACCAGGACCTGAACGGCGTGATCCAGCCCGGCGATGCAGCCTGGTTGCGTGTGGGCTCAGAGCCACGCAAGTGTGGAGGCTCAAGTGCGTGATGGGCGCTCGTCAAGAACGCCCGCCGGCGATCCGGTGGCACCGAGGATCACATCTCGCAGCGATGCAGTTCGCCGACGGGCTCGTGGTTGTTCACCGTAATGCCCATCATCTGCTTAAGCCTCGGCGAGAGGAGTTCGTAGACGTCGTCGGGCACGTGGACGTTAGCCGTCGACTGTTCGTGCAGGGCACGCATGAAGTACCGGTTGTAGTGACAGCGCATGGCGTAGCGGGTGCCCGGCGCGGTACGCCGGCCGCCGCAATGCAGGATTCGGGTATCGGTCAGGATGCAGGTGCCCGGTGGCGCGCAGATGGCGACGAGCCCGGGTTCGCCATCCACGAGCCGCACCAGATCGGCACCGTCGTGGAAGAGCGTTGTGCCGTTGGCGCTGCGATGGGAGCCCGGTACGCAGTAGGTGGCGCCGCTTTCGAGGTCGAACGGGGTATAGCACCAGATGATCAAGGAGCCGAAGGGAAATGGCGGATAGGGCATCGGCATGCCGCCTTGGTCGATGTGCAGTTCCTGGAGTCCCCCTCCCTGGTGGACGATCGACCCGTGCGCGCAGCCCAGCCCGAAGCCCTCGCCCATGACCTTGGTGAGCAGGCGATCCACGAGAGGACCGCGCTGCGCGGCGGACTCCTTGAACTCCACCGCGTCGCGGAACACCGCGCCCTTGAGAACCAGGTTGTTGACGAGTTGAGCCGCGTTGTTGCGGCTGGTCATGATGCCGGCATTGAGACGCTGCTCGGCCTCGGCCTGTTCGGTGAGCCGATCGACTTGCGCTTGTACCTGCTCGGGTGACATGGCGTCCTTCACGAGGCAGTAGCCCCAGCGAACGAAGTCCGCTTCCAGTTGTGCCTCGTCGGCGCTGGGCTTTGGCAGGTAGTCGATGTCGCTCGTGTTCCTGATGCGGCCGGCCTTCATGCGCTCCTTGGAGAGTCCGGCGAGTTGCTTGAGCAACCGGCCGGCGGATAGGGAACTGGTCGGCGATCGGCCGTCGGTGTAGACGATGCCTCTCGCCATCTCGTCGTCCCAGGACGCGGCATCCGACGAAGTCTCGCTTTTGGCCCGCAAGCGTGCGAGCTCCGATCGCAGCCGTGCGTTCTCGTCGCGCAGACGCGCCATCGTTTCATCGTGGTCGGCTACTGCGGGCAACCGTCCAGAGGTCGAGGAACTCTTGTCAATCAGCATCTCAATCCCGCAGCAGTTCGTTGATCGACGTTTTCGACCGGGTGCGTTCGTCCACCCGTTTGATGATGACCGCGCAGTAGAGACTTGGCCGTGGCCGCCCCGGCCGGGCGACGGGATGCGGCAGCGATCCCGCCACGACCACCGAATACGCCGGTACCCGTCCGGTGGTTATCTCGCCGGTCTCGCGATCGACGATCTTGGTGGAGGCGCCGACAAAGACACCCATGCCGAGCACCGCCCCTTCTTCGACGATGACGCCCTCGACGACTTCGGAGCGAGCGCCGATGAAGCAGTTGTCTTCGACGATCACCGGTTCCGCCTGTAGCGGTTCCAGCACGCCGCCGATGCCCGCGCCGCCGGAGATGTGGCAGTTCTTGCCGATCTGGGCGCAGGAACCGACGGTGGCCCAGGTATCGATCATGGTTCCGCTGTCCACGTAGGCGCCGAGATTCACGAAACTCGGCATCAGCACCACCGACGGGGCGATATAGGCGGAGTGCCGGACGATGGCGGAAGGTACGGCACGGAAACCGGCTGCCCGGAAACGTGCCGCGTCCCAGCCCGCGAACTTCGACGGCACCTTGTCCCACCAGGGCGCATTGCCGGGGCCGCCGGGAATCGGCTCCATGTCGTTTAGCAGGAAGCTCAGCAGCACGGCCTTCTTGAGCCACTCCTTGACGATCCACTCGTCGCCGTGTTTCTCCGCGACTCGGGCCTGACCCGAGTCGAGTGCAGCGAGCGCGGTCGCGACGGCATCGCGGACCGGCCCTTCGGTGTCGAAGCCGACTTCGTCGCGGCGTTCCCAGGCCGCGTTGATGGTGTTCTCGATGTCGTTCATGGTGTCCCTGTGATCAAGTGCCCCGAACCTTCATCCCTGCCGCGCGGTATGCGCTGTCGATGAGGTGCATCTGCTTGATGGCGTCGTGGGCGTCGGTGGGTAGTTGCTCGCCGGTGCCCAGTGCCCGGACGAAGGCGTCGAGTTGGTAGTCGTAGGTGGTGCGCTTGGTCAGCGTTTCGGTGGTCGTCTCGCCATCCACCGTGAGCTGGATCTCGTGGCCGTGTTGCGGGACCAGGGGATTCACCACGTGCAGGATGCCCTTGGTTCCCTCGGCGGTCAGTTCGGCACGGTACGGCTCGCCCTTCATGGCCCCGGACGTCGATCCGGTGGCGCCGCTTGGGAACCTTAGCTCGGTGACCAGGCTCAAGTCGACGTTCGCGGGACCCTCGACCGCTTCGGCGGAGACCACCTCGGGTTCCTCGCCGGTCAGGTGGCGGACCCAGGACATCGGATAGCAGCCCATGTCCATGGTGGCGCCGCCCCCCGTGGCGTAGATCATGCGGATGTCGGTTGCGGGGACTCCCCGTTCGCCGCCGACGTGGAACAGGCCGGTCAGGCGCACGAGGTCGCCGATCGTGCCGGACTGGTAGATCTCCAGCGCGCGCAGGAATACGGGGTGGTAGCGGTAGTGGAACGCTTCGATCAGAAGCAGGTCGGCACGATCGGCAGCCTCGGCCATCTCCACCGCCTCGGCCTCGTTCATCGCAAAGGACTTCTCGCACAGCACCGGCTTGCCGGCCGCGAGTGCCTTCAGGGTCCATTCGCGGTGAAGGCTGATCGGCAGGGGGTTGTAGATGGCGTTGACGTCGGGATGGTCGATCACCGCCTGGTAGTCGTCGACGACGTGTTCCACATGGCCGCGTTCCGCCATCGCCTCGGCCCGCTTGCGGTCGCGGGCGGCGATGGCGACCACGGACACGTCGGGATTCCGGCTCGCGGGCGCAAGCAGCGCCTGGGGCGTGATGTTCGCCGCCCCGAGCGTCCCGAATCGGTATTCAGTCATAGTTCTACTCCAGGTGGATGCGACAAACAGCCTGTATCGAAAGGCACTTGCGTCGTCGGCTTGTCCGATTATGGTAGCCGTTGACGAGGGATCGTGCTGAGTTCGGTCACCGATGCTCGATTCGATGCTGCGAACAACAAGCCGCTGGCCCCTGAAGCGCCTGCATTCGGGCGTACGGCTTGTGGCGCCGCTCATGCGAGCGACCTACCGCCGCAAGGTCGTGGTCGAGAACCTCGAACGGGCGTTTCCCGACGCCGACACGTCCAGCCTCGTACGCGACTTCTACGGCGGATTCTGTCAGGCCTCGGTCGAAGTGGTGAGATCGCTGGACATGGATCCGGCGGAACTGCGCGAGCGGGTGACCTTCGAGGGGGCAGAGGCCCTCGACGACGGCAACGCCCTGTTGCTGATGGCCCACCACGGCAACCTGATCTGGGCGGTCACCGCGTTGGCGGGCGAGGTCAAGGCGCCGGTTGCCATTGCCTACAAGCCACCGCACACGCCGGCGGTGCGGAGCCACCTCATGGCGGTGGCAGAACGGTTCGGGGTGTCGCTGGTGCCGGTCAAGAACCTGCGGCGCGAGGTTCTCGGGCGGCGGAAGGCACGTCCCGTGTGGACCCTCGTTGCCGATCAGCGGCCCGGCGGCCGGGACCGTCACATCGTGAAGTTCTGCGGTCGTGACACGGCGTTCTTCGCGGGACCGGAGCGATTGGCGCGAGCGCTAAAGTTCCCGGTGTACTACCTCTCGTGCCGCCGCGTTTCGCCGGGTCGGTATCACTGCCGCATCGAGAAGATCGCCGATCCGCCCCACGAACCGGGTTCGGTGGTCGAACGCTACGTCGCGAAGCTGCAGGAAGATGTCGACCGGGCGCCTGCGGACTGGCTCTGGTCCCACAAGCGGTGGCGGGACTGACGAAAATGTCAGTTGCCTTTGAACCGGGGTTCCTTCCCGGCGCGATACGCCTCGATCGCCGCCCGCCGGTCCTCGGTCATGGCGGATAGCAGGTTCTGGTCCACGTCCATGTGCATGACGGCGACATCGAGCGCGGACACCAGGGCGTTGACGCTGCGCTTGATCATCTGTGCCGCCACCGGCGACTTCGCCGCGTAGCGACGCGCCCATGCAAGGGCCGTGTCCTCGAGGTCGGCGCGAGGTACCAATGCATCGAGGACGCCCCATTCCCGGAGTTCGGCCGCGTGGATGCGCTCGCCGCCGATGACCAGGCGCTTTGCCCGGGACGGTCCGGCAAGGTGGGTAACGAGCGGCAGTCCCTTCCACATCAGGTTCACGCCGATGTCGATCTCCGGGTACTGCATGAAGCAGTCGTCGGCGCCGATGCGCAGGTCCATCGCGGTCGCAAGTACCGCGCCTCCCCCCATGGCGGCACCGTTCCAGGCGGCGATGGTGATCTGATCCATGTCGTAGACGGCGAGCGTTGCCCGCTCGCCGATGCGGGCTAGGCGGCGACGTTCGACGAGATTGGCTGCTGCGGGGCCACCGCCATCGAGGTCGGCACCGGACGAGAAGTGCCTGCCCTCGCCGGTGAAGATCACGACCCGGGTGTCGGCATCGTCGCGGAATGAGAGCGCCACGGCTTCGATGTCGACCAGGTGGGCGTGGTCGAGCGCATTCGCCTTGTGCGGACGGTTGAAGGTCACGGTCGCAACATGCCCGTCCTTCGCGACCTTGAGATTGTCGTATCGGTTGTCGGCTGTCACGGTACCTCCGCGCGCGGCATCTGCAGAAGTGTGGCGCAGGTGCCGCGCGGGAACAAACCCCGCCCGCATCAATGCGCGATTTGCGCTCCCCCCCCCGCCCGCCCCCCCGCCCGCCCGCTCTTCCCCCCGAGCGTCGCCGGCGACGGACATGCTGGTTGCCCGGGCAGTGGGTCGCGACAAGCCCGTACCCTGGCCGTTGTTCCCTGCGCGTTGGCGCCGGATCCCGGGACGGCAACAACCATGTCGCGAAACACTGCCGTACACTTGCGCGTTTGTTCGAGTCGAGGGAGACCAGCAAAAATGCCATCCGTGACAACCGCCGACGGCCCGGTCGCCGTCACCGGCGCTTCGGGATACATCGGCGCCCATACCGTCATCGCGCTCTTAAAGCGCGGCTACGACGTTCGGGCCTGCGTCACCGACCTCGCCAACACCGACAAGACGGAGTTCCTCCTGGCCTTGGGCGATGCGCATCCCGGCTCGGTGACCCTGCACCAGGCGAACCTGCTCGACAAAGGCAGCTACGACGCGCCCTTCGCCGACTGCGGTGCCGTGCTGCATGTCGGCACGCCCATGGGCTACGGCGGCGCCAACAACCCGCAAGAGGTGTACGACGGGGCCATCAGCGGCGTCGGCAACATCGTCGATTCCGTCAGGAACGCCGGCTCGGTTAAGCGCCTGGTGTACACCAGTTCCTTCGCCGCCATCGGCCACCCGTCGCCGCCGGGCCACCGCTATACCGAAGCGGACTGGGCGTCGGACAACCGGGACAACGATGCGAACTGGAACACCGAGAACCTCGTCGAGAAGGGCGAGGTCGGCTATTCCATGGCCAAGGTGGAATGCGAGCACCTCGTCAACCGCCTGGCCGCCGAGGACGGCGGCTTCGATGCCATCTCGGTGTGCCCGTGCGTCGTTCTCGGCCCGTTGTTGAGCCCGGTCCACGAATTGCGAGGCTCGTGGCAGTTCTTCCTGGGCCGCATGCTTGCCGGCCACCCGTGCCAACGTGGCTGGCAGGCGCTGTGGAACATCGTCGATGTACGCGACGTCGGCGAGTCGCAAGCGCTGATGATCGAGAGCGACGTGTGCGAGAACGGCTCGCGCTACATGCTCTGCGCCACCGACGACTCGGGCGAGATCACCGCCATGCAACTGCACGAACACCTGCAAGCGCTGTTTCCGCATATCGACGTCGGTGGCGTGACGCCGGAGTACGACGCGATGGTCGAGAAGTACGGCGCACCCTACGACGCGCCGCGGGCTCACTGCGACAAGGTCCGGGAGGAACTGGGCCTCGAAACCCACGCCATCGAAGACACGCTGCGCACCACGGGCGAGACCATGATCGAACTCGGCCTCGTGGAACCGAAGCTGAAGTAGCCCATGGCGAACGAAACCGCAGTGGGGGAGGGCTTCACCGTCAAGCTCGCCCGTTCGGACAAGCAGGTCTTTGTACGGAAGGGCGGCTCGATTCTCTTCGAGCTCCTCGAACTGGGTGTGCAGGTTCCCTACGCCTGCGGGGTGGGCATCTGCGGGGCGTGCTGGCAGCGGGTCGTCTCGGGTGAGCCGGACCACCGCGACTTCTGCCTGAGTGACGAAGAACGGGCCAATGGTGCGGTAATGATCTGCTGCGCGGGGTCGTTGACACCGGAACTCGAGTTGGACCTGTAGGGGCTCGTCCTCGCCCGCGTCGGCTACGGCACTTACAACCACATTCTTGGCGGGCGCCAGGGTCGTCCACGGATCTGTCCCGTGGCCGGTCGGTGTGGATTAGAGCGTAGGCTGGCGAGGTCGTGGGAGTGACCTCGGCGCAGCCTACTAGGGGGAGGGGTTCTGCGCCTAGCTCCTTGCCTTTCGGCGGAGCCAGTTCTTGGGTACCGATGTTACCTCAGGTAACACCCGTGTCAATAGGTAACGTGCAACTTTTTTCGACACGTTATTCGGCGCGAAGAACGCACCATTTTCGGGC
>CAZJRX010000001.1:8560-21660 GCA_964548145.1 uncultured Pseudomonadales bacterium | reverse complement strand
GTCCAGGTGAAGCCGGAACAGGCCGCCCGCTAACGCTACAATCGTCGGTGCCAACCCGGAGCCATTCGCCCATGGTCGACCGCGAAAACCCCACCTCCCACAGCTACTTCTCCCAGCGCCTGCGATTGCACTACCTGGACTGGGGCAACGACGCGGCGCCAGACATGCTGCTGGTTCACGGCGTCCACGACCATTGCCACTCCTGGGACTGGTTGGCGCAACCGTTGCGCGATCGGTTCCACGTGGTCGCGCCGGACCTGCGCGGGCACGGCGACTCGGAATGGACCCTCGGCAGCCCCTACTCGTACCTGGAGTACGTTCAGGACATCGCCCAGCTCGTTCGCCAGCAGCGGCTGGACCCCGTCACCGTGGTGTCGCATTCCCTGGGCGGAACCATCGCGTCCATGTTCGCGGGCACATTCCCGGAAGCCGTGGAACGCCTGGTCATCATCGAGGGCGTCGGTCTCTATCCGGTGGACGCGGGAACGCCTGGTGAGCGTCTGCGACGATGGATCGACGCCAACTACTCGCTGGCCGCGCGGGTGCCGCGCCGCTATCCGAACCTGGAGGACGCGTATCACCGCATGCAGGAGATGAACCCGCACCTTGCGCCGGACCAGGCGCGTCACCTCACCATCCACGGCAGCAACCAGAACGAGGACGGCACCTACACGTGGAAGTTCGACAACTACACCCGCACGCCACGCCCGTACGACATCCCCAACGATGACCTGGTGGCGCTGTGGCAGCGGATCGAATGCCCGGTCCTGATCGTCAACTCGCGGCAAGGCTACCCGCACCGGATCGGCCACGACGATACCCTGCGCCACTTCCGGCACGTGACGTTGCGGGAGATCGACGACGCGGGTCACTGGACGCACCACGACCAGTTGGACCAGTGCATCGCGGTGATCGAGGGTTTTCTCGGTGGACCAGGCCGTTCTTGAGGACCCACGAGGACGCCTCGTGCCATGCGCGCAACGACGATGGCCGGCGATCAAGGCTGCTCGATATCCTAGCCCGCATTTCTCACCAGCGGCCGCGATGATGCGCGCCCTGGCGGACGCGGCCAGCGCAGCCTGTGATCGTTCAAACCTGCGACATTCTCCGCAACTGTCCGATTCCTATGGATTTTCGTCATGGCATCAAGCGGCTGGTGAGAAATGCGGGCATGCGGGCTAGGCCGCGCGGCGCTCTGCGGTTCGGTTCTGTGCGTTCGTGATACGGAGCGTTAACTTGATGAAGGGCCCGACCCGGGCGCGGATACGACAATGACCTACGACCACATCACCTACGAAGTCGCGAACAACGTCGCCTGCATCACGACCAATCGGCCGCGTTACCGGAATGCACAGAGCCGCCGCTTGCTGGAGCAACTCGACGACGCCTTCGGCGAGGCGGCGGCTGACACCGGCGTTCACGTGATTGCCCTGTTCGGCGCCGGGGAGCACTTCTCCGGGGGACACGATCTCGGTACGCCCGACGAGATGACCGACCGCCGTGAACGTCCCATCGAAGAAGGTCTGCGCGGCCGGTTCGAGCGGTCGAGGGAACTGTTCGTGGACATGACCATGCGTTGGCGCAACGTGCCGAAACCGACGATCGCGGGTGTCCAGGGCTACTGCATCTACGGCGGCTGGATCATCGCGAGCGCCATGGACATCCTGTATGCCGCCGACAACGCGATGTTCCTGGGGTCGAACTTCCAGTTTTTGTCCGTACCGTGGGACATGCATCCCCGCAAGGCCAAGGAACTGCTCTACGAGTCCCGCTTTGTCGACGCCGAGGAAGCCATGGCGCTCGGGCTTGTCAACCGGGTGTTCCCGGTGCCGCGACTGCGCGAGGAGGTAGTCGCCTACGCGGAGCGCATCGCCCGCAACGATCCGTTCCAGCTGCGCATGATCAAGATGGCCGTCAACCAGATGCAGGACACGCAGGGGTTTCATGCCCACATCACGGCCGCCCACCTGATGCACATCGCATCATCCGAGGGCGAACGCGATCCCGGATTTGCGCTCAAGGTTCCCGAAGGGCGTCGCCGGCCCATGGTCGAACGCGCATTCGAGAACTACCGGCTGAACAAGGATCGAACGTCGTGACCGGGTCGCGTTTCATTCCCCTCGACTTCACGGAGCGACCCCCGGCGGAGATGGCCGAGCGGGCGGTGTCGTTCAGTGAACTCATGCGCCGCCGCCGTACCGTTCGCCATTTCGACCCGAGACCCATTCCGGGAACTGTCATCGACCATGCGCTCATCACCGCAGGCAGCGCGCCGAGCGGCGCTAATCGCCAGCCGTGGCACTTCGTGGTCGTCACCGAGGCGGACAAGAAGGCGGCGATCCGGGAGGCGGCGGAGAAGGAGGAGCGCGAGTTCTACTCTCGCCGCGCCTCCAAGGAGTGGCTCGAAGCCTTGGAACCGCTAGGCACCGATGCCGACAAGCCGTTCCTGACGACGGCACCGGTGCTGATCGCGATCTTCCTGCGCCGGTTCAACTTCGATGCCGACGGCAAGCGGCACAAGAACTACTACACCGCGGAATCGGTCGGCATCGCCACGGGGATGCTGATCGCGGCACTACACAATGCGGGCGTTGCAACGCTCACCCACACGCCGAGCCCGATGCGAGTCCTCAACGACCTGCTCGCCCGCCCCGCCCACGAACGGCCGTTCCTGCTGCTGGTCGCTGGCTATCCAAGCCGGGATGCCAAGGTTCCCGACATCGGCAAGTACCCGCTCGAGGAGTTGGCGACCTTCGTCTAGAGCTAACGACGCCGTCGACGTCGTGGGCCGTTGAGCACCCCGGCTAGTCGATCGCGTCACTGGCGCGAATCAAGGTACGCCACGACTTCGTCCGGGTTGCCGCGCATGACGATACGTTGCTTCTTCCCGGCTATCTGGTAGTCGTACATCGGATCGTAGTAGTACTCGAGCAACCGCCGGATCCACTCGCGGTGTGCGTCGCGACGATGGGTCGCATCGGCGCGGAACGCCCTATCCATCAACGCCGCGAGTTCACGGTATCGAACGCCGCCGAGGCGGCGTTCGATCCGCGCCAGTCCGGCGGTGAGGTGAGGCTCGGGACTGTCGGCTTGTGCGACGTATTCGCGGTAGATATTGTCGACGCGATCCGCGTCGTCAACGTCCAGGAGGACGATTGGCGCACGCTGCATGGCGTCGTAGATGGCTACGGGAACCGCGAGGCGACCGATGGTCCGGCTTTCGTCTTCCACCACGATGGGCGCCGCCGCCGACAGCTTGAGAAGGGCAACCGCCAGGGCGTTCTCGAATGTTACCGGCGGCGGCTGCGGACTAGATCGACCGCCGAAGGCTGAGCCCCGGTGGTTGGCGATGGCTTCGAGGTCGAGGTGCTCGCGCGCGGCCCGCACGACATGGGTTTTGCCGGAACCGGTGCGTCCACCGACCACGATGAATCGACGCGCAGTTCCGGTGCTCTGAATCGTGTCAAGACAGAACTGTCGCAGCGCCTTGAAGCCGCCGACGACCCGGGGAAGTTCGACACCAGCCTCGGCGAGCCAGGCTTGCGCGATCTCCGAGCGCAGGCCGCCGCGCCAACAGGTAATCAATGCCCTCGGGTGCCCGACCGCGAAGTTCCGCCACGCCATTACTCTTGTTGCCTTGGCGTCGGCGGTGACGAGTCGGTGGCCGAGCGCGACCGCGGCATCGTGCCCTTGGGACTTGAAGACCTTGCCGACTGCGTCCCGTTCCTTATCCGTCAGCAGTGGCAGGTTTACCGCGCTGGGCAAGGTGCCGCGGTGAAACTCCACTGGTGCGCGCACATCGATCAGCGGGCGGTCGTCGTGGAGTATCTGGGCGTAGTCTTCGACGGTAGGCGGTGACACGTCAATTGGCGCGGCTGCCCGCGCACCAGGCGACCCTAAGGCACCTGCTCGCTGATCTCTTCGCCGGCTCGGAAAGCTTCGAGATGCTGGAGTAGGATCGGCAGGTCGTCGTTCGACGAAGCCCGCGCTTCCTCAACCGCTTGCTCCTGTACGGCGATCGCCCGTTCGAAGTTGCCATTGGCGGCGTAGGCGGCGGCCCAGGTGTCCAGATAGGCCGGATTACGGCGCGCTTCCGCGCTCTCGGCCATGACCCGTTCCATGATCTCAAGCGCGAAACGTTCGTTGCGCAGCTTGGGAAGGTGGGTGACCGCCAAACGCCAAGCGACCTCGTTCACGAGGTAGGCGTCGTCGGGTGCCGCCTTGACCGCGTTCTTGAACCAGGATCCGGCGCGGCGGAAGCTCTTGCCCACGTGAAGGCCCCGGGCATAGAGATCGCCGATCAGCACCATGGCATGGGCGTTGTCGTCTCTCGCGAACTGACGTACCCAACGGTAGGCGCGGTCGTTGAACCCCCGATCGACGTCCCGGTGCATGAGGAAACGGGCGTATTCGAGCTTTCCCGCCTCGTCTTGCGCCGCCGCCCGTAGAAAATACCGTTCGGCACGCTCATGGTCCCGATCCACGTAGTCCCCGAGTACGTGGCGCCAGCCGAGCCAGAGGAGGGCTTCCGGGTTGTCGAGTTCCGCCGATCGCGCGATTAGCGCCAAGCCCCGGGCGGTCTTTTCGTTGCCGTATTGCCCCATGAGATAGAGCCTGCCGAGTTCGAACATGGCGTCGTCGAATCCGGCGCGGATCGCGGTCAGGAACTCCTGTTCGGCCCGGCGCAGGTACTCGTCGCGTTGCTGCGCCTCGTTGCCTGGGTTGAACGCGGTCCGGCGCCACAGTTCCGCCAGCACCCGGTTGGCCATCGCGTTGCCGGATCGCGCGGCGAGGTAGAGTGCGCGGACGGCGTCTTCGAAGCGGTTGAAGCCCTTCCAGCCGAGGAAAGCGAGTGCCGCGGGGTCGTCCCCGGCGGCAAGTATCTGGATGAACGCCATCCGGTCGAAGCCGTCGCAGATGGACAGTTCGCTGCAGGTCTTCGGCGGACCCACTGGGAAGACCGTCGTCGGCTTGCGACGGACGGAGTCCGCCAGCGTCGCGTAGAGGCCGTCGAGGTCGAAGAAGACGTTCTTAAGTGGTTCGCCCTCGCGCATTGCGGCAACCCACAGCATGAACGGGTGTTGCTCGGACTGATGATAGGTGGAGCCCGCGACCGTCATGCCTCGCGCCCGCAGGTACCCCGTTGCCTCGCTTGGCGAGAGTGCCGCGTAGGGACGGTCCAGGGTCCCGTCGCCGCTGCTTGCGACTGCGGTGGCAATCGCGTCGACCCAGGTTCCGTGGAGCGCCGCCTGCTCGGCTAGCCCAACGTGCCGGTAGAACTCGTCGAGCGCAAAGTGTCCGATGATGCTGGCTGGGTAGTGCTCGATGATCGCGGAGCCGATGGGGCCGAGTCGCAGAGGCTGCTCCACGGCAAGCAGGGCATATGCTTCCTGTTCCAGAGCGGTCAGGGCCCGGATACGCTCGTCGAAGTCGGGCGTGGCGAGGAAAGCTCGCCGTATGCGCGTTATCCGTTCGGCGTCGACGGCGGCTTCGTCGACCGTCGAATTGATGAGTTCATCGTAGGCGAGGGGTTCGACCGGAACGCTTGCACAGGCCGCGCCGAGCAGACACGCCAAGCCGGCGACGCATATCGCTCGACCAAGCCAGATACTGTCAACAACGCGGCCCACGGGTAGGAGTGTAGCGCATCCGCGTTGGGCCATCGGCGATTCGGGTATGCTTGGCGCGTTGGCTGGTGCTGGATTGAGTTGCATGGTCTTCTTGAGCAAATTGAGGCTGCCGAGCGAACGCGAAGCCTTGCCGGGGCGCGAGCAGCCGATGCCCGTGCCGCCAGCGCATTTCGTTAATGGCAACCCGCTCGAGGGCCCGTTTCCCGATGGCCATGCCTGTTTCATGGCGGGATTGGGCTGCTTCTGGGGCGCGGAGCGCAAGTTCTGGGAGACCAAGGGCGTTTGGACGACGGCGGTGGGCTATGCGGGGGGAATTACCCGGAACCCGACCTATGAGGAGGTCTGTTCGGGGTTGACGGGACACACGGAGGTCGTGCTCGCCGTGTACGACCCGGCGATCGTCGCCTATGCGGATCTGCTGAAGGTCTTCTGGGAAGCCCACGATCCCACCCAGGGAATGCGCCAGGGCAACGATATTGGCAGCCAATACCGTTCGGCGATCTATGTCTATGACGACGGCCAGCGCGAGCTTGCCCTAGCGTCGAGGGAGGGGTACCAGCACGCCCTGACAGCGTCCGGCTACGGCGCGATCACGACCGAAATCGAAGACGCGCCGGCGTTCTACTACGCTGAGCACTACCACCAGCAGTACCTCGCCAAAGTGCCGAACGGCTATTGCGGGCTTGGCGGCACGGGGGTGACGTGCGGGATCGAGCCGCTGGTCGAGTTCAAGGGGGCGGCGGACGCTAGAGCGCAAAGACGCTAGCGCGTCTCGGGAGTACCCGAGCCGTCCAAGAGCGATTCGCAGCGCCTTCCGCAAAAGTTGGTTCAAGTGTGAAGATTGGCGCTCGTCAAGAACGCTAGCGCGTCTCCCGAGTACGGGAGCCGTCCAGGAGCAGTTCGATGCGCTGTACCAAATGCAACCTGCGTGTGAACATCAACGGCGTTCAAGGAGTCTAGAGCACAAAAAAGAATGGGCGGACCGTAGTCCGCCCACAGCGTCATAGCTCCTGGGTTGATCGAAACGCATCGCGACTCGCGATGCCCCTACAGCCCGCGTTCACGGGCTGTTCTCAAGTCGTCAACACGTCCATTCTAACCAAGCGCATTCGCGAACGGTAGTTTGCGTCGTTACGGCGGAACTATAGACTGACCGACCTTCAACGGTCGTGATTCGGCGTTGGTGTGCCGACCGCTGCCGAACGCGGATCGGCCGAGTTTTCGCGGCGAAAAACAAGGGGTGGGAGCGGCGGTTTGAGTACTGATCGTATCGGTATTGGCGTGGATTTCGGCACGAGCAACTCCGTCGCGGCGGTGTTCGACGGCGATGAAGTCAGCTTGGTTGTACTGGAATCGGGTGCCGCCGATGCCACGGGCACCTCGGAACACGAAGCCGAGATCATGCCGTCGGCGACCTACATCGACCGGGCGCTGCAGACGCTGACCGGGCAGGACGCAATCGACCGCTACATCGACGACAACACCGGTCGGAAGGTCGAGTTGGTGCCGGAGGTGATCGGCAAGGCGATGCTGTCGGTCGGCCACGCGAGCGCCGGTTCGCGCAATCCCGGCGAGACCTTGACCGTCGACGTCTTCGGCGACGCGATGACGGACCCCGGGATGCGAGGTCGCCTATTCCGGGGTACCAAGCGCCTGCTTGGCAAAGCTGAGATCCGGCGGCTGATGGTGTTCGATCACCCGTTTCGATTGGTGGCGCTGGTGACGCCCATCCTGCTCCGTATGCGCGAGGCGCTATCGGCAAGCGTCGGAACGTTCGATCACGGATGCGTCGGCCATCCCGTGAACTTCGAAGGCCGCGACGAGCATCGAAACCAGCTGGCGCTGTCACGGCTCGGCGAGGCGTACCGCTATGCGGGTATCGCGAAGCCCAGGTTCTACCCTGAACCCATCGCGGCGGCCGTGAGCTTCCTGCACGCCAACCCGGACGCGGTGGGCGAACACCTTCTGACGGTGGATTTTGGTGGCGGCACGCTGGACTTCTGCATTCTCGAACGAACGCGAGGCAACCGCTTCCGCGTGGTCGATACACACGGCATCGGTCTAGGGGGCGACCACATCGACCAGCGCCTGTTCCGTGAACTGCTTTTCCCGCTGCTCGGCAAAGGCGAGCGCTGGCGTCGTCCCGGCGAGTACGGTGACATCGACACGGTGTTTCCCTTCGACGAATACGAGGAATTCCTGGTGAACTGGCCGGTCACGTATCTCCTCAACCAGAATCGCTACACGACGGCCGTCAAGGACTGCATCGAACACGGCGGACCCGGACGTATCAAGTTCCGACGTCTGCGGGAGCTCATCGAGCAGAATCTGGGCTATCTCGTGTTCCAGGCCATCAAGGAATTCAAGGCGCGGTTGTCGCAGTCGGATGAGGCAATACTGGACATTCCTGAGATCGACGTGGATGTTCGTCTTACGCGCTCCGGTTTCGAAGCGATCATTGCCGACATGCTTGGGCGTATCGAGCAGGGCATCGAGGCCACGCTGGCGCGGGCAGAACTGCCGGCGTCCGCCATTGACATCGTGCTGCGCACGGGTGGATCTTCCCTGATTCCCGCCGTTCACCGCCTGCTTGATGGTTTTTTCCCCGGCCGCGTAGTGGACCACGACCCGTTCACCAGCGTTGCCACGGGTCTTGCCATCGCCGACTACCATCAACTGCCTGCGGGACCGGAGTAGACGACATGGCCGTGGACTTCGAAGCCATCCTCGCCGAGTTCACCCGGGCCGTCGAAGCCGGCGACGGCAATGCCCTCGCGGCGTTGTTTGCACCGGATGGCGTCTACCATGACGGCTTCTACGGGGCGAACCAGGGACGGGAGGCCATCGTGCGCATGCTCGAGCAGGACTTCTGGGGACACGCCGAGGGCTTCCGCTGGCAGATGCTCGACCCGGTTTGCGACGGCCGCATCGGCTATGCGCGGTACCTGTTCAGCTACGAATCAAAGCTGCGCGGCGTTGAAGGCCGAACCGTCCTGTTCGATGGGATTGGCCAGTTCACCTTCGAGGGAGACCTCATCGTCTGTTACCGCGAGCAGTTCAACACCGGCATGGCCATGGCCCAACTCGACTTCGCACCGGAGCGGATCGCGGCCCACCTCAAGCGGCGGGCGGCGGCGTTGAAGGAATCGGCCCTCTAACAAGCCTGTGTAATTCGCAACGCGTAGGGGACGCCCTTGTGGCGTCCCGTGCCGGTCATGCTAGTGCGCGAACCGTACGCGGGCGAGAAAAGCCTCGTTGCGAGTCGGCAAAGGCGCGGTACACACCGTCACCACTCAGGCCGGCGCTCGTAGCCCGGATCGACCGTCTCGAAGAACGTCTGCACCATTCGGTAGGTCATTCCCCAGACGAAATGGCGACCTGACAGGCGGAAGCCGTTGAACTGCATGACACCGCCGTCGGGGCTTTCCACCGCGTGGTTTTCGCCTGTGTACATCGGTGCAAGCGGCGTCCACACGACATCGGCAACCTCGTGATTCGGGGTGAATGACGGATCGCCCTCGATCTCGAACACGAAAGGCTGCACGAGCATCGTTCGTCGAACGCTCATCGGCCGCTGCGCCGGCAACGAGCCGATGACGGGCGCCCGGGAGATGTCGAGACCGATCTCCTCGTCGGTCTCGCGGATCGCGGCCGACAAGAGGTCGACATCTTCGGGATCCTTGTGACCCCCCGGAAACGCCATGTGCCCGGACCACGGATCGCCGTCCTTCGTGGCACGTTTGATGAACAGGACTTCGGTCACGCCGGCCCGGTCCCGAAGGATCACCGCCACGGCGGCTTGCCGGGTATCAGCGGGCGCCGAAGGTTTGGACGGCGCCGACGAAAGACAGCGCCGGATGCGTTCCAGATCGAGCATCGTTCCTATTTGGAACGTTCCGGAGGAGTCGGTCAAGCGGTTCGAATGGCGGTTCGAAATGGCGAGCAGGCGCTGTGCTACTGTCGCCGGATCCTTTCCACCCGATCGCCGCCGTGAATCCTCTCGCCTCAACCGCCAACCGCTGCTTCGTGTGCGGCAGCGGCAATCCCATCGGCCTGAACGTCCGCTTTCGCCTCGACGGCGAAGTCTGCCGCGCCGAGTTCACCCCGGGCGAGGCCCATGTCGGCTACGACGGCGTCACCCACGGCGGCATACTGTTCAGCCTACTGGACGACGTCATGGCCAACTACGTCTTCCTGCGCGGCGAACGCTGCTATACGGCCAAGGCGGAAGTTCGCTACCGGGGTGCGTTGCCCGCCGGCACGCCCGTCAAGCTGGAAGGAAGACAGGTCCGCCGCAAGGGTCGCTTGGTGATGCTCGAAGGTCGTGTGCTGCGTGCGGACAACGCCGAAGTCGTCGCCGAGGCGACCGGGAGTTTCATGGTGGAGGCAGGTTGATGGGACTAGCCACGCGCCGTGGCAGCAGCCTATCTCACCCTCCTTGCGCCCTGTTTTAGGACATCGTTTCCGCTTGGGAACTCCAGCCATTTCCGACCGTCGAGGGTGTTGCCGCCTGCCTTTGGCGTCCGACCTCCCCACTGTTTGAAGAAGAAAGCGGTTCCCCCGGCGAGGCATTGGTCGCGAATCGCTCGAACCCAATTTCCATCCATGGGCCTTGCGCCGGGGCCACTCTCGCCGCCAGCAATCACCCAGTGAACACCCGCCAACAACGAAGGCTCACGAACCTTGCAGGTACTGGTCTATCGAGTCGACTCCGCCTCCAGCCGCTTCCTCAACGCCGGATCGATTGCCGGGTAGAGGTGGGGGCTCCACTTCGACTTGATGCCGAGGTCGTTGCCGTCGCGTTGCCAGTTGTCTTCGCCGGGCCGGGTCTTGACCAAGCCCCAGGCGAGTAGCGAGTCGGCGTTGTCCCGGATTGCCTCTTCCGGTGCGTGGGGCTCCAGGCCGAGTTGGGTGACCACCTTCTCGAGGAACGCGACCGGGCCGCGGCGTGTCGGTCCTTCGCGGTAGTTGCCGGCGATGCCGATGCCCGGGTAGAGGCGGCGCAGGACCGCCTGGACTTCATGCTGCGGAATCAGTCCCGACTCGTCGGTGGCGACCAGGTTGTAGCGTTCGCCGTTGCTGTTGACCGGGCACTCGGCGATCAGTCGTTGGGCCCTCGCCACGTCGCGGACGTCGACGATGTTCCAGCACATGCGCGGATGCCCGTAACCTTCAAGCATGTCGCCAATGCGGGTCTGCCAGGCCCAAGGGCGCTGGTGGGTGGCGGCGAGCAGCGGTCCGATGACGTGGCAGGGGCAGACGCCGAAGGCTTCGAAGCCGAGCTTGTCGGCCTGGTCGTAGACGTAACGCTCGGTCTCGACCTTGGTCATCGCGTAGGCGACCTCGCGGTTGCGGGCGACGGTGTCCATGTCCCAGGCAGATCCTTCGCGGCGGCTTTCCTGGTTCATATCTGCCCAGGAGTCTTCGGTATAGACGTGGCCTTCCGGGGCCGGATGCCCCACGGCAGCGAAGGAACTCGTGTAGACCAGCCGCTTCACCGAGCCGGCTTTCTTGATCGAGTCGATGACCATCTCGGTTGCGAGTAGTCCGCCGTCGTAGACCTTCTGCGGGGTCGAGCCCTGGAGGTTGCCCATCTCCGCGGCAGCGTGGAATACGGCCGAGCAGCCGGCGAACACGTCATCGTAGACGCCGGGGATGGTCATGTCGCAGGAATGAAGCGTGACCGTACCGGGACCGGTGCGGTTCATCGCGGCCAGGTGTGCGGTGTTGGCGAGGTTCGTCGCATCGCGGACGCAGGCACGGACTTCGTAGCCCTCGCGGACCAGGTCCAGCACGAGGTGGGAGCCGATGTAACCGGCACTGCCGGTAACCGCGACGGGTCCGTCCGAGGGGCCGATGGGGTTGGGCATGTCGTTTTCCTGTTGGTGTGCAAACCCAACAGTCTGACGTGACGGGGGATTCGGCGTCCATCGAATCCGAGTGAACAAGCGCTCGACTCAACGCATGGCGGGTTCAAGGTCGCCCGCCACGGCCCCTACTCGCAGACAACGCCGTCGCCGTCCCCATCGCGCATGTAGCGGTAGGCGGGATGGCCCCGGGGTACCGGCGCGATGCCGTGCCGGCGGGCTTCCGCGCAGGTGATGCGACCATTGCCGTTGTCGTCCCACATTGCGAGTGCGTCAACACCTCCTTCGGGGACATCCCCGGCGGTGGGTTCCTGTCGCGCCGAGGCCGTACCGCCGTCGGCGCAATACATGACCATGTCCACGGAGTCGCAGCGTGACAGGATCGCCTCGACCGCGGTCGCCTCGGCGGGGTCGATGGTGAGTCCGTACTTGCGCCTGACCTCGATCGTCCGGTTCGCGTACCAGCAGGCGTTCCTCGGTGGTTGCCACTGGGCGACATCCTTCGCGGACTTGCGGTGGCGATTGACCGTCGGACTCGCCAGGGTCAGGTTCAGGCGATCTCGGGCGAATGCGCGTCGAGTGGCACGGCTCGCGCCGCACAGGCCGCTATCGTGCGCTTCCGAGCGTGCTACCACGTGCTCGATGTCGGTTTCCCCGGGACTGTCGAAGCAGGTTCCGGTATACGGGCCGTACACCATCCCGTACTCGGCGACGAGTTCCGCTTCGACCGACTGGGGGTAGCGATAATCGTTCGGATCGTAGGGGCTGCACCGGTGTTCGGGGACCACTTCGAGACCCCGGTAGGTGTCCGCGGCCGCAGAGGCTGCGGCGGCGGCGAACAGGGCCAATGCCGACAACAGTCTTGCCATCGTCCGCTCCCCTTCGAACAGGGATGAACGATGTCAAGGGACGGATGGTGATCCTATTGGGGATTACCGCTAGCTCGACTGGCGCATCGTTCTCGGACACATCGTTCTCGGACACACGCGTTTCCCGTCCTACACGACCGTGGGACATCGACTCGACCGCGCGTGCATCGCCGTTCGGTTCGCGCCCGACGACTTGCGCTGGGCGTCCGCGATGTGCGGCGGGGGGCGGGCTGCCGTGCGACAGGGGATCGGGCAGCCGCGCGATACGGCCGCGGTCGGTGCGCACGGTACAGACGGGCAAGTAGCATTGGGAGCAGCGCATCGCACTGCTCTCAAACGGCTCGGAGCGAGACGCGCTAACGGTCGTCGGGGTTGGCGGGATGGCCGAGCAGGTGACGCTCGAGGAACGTTGCCGTCACCGTGCTGAGATAGTCGCGGTTCGACTTTTTCCGGAAACCGTGGCCCTCGTCCTTGGCAAGGACGTACCAGACGGGAACACCCGCTTGCTTGAGGGCGTCGACGATCTGCTCGGATTCGCTGGCGGGCACGCGGGGATCGTTCAGTCCCTGGGATATCAGCATGGGCGTGGTTATCTTGTCGACGTGCGAGAGGGGCGAGATCGACTCGAGGAATTCGCGCATGTCGGGGTCTCGCTCGTCGCCGTACTCCACCCGCCGCAGATCCCGCCGGTAGGACTGGGTGTTCTCGAGGAAGGTCACGAAGTTGCTGATACC
>CAZJRX010000001.1:0-8550 GCA_964548145.1 uncultured Pseudomonadales bacterium | reverse complement strand
ACCGACCCGCTCGATCCCGGCTCGCAGACGTTCGCCGTAGTGCACCACCGAGGCGAGCACCATGTAGCCGCCGTAGGAACCGCCGGTGACGGCGACCCGGTTCGCGTCGAGATCGGGGACGGCGGCGATCCAGTCGAGGAGGGCGCCGATGTCGCGCACGGAGTCCTCGCGCAGTCGACCGTTGTCGAGCTTGAGGTAGGTCTTGCCGTAGCCCCTCGAGCCGCGCACGTTGGGATAGATCACGGCAGCGCCGAGTTCGTTGACGTAGTACTGCGTGGTGGCGGAGAAGGACGGTCTGGATTGGCCCTCGGGGCCACCGTGGATGTTGACAATCACCGGGTGGGGCCCAGCCCCCCGCGGGCGGTAGACGAACGCCGGTATGGTCCGATCGTCGAATGTGGGGTAGCGGATCAGCTCGGGTTCGACCAGTGCCGTGGCATCGATGCCGCCGAGTTCGCTACGGGTCCACCGGGTCAACATGCGGGTTGCGAAATCGACACTGTAGACGTCCGAGGGTGTCGTCGCGGAGCGGAGGGTGAATCCCAGCCGGCTGCTGTCCGGATGGAAGCGCAGGCCCGAGATGATTCCCCTGGGTAGCGATGGCAGGGCGATGAAGCCGCCGTCCGTCAACCGTCGGGCGAACAGGCGGCTGACACCGTCTTCGTTCAGCACATAGGCGACCAGCTTGCGGTCGCGGGATAGCGTGAAGGCCTCCACGTCCCACGGCGCGTCTTCCGTCAGTACCGTCAGATCGCCCGTGGCGGGATCAAGCCGGTGCAGGCGGCGAAATTCGCCGTTCATGTCCGACGTGAAGTAGACGCCTCCTCCGGGGCCGTAGTGGGCGCCACCGAATGCGGCGCTGACGTCCGGAAGCAGCCGGCGGCGCTCTCCGGTGGCGACGGTTAACTCGTAGAGGCGGGACTCGTTGACGGATAGGTAGTGGCTGACGAGCAGGCGGCTCTCGTCGTCGGACCAGTCCTCGATGCGCCAGCCGACGCCTTGGCCTTCCTGGAGGACCATGCGTCCGCCGCGTAGATCCCGGGCGTGCAGGTCCCAGTCCACGCCGTTGCGTTCGGTCGTCGAATAGCCGAGCCAACGACCGCTCGGCGACCAGGACACGCTCATGTAGCGGGATGATCCGTCGCTCAACAGCGTCGAACGGGCACTGGCGTTGTCGTGCCAGAACAACTGGTAGAACTCGGAGCCGCCGGTGTCCTTGAGATAGACGAAGCCGTCCCTGGCGGGATTTGGGTTCACGGATGCGCGGGCCACCGGTTCCGGGAAGAAGGTGATCTGGCGGCGCATGCCGAGCGGCATCTCGACTCGGTGGAACTGGGTGGTGTTGCCGAAGCGCGTGGCGATCAGGATGCCGTCGCCGATCCAGCCTGCGAAGCTGGCCGACCGGGTGTTCCGGAATCGGTCGAGACCCGCGAGTACGCTCTCGGGGATGTCGGGTACACCGTCGACGATCAGGTTGGCGGGACGCGGCGTCGGCGGTTGACCGTCGCGGCGTGCGTTATCCATCGCCGTACACCCGGCCACCAACAGCAGGCAGAAGATCGGGCGAAGGGACATGCTCACGTTTGGCTAGACTCCTGAAGCGCTTGATGTTCACGCGCAGGTTGCATTTTGGCACAGTGCATCGAGATGCTCTTGAACGCCTCGTGTACTCGGGAGGCGCGCTAATAGGTATCTGTCTGGTCTTCGACCGCGTGGCCCTCGGCGGGGATGAGCACGTTGCGCACGAAGCTCAGTATCTCGGTGCCGGCTTGGTTGGTCCCGACGGTACGCACGGTAACGATTCCCTGACCCGGCCTCGACGTCGACTCGCGTTTGCCGAGTACCTCGGACGCGGCGTAGATCGTGTCCCCGGCGAACACGGGCGCCGTGAACTTCACCTCGTCCATCCCGAGGTTGGCGATGGCCTTCTGGCTGACGTCGGTGACGCTCATGCCGATGACCAGCGATAGCGTATAGGTGCTGACCACGAGGTTGCGACCGAACTCCGTGGCCTTGCCGAACTCGGCATCGAAGTGGATTGGATGGGTGTTCAGCGTTAACAGCGTGAACATGTGGTTCTCGTACTCGGTGATGGTCTTGCCGGGGCGGTGTTCGTAGACGTCGCCGACCTCGAAGTCCTCGAAATAGCGACCGAACGTTTCGCGGTAGCGTTGCGGACCGACCTCCTTGATGCGACGGGTCATGGGGCCACGCGCCAAGCCGACCGACGGCTCAAAGGCTCCGTGTATCGCAATACTCGCGCCAGCGCGCGAAGGCATCGGCGATCTCGTTGCCGCGCAACCGCGTCATCGCTTCGATGTCCGGGTGCGTGAAGATGTAGAACTCATCGGCGCGGATCGCGTGCAACACCATGTCGCCGACCAGGGCGGGGTCGATCATGCTGGCGCGGATGTTCTGGTCGAACGCGGCGCGCTCTTCCGCCGGGAGCGAGTCGCCCCAGTCCCCGGCGCCGTCCTGCAGATCTTCGGGCCGATTGCGGCCCGAATCGAGGATGTTGGTGTCGACCATGCCGGGGCACAGCACCGACACACCGATGTTGTGGGGCAGGAGATCCGCGCGCATCGTCTCCGAGATACCGACCACGGCGAACTTGCTCGCGGTGTAGACGGACATCCCCGGAATCGAGATGTGCCCGGCCATGGACGCGGTATTCACGAAATGGCCCCCTTCGCCGTGTGCCTTCAAGCGTTCGACAAAGGTGCGGATGCCGTTGACGACGCCGTTGAGGTTGACGCCGAGTACCCAGTCCCAGTCGTCGTACGTCATTTCGTCGATGCGGCCACCGACTGCAACGCCGGCGTTGTTGCACACGACGTGGATATTGCCGAAGCGCGATTCGGTTGCGGCGGCCGCAGCTTCCATCGCCTCCCGGTCCGTCACATCGACCTCGATGGTGAGGAACTCCGCGTTGCTCGCTTCGAATTCGTGCCGAACGGCATCGAGGGCGGTCTGCTCGACGTCCGCAACGACGACCTTCATGCCGGCACCTGCGAACGACCGGGCCATGGCGAGGCCGATGCCGCTTGCGCCACCGGTGATGAACGCGGTCCTGCCCGCTACGTCGCGCACGTACTGCCTTGAGGTTCCCTTGGGCGAATGGCCAGTCAATCACCACATCTTCGCGGGTCCACGACCACCGGCGGGAATTTCCGCGGTTCCCAACGGTCAAACGAGCGCGCGGGATGGGGTGGAAAGTCGCAGGTCGTCTTTGTATCTTACCGCCGCTTCGCCGCTTGCGACGCGCTTGCGCACGTAGGGTGGCGGACCACAGACCAGCGGTTGACGGAGGATTTCGGTGATCGACGCCGAGGAGTTGACACGTCGGTACGGGGAGACACTGGCGGTCGATGCCGTCAGCTTCTCGATCGGCGGTGGGGAGATCGTCGGATTGCTGGGCGACAACGGCGCCGGCAAGACGACGATCATGAAGATGCTGACGGGGTTTCTCGAACCGAGTGCGGGACGGGCAAGCGTCGACGGCTACGATGTCGTGGAAGCGCCCGGAGCGGTTCAGCAGCGACTCGGCTACCTGCCCGAGAACTGCCCGGTCTACCCCGAGATGACCGTGGTCGAATACTTGGACTACGTGGCGGGGCTGCGCCACGTGGCGAATCGGCCGGCGGCGCTCAAGGAGGTGTTGGCCGCAACGGATCTCGGTGCCCGGGCGTTCGATCAGATCGGCACGCTATCGAGGGGTTACCAGCAACGTGTCGGGGTAGCCCAGGCCATCGTCCACAAGCCCCAGCTCTTGATCCTGGACGAACCCACCAACGGCCTCGACCCGTCGCAGACCCAACAGATGCGGGCCCTGATACGTCGTCTGGCGGAAAACGCCACCGTGATCCTGTCGACCCACATCATGCAGGAGGTCGATGCGGTGTGCGACCGGGTGATGATCCTGCGGGCCGGAAAGCTCGCCTTGGACGAACGTCTGTCCGAGCTTCAACGTAGCGAGCGCATGGTGCTGCGAACGGACGCCGCGCCCGGTGACATCGAGACCGCCTTGGCGGGCTTCGCGGCGGTCAGCCCCGACGATGGCGGCTATGCCCTGGGCGGGATCGTCGACGATGCCGGTCGGGCGGAAGCGGCGCGCCGGCTCGTGGGCGCGGGTATCGCCGTGCACGGCCTGACGGCGGTGACACGCGATCTCGAGACCGTATTCCGGGAAGTGAGTACCGGGGCAGAGGAGGCCGACGATGCGAGTTGACACCATCCGAAGGATCGCCGGCAAGGAGCTGGCGCACTTCTTCTCATCGCCCATCGCCTATCTGTTCCTGGCGGCTTTCCTGGGCGTGACCCTGTTCGTGTTCTTCTGGGTCGAAGCGTTCTTCGCCCGGAACATCGCCGACGTACGACCCATGTTCGAGTGGCTGCCGGTGTTGCTCGTGTTCCTGGCTGCGGCGCTGACGATGCGCATGTGGAGCGACGAGCGTCGCACGGGCACCCTGGAACTGGTGGTCACCGTGCCGGCGACGAGTCTCGAATTCGTCGTTGGCAAGTTCCTGGCGTGCTGGGGCCTGCTCGTGGTCGGGTTGGCGCTGACCCTGCCGCTACCGGTCACCGTTGCGATGCTGGGAGACCTCGACTGGGGCCCGGTTCTCGCCGGATACCTCGCGGCCGCGCTTCTCGGCGCCGCCTATATCTCGATCGGCCTCTACGTCAGCGCCAAAACCGAGAACCAGATCGTCGCATTGATCCTGGCCTCGTTCGGTTGCGGCGTGTTCTACCTCCTGGGCACGCCGACGATCACCGAACTGTTCGGCAGCACGGTGGGCGACACGCTGCGTGCCATCGGCGCCGGTTCCCGGTTCGAGTCGATCACCCGGGGGGTTCTCGATTTGAGGGACCTGTATTTCTACGGGTCCGTGCTGGCCGTGTTCCTGGCGCTGAACGTCTACGCCGTGGACGCCCAGGGCTGGGCCGCGGACGGCAGCGGTCGGCGACACACCGAGCGCCGCATCGTCCTCGGCCTGGTGGCGGCGAACTTCCTGGTGGCGAACCTCTGGCTGTCGCCGGTGGCCTTCCTGCGCTGGGATGCGACCCAGGGCGACCAGTACTCCATTTCGGACGCCACCAAGAGCTACCTGCGGGAACTTCGCGAACCGCTTCTCATCCGGGGGTACTTCAGCGCCAAGACCCACCCGCTGCTCGGTCCGCTCGGTCCGCAACTGAAGAACCTCTTGACCGAATACGGCGTCGCCGGTGGTGACATGGTCCGCGTGGAACTCGTCGATCCGGCGGAGAACCCGGAACTCGAGGACGAGGCCAACTCCAAATACGGCATCCGCGCGGTGCCGTTCCAGGTTGCCGACAGGTACCAGTCGAGTCTTGTCGCCTCGTACTTCGACGTGCTCGTGCAGTACGGCGACGAATACGAGGTGCTGAGCTTCAACGACCTCATCGAGGTCAAGGTCCAGGGCGAGGCGGACCTCGATGTGCGGCTCAAGAACCCGGAATACGACATCACGCGCAGCATCAAGAAGGTCCTCTACGGGTTCCAGGGCGGCAGCAGCGTATTCGACAACGTCACCAAACCCCTCAAGTTCACCGGCTACATTTCCGCCGACGCGCGGTTGCCGGATGCCCTCAAGACCTTGCGCGGGGACTTGGACGTGGTTCTTCTGGACATGCAGGCGGAGTCCGATGGCAGGCTGACCTCAGAGATCGTCGATCCCGACGCGGGAGACGGGGAAGTGGCCCTGGCGATCGCCGCCGACTACGGTTTTCGGCCGATGGCGGCAAGCCTCTTCGACGTCGATACCTTCTACTTCTATTTGACACTCACCGACGGCGAGACGCTGGTGCAGATGCCCATCCCGGAGTCCCTCGACCAGGACGGGTTGCGGCGAGGCATCGAGGAGGGACTCAAGCGCTACGCGGTGGGACTGTTGAAGACGGTTGCACTGTCCGTGCCGCAGGGCCTGCCGCCCTACATGCAGCAGCAGATGCCGCACATGCAGCAGCCTCCCGGCAACGAGTTCAACGGCCTGCGCGACATCCTCGATTCGGACTTCAGCGTGCAGAGCGTTGACCTGCCGAGCGGCGAGGTCGACGCGGCCGCCGACGTCCTCCTGGTCGTGGATCCCTCCGGTCTTGACGACAAGGCGGTCTTCGCCATCGACCAGTTCCTGATGCGGGGCGGCACCGTGGTGGTGGCGACCGGCGCATTCCGGACCCAGATGGCACCGCAGTCGCTGACGGCATCCCCGGTGGCCAGCGGCCTCGACGACTGGCTGGCGCACCAGGGCGTCACCATCGACGCCTCGTTCGTCATGGACCCCCGCAATGCCGCGTTCCCGGTGCCGGTTGTACGCCAGGTGGGCGCGTTCCGGTTCCAGGACGTGCAGATGACCGACTACCCGTACTTCGTCGACGTGCGGGGCGATTCCCTGAATCAGGATGTGGCGTTCACTGCGGCTGCTCCGCAGTTGACGATGGCATGGAGCTCACCGGTCGATGTCGACACCGAACGCAATGCGGCGCGGACGGTCACCACGCTGATGACGAGTTCCGCCGGAAGTTGGCGGTCGACCTCGACGGACATCATGCCGAGTCTCGACCTGTCGGGGCAGGTGGTCTACACACCGGAGGGCGAGCAGCAGGCGAATACGCTGGCGGTCATGCTCGAGGGCCGCTTCGACTCCTTCTTCGATTCCTCGCCACTGGCCGAGGACGCACCGGCACCACAGACCCAAACGGCTGACGCCGGGGACGACGGCGCGGACGGCGACGACGGCGAAGAAGCCGAGGACGCCGAGGACGCCGACACGCTGGGTACCGTCACGTCGGTGATCGAGAGATCCCCCGAGTCGGCGCGGCTCATCGTTATTGGTTCCGCCTCGTTCCTCGCCGACCAGACGGTACGCATGATCGGCTCGGCGGACGGCATGATCTACGTTAACTCGAACCAGCTCATGGCGAACCTCGTCGACTGGGCCGTGGAGGACCGGTCGCTGTTGGGCATCCGCGCCCGGGGACAGTTCAACCGCACCCTCGAACCCATGGACGCGGACCAGCAGCAGGTTTGGGAGTACGTCAACTACGCGTTGGCGCTGGCCGGGCTCGCGTTGATCTTCGGACTCAGCCGACAGCGCCGGTTGGCTCGTCGGAGCGCGTTCGAGGCACAGTTGGAGGCATCGTCATGAACCGCAGCCGTGGAATAGTCAACAAGGCGACCCTCGGGGCGCTTCTGGGCATTCAGATCGTCATCGTCGGCGTTCTTCTGGCGGCGAGGAGCGGCGGCATCGAGGAGCCGGCGCCGTTCCTCGAGTTCGACGCGGACAGCGTCGACAGCCTCAGTGTTTCCAACAACGAAGGCGCGGTCATCGTCACGAAGGTCGACGGCGAATGGCAGTTGCCGGACGGTGTTCCGGCAGCGGGTTTCAAGGTGGACTCGGTCGTTGAGAAGCTATCCAATGCCTCGGCGGGCTGGCCGGTGGCCAACACGGAGTCCACCCGCGAGCGGTTCGAGGTGACCGAGGGCAACCACCAACGCCACATCGTGGCCAAGGCCGGCGAGGACACGGTCGCGGACATCTATCTCGGCACCTCGCCCGGCTATCGCAAGACCCACGCCATTCGAAGCGGCGAGGACGAGATCTATGCGATCACGTTCTCCAACTACGAGGCCGGCGTGAAGGCGGCGGACTGGCTCGACCGATCCCTGCTTCGTCCCAAGGGAGACCTTCTGGCCATGCGTCGCCTGCCGGGGGCGCCCGTGGCCGATGCGGCGACGGACGACGAATCGGATGGTGACGAGCCGACGGCAGACGCGGCCGGCTTCGAGTTGACGAAGGACGAGGACGGCGTCTGGACTTCCGCGGACGGCACCGAGGTCGACCCCGGCAAGGTCGAGACCTTCGCAGGGCGTTTCACGGGCCTATCGGCCATCGGCGTCAGCGACGTGGCACTGCCCGAATCGGCGACGATGAGCTTCGTCCTGACCGACGATGACGGCGAGACGACGTTGAGTGTGTTCTCCCTGGACGACGGCGAGAAGTACGTCGCGGTCTCGGATCGCCTGCCGGGTGCCTACGAACTGTCCAAGTACATCGCCGAGCAGATGAACAAACCGCTCACGGACCTGGCACCGGACCCGCCGGACGACGAAGGCGCCGATGGGTCCGAAACGGCGTCTGAGCCCGAAACGGTGGCTGAAGCCGAAACTGTGGCTGAAGCCGACACGGTGGCTGAAGCCGACACGGAGGCGGACACCAAGGTGGCGGACCTTTCGGAGTCGGCCGAGCAGGACACCGATTCGGAAACGGACGAGGAGCCTGCCGCGGAGTCCGATGGCGGATGAGCATCGATCTCTACACCTGGCCGACCCCGAACGGCCGCAAGATCTCCATCGCCCTGGAGGAACTCGGCCTCGACTACGTCGCGCACCCGGTGAACATCGGCAAGGACGAACAGTTCGCGACGGAGTTCCTGGCCATTAGCCCGAACAACAAGATCCCGGCCATCGTCGACCGCGACACAGGGCGGTCCATGATGGAATCCGGCGCGATCCTCCTCTACCTGGCGGAC